>JAFWXY010000007.1 GCA_017522905.1 Clostridia bacterium
AAAAAAGGACGAGGAATTTTAACAATTCTTCGTCCTTTTCCTGTCGGTAGGTAACGTATTCTATTTCATTTACAAAACTGTCCTTTAGGGTACACCCCTTTTGCCGAGTCTTTTTTGCTTAAAACAAGCTCATTATCCAATAAATCACGCCCCAGACGGCGCCCGCAAGCGTCCCGTAAAGCAGCACGGGGCCCGCGACGGTGAAGATCTTTGCACCTACACCAAGGATAAAGCCCTCAGCCTTTGAGTCGATCGCGGGAGAAACGACCGAGTTCGCAAATCCCGTTATGGGTACAAGTGTACCTCCTCCGGCGCGCTTTGCAATCTTCTCAAACGGACCAAGTCCGCTAAGCAGTGCCGCGACAAATACAAGTGTGACAGAGCAAAGCGTGCCCGCGTCCTTTTGCGGCAATCCGCAGACTGTGTTATATAAAAAAACAAGACATTGGCCGATAGCGCAGATCGATCCTCCTATAAAAAACGCCCAGATGCAGTTCTTCAAAATTGGCGATGACGGCGCGTGCGCGTCGGCATATTTCTTGTAGACCTTCTTTTCCATGTTCATAATAAAAACGCCTTTCGTTTTTTCTTATTGTGTCCTCAGGGTTGCAAAAAATACATAAATTCATCCTTTTTTACAAATATTCAGAGTAAATAAATGGTTTTTTGTATACTTCTCTTGACATTCGGACTAAAATCTAATATAATGAGAAGGTAAGGTATGATAATAAGGAGACTTAATTATGTCAACATGGAACGATATTAAAAAAAGCGTTGGTTTGTTCGCCGACAAGGCCGCGACCGTGACACGCGAGCTGACCGACACCGCGTCCCTTAAAATTAAGATAGCTTCCCGTGAGGCGGACCGCGATACTGAATACAAAAGGCTTGGCAGACTCACATACTCAAAGCTTAAATCCACCGATGAATCTCAATCAGAGCGTTTGACGCTTGAGATCTCAAAGTCAATAGAAAAGCTTGACGAGATCAACAGAGAGATCGGTGCCCTTCGCGCAGAAGAGGACGAACGCCGAGCATCCAAGGAGGCCGATAAGGCAAAGACGGACGCGGAGCGCGATGCCGAGAAAAAGGGCGAAAAAAACGAGGAATAATTCGTTTTCTTAAAAACAAGTCGGAGTGAAATCCAAGGCGTTTTTGACACTTGTTGTTTGCAAAAATGGCTTTTGGTGATGATTTTCGACTTTAAATAGTCGATATTCGTTTTATTTTTCGACAAAATGCAACTTGAGGTTGCAAAAATCTCAATGTCAAGTTGCTTGAAAGCTTGACCAAAACATGATACAATAATGACGTATTATGACAATCAATGCCATTAAATAAGGAGATTAATTTTATGACAATTGGTCAGAAGATCACTCAGCTGAGAACTGCTGCGGATATTTCCCAGGAGCAGCTCTCCGAAACACTCGGCGTTTCCAGACAGTCGGTTTCCAAGTGGGAGACCGATCAGGCACTTCCCCAGATAGATAAGGTACTCCAGATTGCAGAGCTCTTCAATATCTCTACAGATGAGCTTCTCCGCGATAAGATCGAGCTCAAAAGCACAGGCAAGAAGAAGCACAACAAGTACTTCGGTACAGACGGCTTCCGCGGCGAGGCAAACGTAAATCTTACCTCCATACACGCGTATAAGGTAGGTCGCTTTCTCGGTTGGTACTTTGCCAACAAGCTTTCGGGCTGCACCAAGGCGGGCTACCGCCCCCGTATAGTGATCGGTAAGGATACAAGACGCTCAAGCTACATGCTTGAATACTCCATCGCTGCAGGTATCACAGCATCGGGTGCGGATGCTTTTATGCTCCACGTTACGACTACTCCCAGCGTATCCTACGTTACACGTATGGACGGATTTGATTGCGGTATCATGATCACCGCTTCCCACAATCCCTTCCACGATAACGGTATCAAGGTCATCAATGCACACGGCGAAAAGCTTGACGATGCTACAACCGCATACATCGAGGCTTATCTTGACGGCGATCTCGCCGCTCTCGGTGTTGCAGGAGAGGACCTTCCCTTCGCGCAGAAGGCAAAGATCGGTTGCATCCACGACTACGCGTCGGGTAGAAACCGCTATATCGGATACCTCATTTCAGTCGCGTCCAACTCCTTCAAGAAGCTTAAGATCGGTCTTGACTGTGCAAACGGTGCATCCTGGAATATCGCAAATGCTGTATTCTCCGCTCTCGGTGCGCAGACGTACGTTATCGGTAACGAGCCTGACGGTCTTAACGTAAACGAGGGATGCGGCTCTACTCACATTGAGAGACTTCAGCAGCTGGTCAAGGAAAAGCACCTCGACCTCGGATTTGCATTCGACGGTGACGCGGACAGATGCCTTGCGGTCGATGAAAACGGCAAGATCGTTGACGGCGATGCTATCATATACATTCTCGGTAAGAGACTTAAGGCTCGCGGCATGCTCAAGGACAACACCGTAGTTGCCACGGTAATGTCCAACAGCGGATTCGTTGCAAGCCTTGAGAAGATCGGTATCAAGTGCGAGCAGACTGCAGTTGGTGACCGCTTTGTTTACGAGTGCATGCAGAACAACAACTACGCCATCGGCGGTGAGCAGTCGGGTCACATTATTATGAAAAAGTATGCGACCACAGGCGACGGTATCCTCACAGCAATCATGGTTACAGAGGAGATCTGCGACTCCAAGTCCACCTTGGCTCAGCTTGCAGAGCCCGTTAAGGTTTACCCACAGTACCTCAAGAACGTAAGAGTTAAGGACAAAGCGGCAGTTCTTGCCGACAAGAGCGTTCTCGCGGCGCTTGAAGAGGTTGAAAAGCTTATCAACAAGAACGGTCGTGCCCTTCTCCGCCAGAGCGGAACAGAGCCGGTTATCCGCGTAATGATAGAGGCGGTTTCCGAGGAGCTTTGTGTTGAATACGCGAATATTATCTGCGATGCGATAGTAGCGGCAGGTCACGCACAGGGCTGATTCCCCAAACGATCCTTTAATTTTTGAACTTAATAAATTATTATATAATGGAGATTTGTTATGAAACTTATCATCAAAGAAAACTATGCAGAAATGAGCGAGTGGGCTGCTCAGCACATCGCTAACGCGATCAACAACCACAAGGAAGACCGTCCCTTCGTTCTCGGACTTCCCACAGGCTCCTCTCCCCTTGGCGTTTACAAAAGACTTATTGAAATGAACAAGGCGGGCGAGGTAACATTTAAGAACGTTGTTACCTTCAACATGGACGAGTACGTAGGTCTCCCCCGTGAGCATACCGAAAGCTACTGGTACTTCATGCACGATAACTTCTTTAACCACATCGACATTCCCGCAGAGAACGTAAACATCCTCAACGGTATGGCAGAGGATCTTGAGGCAGAGTGTGCACGCTATGAGGAGAAAATCGCTTCCTACGGCGGTATCGACCTCTTCATGGGTGGCTCCGGTGTTGACGGACACATCGCGTTCAACGAGCCCTTCACCTCTCTTACATCCCGTACAGGCGTGCGCGCTCTTACACAGGATACACTTATCGCAAACTCCCGCTTCTTTGACAACGACCCCGAGAAGGTTCCGAAGACCGCTCTCTCCGTTGGTGTTGGAACTGTATGCGACTCCAAGCAGGTAATGCTTCTTATCAACGGTCACCACAAGGCACGTGCTCTCCGTCATTGCGTAGAGGGCGGCGTTGACCACGCTTGGACCATCAGTGCGCTTCAGCTCCACAAGGACGGTATCATCGCTTGCGACGAGGCTGCTTGCGGCGAGCTTAAGGTTGACACATACAAGTACTTCAAGGACGTATGCAGAAACGAGAAGTAATTTGATCCTATAATAGAAACATAAGGTGATGCACCGCTTTTGGGCGGTGCATCACCTTTTTCGGTGTGATTCCCTTTTGTGGCGATTTTCCCTTTATGTAGTACGTATTGGTTGACTTTTTTCGCAAAAAGGTGTATAATTATTTTACATTTTACGGAAAGGCGGTGAGGAGATGAAAACAAAGGAGACATTCGGCGACAAAGCTATAAATGCTTTGATATTTATTTTTTTTATAATCCTCTTGCCCTTTGTTATTCTGTATTTGATATATAAGCTCCTTACTATTCCGTTTGACTATGCAAGGTATAAGAAATCTCTTTATCAAAGAGATTTTCCTCACAAATATACTTGGCTGAGAGAGCCGCATGTCGATAATGAAGTATATACAGCAATAAAAGATAATAACCTGCCTGTAGATTATATCAAACAGAGCGAGGAATATGACCGTCGGGGATACTTTGTATACAAGGATATATTGCTTGATTTCGGCGATCCCTTCTTTTTTGACGAGGAGGAGAAGCAATTTTTCTATTGCGTTGAAAATGACGAGCCCGTGCCCGTAGAAGTAACCGAAGGCGAAGACGCCGAAAACAGTGATTGCGACCAGCGCCTGACAGTTGAAGAAGCAAAGGCGTTCTTGCTTAACAAGTTCAGCGACGACGTTGAGGGACGAGAATGCCGCAGGATCGTCTTCTTCTGCTCCCGCAGGGATGCTGAGCTAAGCTTAAGCTACGAGGAAGACGGCATGAATGCATTTCGTGAGCTTGACGATGTGATTCTTTACGAAAAAGGCGGATTAGCAAAGGCTATAAAGGATTTTATAGACAATAATTGATAATAGGATTTAAAAAATGACAGAGCTTAAAGAAAAGGTACAGGCATTAATTGATAAATACGACCCTGAGCTTTCAAGTAAGGGGATCAAAATATTGCTTGCCAAGCGCTATTTTGAATCAGAGGTTTATGTGCGCTCGGGCGGTCACGGTGCCGGTGCACTGTTAAATTCAATAGCTCGCGCAAAAGATCTCAAAAAAGAAAAAGAGCTATACAAATTTGAAAGAAATAAATATCATTGCTTGATTCTGACGATCTGTCCCATCGAGGCAAAGGGTTTTCGTCGCGAGGACTGCCGAGAATATGCTTTTATTCTCAAAAAGATCGAGAGGGCGCATCTTGGACAGGAGCCACACATAATTGCTTACCATGAGGATAAGATATTATCCAAGGTTGAAAAAAGAATTCAAAAGATATTAAAGAAGGCTGAAAAAAGCTCTGTAAAGAAGGTATGCCAAAATAACATTATAGATGCTTTGCGTTATTCGATCGGTACCGTGTACGGATACAAGGAGAAGTTTTTAGGTAAGGATCGCGATTATTGGGATACTGTTTTTGTCATCGCAGCAGTGGTGCTTGTCTTTCTGATCGTTTTTATTTGTTGGATAATATTTAAGTGAGGATTTGTTACATGAGAAAAAACACAACGTGCGAATCACATACGGTTACCGAAAGGCTCTTTTGTGGCTTTGCAATCATCGGTGTTGCTTTTCTGATAGGGTTTATTTATTGTGTTACATCCAATAATACCGAAGGGGCATTATTTACCGGTGCTGTTTCAGCGATTGCGTTTGTAGGCTGTTTTGTTTGTCCGATTCATTATTTCTTTGATGAAAAAAAGATTACCGTAGTATTTTTGACAAGAAAACAGGTGATCCTATACAGCTCTATAATTAAGGTGATATGCGTTGGAATCTTTGAGTCATTTGATAATTTACCAAAATATGAAATTATCTATTCACTTAAATATAAAGGCAGATCCATAGTGAAAAACACAGACGTGCCGAAAAGCAAAAAGAGCAAACAGATTATTGAGAAATATTTGTACAAGAAAATTTCTTGAAATACATATATTTATAGATCTACTAGTGATAAAAAGATAAATAAAAATGTCCCCATCCCTTCCTTTTCCAAGTGTAAACAATATGCTGATATACAAAAACACCGCTCGTGTGAGCGGTGTTTTTATTCTTTATAAATTTAAAAATACCAATGCGACCGCACCGACCCCCAGTCCTATCCACTGAAAGACAGTAGGCTTTTCGCGGTAAACAAGCGTTGAAAACAAGATCGTGATTATCAAACCGCCCACTGCAATTCCGGGAAATATTATACCCTCCGACATGGGAGATGAGATAAGCAATAAGATAAACAGATTTAAAAGTCCGCTGCTTATTCCGCCGACTATCGGGAATATAGCCGATCCTTTCTTTATATGCGAGAGCTTACAGCGGTCGCGCCCGGCATAAAGAGCAATACAGACAAGGAAGGATATAAATACGGCAAACAGCATGAATATATTGCTGTTCTTCCCTTGATGCGCCATATTCTGATACTTTTGAACTATTGAGCAGCCCGCGTTGCCGACAAGCAACATCGCGGCGTAAAGAAACCATTTCATCGATACCGAGTTCTCTGTCGCACCCTTTGCCTTTATTCCAAAGCAGAAATAAAGCGCGGCAACGATGAGTACGAGCCCGATCGTAATATTTGCAGTTATCGGGTTGCTCCAGAAAACGAATCCCCAAATTGCTACAAAGATAAGTGAAAGCTGCTTGATAAACGCCGTCAACGATGTGGGACCCGTTTGATATGCCTTGAACATTCCAAGCATTGCAAGCGTATAGAATAGCGCGTATAGTACCGAATAGCCGAGGATATCAAGGCTGAACTCGGCATTGCATACACATATAACACCCCAGGTGAACGCTGCCGCTCCCGTTACAAAAACGGAATACAAAAGCGACGAATTTTTAACCGAGGGGTTTCTTTTACCAAAAAGTGAGCTCATAATGCTCAACGAAGCCGATAAGAGCATTGCACACACCAAAAATGAATATTCCAAGGCACTTCCTCCAGAGATATACATCGAGCGGTAATTCTCCGCTAATTATATCACTTCACTTTGCTTTTTGCAATACAAATGTGTAAAAATGTATCTTTTTCGTTTTTATTTTTGTCTGTATCCGTCAAGGAATTCGCCCATTTTGTAGACCGCCCTTCTGAGGATGTCGGGCTCGGGAAGCATTACTATCCTGAAGTGGTCGGGCTCCTGCCAGTCAAAGCCGCTTCCGGGAACGATAAGGATATTCGTCGCGTGCAGAAGATCCCGCGCGAACCTTCTGTCGTCGGTTATATTCAGCTTCTTTACGTCAAGCTTCGGAAAAATATAGAACGCCGCCTTGTTCTTGACTACCGAGATACTGTCTATTTTTTCAAGCTCGGACACGGTAGCCTCACGCTGCTCGTAAATTCTGCCGCCCGGACGTACCATTGATGCGGGAGTCTCCATATCAGCCATAGCCGTGGGGATTATCAGCTGGGAGAGTGCGTTAGCGCACAGGCGCATCGACGTCAGCTTGACGAGGTTCTGCCTGTACTCCTCGGTAGCCGCTCTCGGACCGCTCAGGATCATCCAACCGCATCTGAATCCGCAAAGGCAATGCGACTTTGAAAGTCCGTTCATCGTAACGACGGGGATATCGGGGGCAAGCGCCGCGATAGACGTGTGCGAAAGACCGTCCATAACGAGTCTGTCGTAGATCTCATCCGAGAAGATGAGAATATTATTTTTTCTTGCTATATCGGCGATCTTCAAAAGAATTTCGTCGGAATAGAGCGCGCCTGTTGGGTTGTTTGGATTGATGATAACTATCGCTCTCGTTTTGCTCGTGATCTTGGACTCGATATCCTTACAGTCGGGATTCCACTCGGAGCGTTCATCGCATACGTAATACACGGGCTTTGCGCCGCAGAGATATACGCTATTGCTCCAAAGCGAGTAGCAGGGCGTAGGAACGAGCACCTCGTCGCCGTCGTCAAGCAATGACTGAAGCGCAAAGGAGACCACCTCGCTGACTCCGTTGCCGATATATATATCGTCCTCAACGATATTCTGTATTCCCTTCGATTTATGATATGCCAAAATAGACTCGCGCGCGTCGGGCATTCCGCGGAAATCGCAATATCCGACTGCTCTTTCAAGCTGCGCCTTAAGTACGTTATGTATTCCCTCGGCCATCTTAAAGCCGAAGCTTGCGGGGTTGCCCGTATTGAGCTTGAGCACGTCAAGTCCGCACTTCTGCATCTCATTTGCTTCAATGAAAAGCGGACCGCGTATGTCTGAATGGACGTTGTCCATCTTTCTTGAACCAAGTATCTCCTTCATAATTACCTCTTTTTTAATCAATATATTGACAATATTATATACCTATGATATAATATAGTCAAATACCTATATCGATATATGACTTATATCATTTCAACTATAAGGAGCGCGTAATGTTCAGATACAAAAATTACGTATACGAGGTATACAAGGAAAGAAGCATTTCAAAGGCGGCGGCAAATCTTTACATAAGCCAGCCCTCTTTGAGCGCAAGGATAATCAAGGTAGAGGAAGAGCTTGGTATGCCTATATTCGACAGAAGCACCTCTCCTTTACGTCTTACAGAATTCGGTAAGATATACATAAAAGCAATTGAGGACGTCCGCGCGATAGAAAAAAGCGTTGAAGGATTTGTCAACGATATGAATACTCTCCACGCGGGAGAGCTGAGCGTTGGGTCAAGCAACATCTACGCCGCATATACCCTCCCCCCGATAATTGCCAAATTTAAAGAGAAATACCCAGACATCAAAATAACCCTGATAGACGGAAACTCAGACATGATCGAATCCCTGCTGTCAGCAAACAAGGTAGATATGGTAATAGGAAACGGCTCGTACGACTCCGCTCTTTACGACCGTGAGATTTACTCTGAGGAAACAATACTTCTTGCCGTGCCTAAGGCGTTCACAGGGTGTGAGAGCGTATTAAAATACGCGCTTGACGAGGAGTGTATAAGAACAAAGGGCTATAAGAGCGCCGACTGTCCCGCAGTACAGCTTTCCGCTTTTAAGGATATTCCCTTTATTATGCTCAAGCCCAACAACGACACTCGCGTCCGCGGAGATAAAATGTGCCGCGAGGCAGGCTTCCGCCCCAAGATCGCGCTTGAGGTCCATCAGCAGGCAACAGCGTATATGATCGCCACCACGAATATGGGTGCGACCTTTATCAGCGATACGCTCGTACATAAAATGCCCTCGTTTGAAAATATGGCATACTACAAAATCGACAGTGCCATCTCGGACAGAGATATCTACTTCTATTTCAAGAAAAACAAATACAAGACCCGCGTTATGCAGGAATTTATGCGCTTCATCTCAAATGAAGCCGCGCAAGGCGACGAAAAATAACAAGAACAAGGGCAATATCCGTTTTCCACGGATATTGCCTTTGTTTTTCACGCTGCCATATCGGTTGGAACGCTTCCCGCAACCAGCATATTTTCGATGAAAATTCCGTAGCCGACGGTGGGGTCGTTTATCATAACGTGTGTCACCGCGCCGACGAGCTTGCCGTTCTGAATGATGGGCGAGCCCGACATTCCCTGCACTATGCCGCCTGTTTTGGCGATAAGATTTTGGTCGGTCACCTTGATCATAAAGCATTTTGAGCCGCTTGCGTTTTTATTTATCGCAGAGATCTCTGCTGTATATTGACATCTCACCCCGTCATCAAGCGTGCATGCGATATACGCCTCGCCTTCCTTTATCTCGTCGCGCACAGCTACACCGATCTTCTCTACACATCCCGCAGGAATGCTTGTAAATTTGCCGAAAACTCCGCACTCGGTATTAAGATAGAGGTCGCCTATCTCAGAGGCTTCAAAGTGTCCTTTTAACTCGCCGGGAGTTCCTGCCATTCCCTTTTTGATAGCGTGGACCTTAACGTTCATAACATCGCCGCGACTCATTTTTATAAGATCGCCCGTGTCCGCATCGCATATTCCGTGTCCCAGTCCGCCAAACTCTCCGCTTTCGGGAATAATATAGGTTACGGTGCCTATCCCCGCGCCGCTATCCTTGACCCAGATGCCTGTCTTATATCTCTTTTCTTGGTTGGAATATATGGGTGTTATTCCGATGGTCTTCTCGGTCTTTCCTCTTTTATAGGTGAGAGTTATCTCGCGCCCCGCGCTCTCCTCCACCGTGCTTGTAAGCTCGGTGGCGTTCTTTATCTCACGTCCGTTGACCTTGGTTATGACGTCCTTTGCCCTCAGTCCCGCCAGATACGCGGGATTCTGATTTTTGGAAAGTCCGTCTATATCCGAAAAGCCTATGACCGTGACTCCCTCGGTGGAAAATTTGACCCCGAACGGTACTCCGCCCAAAATGACACTCTCCCCGCTAAAGCTACGCTTGGTCTGCACCGCCGATGTGGGTATTACCAAGGCAGATGTCAGCATCGCCAAAGTAAGCAGCGCGCAGAGCACAAGGCCAAGTAATCTCTTTCTGTTAATATATTGATTTTTGAACATTTTTATCAGCTTCCCTTTGTTTTCTGTACCTTTTATATATATTCGGCACGCTATTATTTTGAGCTCCGCCGCCCGTCTTAATGTCAAGCAATAAATGAAATAGAGTTGACAATTTGTATTTTTGTGATAGAATTAGTATTGACGGAAAACATATAAAAATTTATAAATAATTGAAAGGTATTTGCCTTTTTATGCAATACAAGGACAATCTTTCCACATATGCGCTATCGCGCGCAGACACTCTGCGATTCCGCTCTATCGTTATCGACGTTATGAGCGAGGCGGCAAGTCTTGACGAAACTGACGAGGGCGGCGGCATCGGAACTCTTGGCGAAAAGCAGATGCATGCGGCGATAAAGCGCTTTATCTGCCCCGATCCCGCATATCACGAGGTCAAGCTTGATACCTCGGACTCGGGTGAAAAGAAAAGACGGCGATTTGTAGCCGATATATTAAGGGACGGAACCGTTACCGAGATCCAGACGGGCAGACTTGCTCCGCTTACCGAAAAGATAGGCTGGATTCTTGAAAATACCCCTTACAACGTAACGGTAATTCACCCCATTGCCGAATCCAAGTGGGTGAACGTACTTGATTCCAAAAACGACATCGAAAAGCGATACCGCTCCCCTATCAAGGGCAAGGTAAGCGACATTGCATGCGAACTTTACGCGATAAAAGATTTCTTAAACTCGCCGCGCTTCTCGCTTGTAATTTTGATGATGGAAGCCGAGCAATACATGAAAAATACGGCAAAACGCTCTCGCGCACGTCCGAAATACAAAAAATACGAGCTTATCCCTGTCAATCTCTTAAGCGCGACCGTATTTTCAAGCGTTGAGGACATAAAATCACTCATCCCCGACTCGCTTGAGGGGGATTTTACCGTAAAGCAGTTCTCTGCCGTCTCTAAAATTCGCGGAATGGATGCGTACAGTGCGGTACACGCCTTTTGCGATCTTGGCTTACTTGAAAACAGTGGGAAATCAGGCAGAGCCAATCTCTACAGGAAAACATATTGAATTTAAACGCGAGAATTTTCACAAAAATCTCTTGAAAAACTCTAAAAAAACGGATATAATAAAATAAAGAAATTACAAAAAAGGAGAAATTAAAATGAGTGTAATTAAAATAACAAACGATAATTTTCAGAGTGAGGTTTTAGACTGCGAGAAGACTGTGCTTCTTGATTTCTATGCAGACTGGTGCGGCCCCTGCCGTATGGTATCCCCTATCGTTGACGCTATTGCAGAGGAGCATCCCGAATACAAGGTAGGAAAGGTCAACGTTGACGAGGAAGGTCAGCTTGCCACCACGTTCGGCGTAATGAGCATTCCCTCCCTTTTCGTTCTTAAGAACGGCGAGGTCGTAAATCAGTCGGTTGGCGCTAAGACAAAGGCTCAGATCCTCGATATGCTTAAATAATCGGAGATAAATATGTCACAAAAGCTCTTTGATACAATTATTATCGGCGGCGGCCCCGCCGGTTATACCGCCGCGCTTTACTCTACGCGCGCAGGGCTTTCGACCCTCGTGCTTGAAAAATTTTCGGCGGGTGGTCAGATGACCCAGACCTCAACCATTGACAACTACCCCGGATTTGAAGAAGGCATTGACGGATTCTCCCTCGGGTTTAAGATGCAGCAGGGCGCAGAGCGCTTTGGCGCAGAAACCGTGCAGACAGAGGTTTTGTCGGTTGATCTTAATGCAAATCCCAAGAAAATAGTTACCGATTCGGGCGAGCTTCTCTCAAAGACTGTCATAATCGCCACGGGTGCTGATCACAAGCATCTTGGAGTTGATAAGGAGGAGTCTCTTATCGGTCGCGGTGTCGGATACTGTGCCGCTTGCGACGGTATGCTCTTCCGCGGCAAGACTGTTGCCGTGGTCGGCGGAGGTAATTCCGCGGCGGCAGACGCCCTATTGCTTTCCAAAATATGCGAAAAGGTATACGTTATCGTTCGCAGAGACACTATGCGTGCGACAAAAATATACCACGAGCCTCTTATGAAGGCGGAAAACGTTGAATTTAAGTGGAACAGCGAGGTTCGCGAGCTTCTCCACGGAATGAAGCTGAGTGGGATCAAAATTGAGAACAAGGACGGCGAGGTCGAGCAGATCACTCTTGACGGTCTCTTTATCAGCATTGGACGTCAGCCCGCGACCGAGATCTTTGAGGGTCAGCTTGAGCTTGACAGGTCGGGATACATCGTTGCCGACGAGAGTACAAAGACCAACATTCCCGGTGTTTTTGCGGTTGGTGACGTACGCACCAAGGTGATGCGCCAGATAATCACCGCCGCCGCAGACGGCGCGGTTGCTTCTCATTACGTCGAGGAATTTATTGCGGAGCTTAACTAAACATCATTTATAGACTTTACTTAAATACAGAGGCATTCCATGGCATATATTCTTGCATTTCTAAAATACGTAATTTATGGGACGTCAGTCTTTTTCACAAGTGAGCTTGAGAGCTCGACAAGCGTGCTGGACGTTCTTGCCCTGAGATTTTTGATGAGCTTTGTCTTCCTTTGGCTTTTGAAGATAACCGGCATCATTAAAATAAAGATAGGTGTCAAGGATTTCTTTGTCAAAAATGACAGGACCCCATTTATTAAATCCCTGTTCTTGGCGGCTATGTTTGAGCCGGTGCTGTACATGTTCTTTGAGACCATGGGTATATCCATGACAACGAACATCACTACCGCCGTAATACTCTCTCTTATGCCCATAGTCAGCTGCATTGTAGAAGCCGTTATTCTAAAAGAAAAGAATTCTCTTTTGCAGAAATTCTTTCTCGGTCTTGGTATCGTTGGCGTTATTTATATAGCCGTCAAAACTGATACCGGAAGCGGAGAAAACAGCATAATCGGTATAATTTTCCTTCTTCTTACAATCATTTCAGGCGCGCTGTTTTTGGCATTTTCGCGCAAGTCGTCATCTGCATTTGCGCCAATGGAAATAACCTATATTTCCGCAATACTCGGCGCAGTCATCTTCAATGCGATAAACATAGTCAACCATATAATCCGCGGAGACATACTGCACTACTTTGATCCCTATTTCAACGTAGACAACCTCATAGGCTTTGTAGTCCTCGGAATTGTGTCCACGGTTATTGCAACGGGAATGAACAACTACTGCATGTCCAAAATGCAGGTTTCAACAATGGCTGCTTTTTCAGGCGTATCAACAGTCGTGACTATAATTGTCGGTGTTATTTTCGGCAATGAGCAGCTGTACTATTATCACTATATAGGTCTTTCGCTCATTCTCATAAGAATGATAGGTGTAAGCGTTATTTCAATAAGGAAAGAGCGTTTGTCCCTTCCCCAAACAGAAAAATAAACAACAAAAAAACACGGAGAACCTTGAGTTCTCCGTGTTTTCTTTTTTTACCACTTACAGGTAACCGTGCCGTCTTCCTCAACGGTCATCGTTACGCCATAAGGCTTTGATAGCTCGGCAAGTCTATCAACCAAGGTAAGATCCTTCGCCTTTCGGGGAAGACCTATCTGGGATTTGTTGCCCTTCATTGTAACCTCAATCGGCATAAACTTAAGAGAAATGAGGTTGTTGTTTTCGTCGGTTTCCCAATACGGAATAATGGTCTCCATCATGGTCTTATCCTCCATAAGTCCCACGGTGAAGTTTCTTGAGCGATGCTTTAAGAGCGCGTGAACCGTTTCGTTGCGGTCAATGCCGTGCTTTTCAAAGAAAGGCGCCGGTGCGACCTCCACACTGTAAAGCTCCAATATAAAATCGCCAAGCGAATAGAAAATAGGCTTGTTATTATAAACCTCAATCGCGCGGAGAAGGTGCGGTCCGTGACCCACGATTGCGTCTGCTCCGAGATCAATGAGCTTGTGCGCAATATCCTTCAAGAAATCGGGAATATTTTCCTTGGACGTTCCCTCGATCTCATGAGAGTGGATAGAGAGCATTACGTA
Organism: Clostridia bacterium; assembly: GCA_017522905.1. GTDB lineage: Bacteria > Bacillota > Clostridia > Oscillospirales > CAG-272 > SVTX01. The sequence goes on from JAFWXY010000007.1 coordinate 14,187, forward strand.
ATCTGCCTGGAACTTTGCCTCATAGATCGATTTTGCAATTCGGTCCATATCAGACTGATTTGCGATGTATTCGTGCGCGGTCTCCTCTCCAAGATAGAAGTTCAGCTCACCAAACTCCGCAATTCCGTCAGCAAGCGGAGGGAGATATCCTTCTGCGCGATCAATCTCATTTGTCGCGTTGATATTCATCTTCTTTGCGATGCTCTTGATAACCTCAAGCTCCTCACGGTTTACTGTGAGTCGCTCGGATACGCGAATTCCGTTTATTCCGGGACGGCCGGGAAATCTTCCGTTTTCATTGCCCGCCATCATAGGGGCATGGAACGAGGTGTTTACTGCAATGAGCGCGACACGTCCGCTCTCGGTTTCAAGATACCTCGGGGCAGCTGCCTGCGCCAGATTACGACCCACACCTGCGTGAACGAAGTCACTTGCCTCAAGCGCTTCAATAGTAGCCTCCAGACCTCCATATGAGAAATCAAGGGCATGGTTATTATTAAAGCTTGTCATATTGAATCCGAGTTTGTAGAGGTCCTCAAGCACCTCGGGATTTGTTCTGACGTACGTGCCGCCACTGAACTGGTTTCCGCAAACCTCGCCTTCTCTGTTGAGCGTTGTCTCAAGATTAAAAAATCTTGCATCGCCCTGCATAATATAGGGGGTAAGCTCCTCAAATCCGGGATAATCTTTCTGTATTCTGCGCTGGATCAAAGCGTCTCCTGCTGCTGTGAATTTCATATTCGTGCCTCCCAAAAATTAAATTATAGCCTTTATTGTTTTTATGGAAATGTCGAGTCCGATTTCTAGCGAGTCCTTCAACAAGCGCTCCTCCCTTGTGTGCGAGGTATGGCAGTTGTCGAACGCACCTATACATATTGCAGGGATTCCGAGTGACATTGGAATGTTGGCATCAGTAGATCCCGATCCCAACTCCAGAGCCATACCCGTAACCTCCATAAGCGCATGTCTGTATGCGTCTATGAGCTTCCTTTCCATTACAAGATCAACGTCTCCCTTGCAGGGACGCTCTCCGAGAAGCTTGACCTCAACCTCAACCTTGTCGGACTTAGCCGCCTCAAATATCCTCTCGAAATGTCCCCTCATGACCTCAAGGCACTCTCTGTCGGTTGAACGGTACTCACAAAGCATCTTCGCGCTCTGCGCTATCGTGTTGATACTCGTTCCGCCCTCAATGCTTCCGACGTTATATGTCGTTCTCGCGCCCTCCTTTTCGGGAACCTTGATACTATATATCTCATTGATGATCTCGCTCAGAGCGTGAATGGCATTTTTGTTTCCGAATCTGGAGTAGGAATGTCCGCCTTCGGTTCTTACCTCTATCTCATAGCGGTGAGAGCCCACGGGCAGGTTTACAACTCCTCCCGTCGTTCCATCAATGGTTATAAACTGCTTCACCCTGCCGTTATAATCCTTCATAAGCTGCTTTATGCCCACAAGGTTGCCAAGTCCCTCCTCGCACGCGTCGCATACAAACAAAATTCCCTTTTCGGGTATAATGTTATTTTCAAGAAAATGCTTCGCTGTCATAAGGAGAGTGGATACGCCCGCCGTATCATCACCTGCTCCGGGGCAATATATATATTCATCATCCTCCATGTACTCGGGATAGCTCTCTGTATCGGGGAAAACGGTATCTATATGTGCAGCGATAACCGTTATCTCATTGCTTCCCTCGCAGTTATAGGGGAAGATCGCGTTATTCACTTCGTCAATGTAGACACCTGTAGCGCCCACGTTTTCAAGCCATTTTTTGCAATATTCCGCTCTCTTTTTTTCGCCGTAAGAGGGTGCGGGAATATGACAAAGATCTCTTACTATATCAAGTAACTCTTCTCTTCTGCTCATTTTTAAAATTTTCCTTTCGGGAATAATACTTTTTATATTTGGTTGAAAATAGAGCCTGCCCAAGCGGGCAGGCTCATTAAAACCGTCCGTTTATAACGATTTTATTCAGTTGAACATCTCGTTAATCTCTTTGAGGGTCTTTCTTACAAGCATCTCTCCACCAACGTGTCCTGTTGTTCCACTGGGAACAAATGCAGAATAGTGGCTACCCTTCTCTGCCTTTTCGGTGGGAAGATATCCCCACGCACCGCAGGTGAGCTGCGACAGGAAGGTCTGCTTTGCAAGACTGCGTGCTCTGATCTGGTTACCATAGTTTAAGAAGAGCTCAAAGGGGTTGGTTGCAAAAGCAACGTCACCGATCTTCATTACGTGCATCTCTATCGTGAAGATATCTCTCGTTTGCTGGAGATTATATCTTGCAATAGTTCCCGCATGGATCATCATTCTGGCATCATCCTCAAAGTTAATAGTGTCGCCCTTAAGACCTGCGACAAATTCCTTGATCGCCTTTGTCGCATTGTCCTTCTCTTCTATGGTAACTCTACGCAAAGGAAGATCTACCATCAGGCTCTTGTGAATCATATCGGTCTCGGATACATACTCTGTAACCTCATCAAGCTGCCAGAAAATTTCTGTGGAGACTCTCTTTGCAGCAAGCTCGCATCCCTTAATATCAAACATTGAGGGATCTGCGCGACGTTCGATAAGCTTCTCGCGAGTGATGTTGGGGTCGTTGAAATCTATCTCTGCCTTAACCCAACGGACAAGGTCACGGGGACACATATCTCCTGCGGGAGAAATAAGAGGAAGGAAGCTTACGTTCTTGCCATACTTCTCCTGAATGTTTCTTCTTACCTTACCCATATAGTCAGAGGAAATAAACCACTGATGCTCGAGAACCTGTGCGGGGCAAGCTACGTTTGCAATAACACCTGTGAGATTCTTTTCGGTGTCATAGGTAAACATCATCTCAATACCCGAATCATTGCCTGTCTCAAGCTCTGTGAAGTTAGCCATATTGGTATCACCCCACATCTTTGCAGAGCCGTCATCATAGCAGGCTCTACGGCAAAGGCCTACTGCCGCACGGCCAAAGCCGCACGCGTACATGCCTTCTTTTCTATTAGCCCACGCCTCAACGATTGCGCGCTTAATACGCTCCTTGAGGAAGGCTCTTGCCTCTTCGCCGCGGATGATATCCTCGGAGTCATCGCTGACAAGGGGCTCATATCTTACACCCTCGGGCATAAATTGATGAAGAACCGCAAGCGAGGATCCCGATATAGAATCTCCTCTTCTTGCATATCCAACTGTAGTATGGCTATGGATTGCACTGATAATCACCTTACTCTTATCGAATCCGCAATCCTCGGGGAGCTCCCCTCTGATCTCCTCAAGCAAATTATGACTGGCAGAGGTCAAATCACAAGCGACAAATATCATATGCTCGTCGCCGCACTCCATCGCAAGCGCAGTCACCGCGATAGGAGTTTCAACCTCGCCCGATATTCTTTCGTAGAACTGACCGACAAGGTCTGCGCGTCTGCCCTCAGGCACGATAGACACCTCGCTCCAGCCAATCAAAATTTTTGAATTCATAATTATTGTCTCCTTGTAAATTCTGTAAATTCTACTGATTTACTACTGTACTTTCAGTTATTGCCTTGTCCCGTGCAGCCATATTCATTGCAAATATTGAGTTGATAAGCATCACCAAAAGCAGTATCGAATATGCCACAAGTATGCCTCTGTAGGTACCGAATATGTCGTAGAACATATTAATGAAAGGCATTCCGCAGGCAAATCCTACGTAAAACAACGCCATATAGTAGCCAAGCACGCTTGTGTAAAGCCCCTTTGGGAAAAGCTCTGACACCATCAAAGGAATCAACGTAGGGACGAGAGGCAATGCCAATGCGTTGGACACAGCGTATATCCACGCGCCCATGGGCGCATCCACAGACATAAATGCCAATGTAGCTAATGCTATACAACCAAACGGGATACACATATTGAAGGTAACCCGAATTCCAAGCTTATCGGTAAGATATCCGATAGTGATCTTTATAATGAGCAAAGACATGCTCATTACGCTGAACAGCGTGGCAATAAAGGATG
>JAFWXY010000090.1 GCA_017522905.1 Clostridia bacterium
CCCGATATATCAGGCTCTTGATGGCGCCATCGTGTCGCTCAAGGACGGCGCGGTCGATCTCATAGGATCAATGGTGGGCGACGGCTTCAATCCCACAGCAACCGCGGTAATGTTCTATATCTCTGCCGCTCTCATCATACTTGTCAGCATCTATCTTTTCACTATTCTCACAACCTATCTACAGTCGAGAATAATGCTTACTATTTCGCAGAGCGCGATCGAAAAGATCAGAAACGACCTTTTCACAAAGCTCCAGAAGCTTCCCGTACGCTACTTCGATACTCACCCCACGGGCGAGGTCATGTCGCGATTTACCAACGACGTTGATAACATCGACGTTATGTTCAACAACTCTCTGACGAGCATAGTTTCGGGCGTTATCTCACTTGTGGGTACGTTCGTATTCATGGTTACAACAAACATCTGGCTTACCATAATTACAGTTGTATTCATTCCCTTCTTCGCCATCGGAGGAGCGAAAATAGCAGGCGCATCACGTAAGTATTACACTGGTCAGCAGGCGGCTCTCGGTGCGGCTAACGGATACATCGAGGAGACAGTTACAGGTCAAAAGGTAGTTAAGGTGTTTAACCACGAGGAGACCTGCTGTGAGGAATTTGATACACTCAACGAGGATCTGCGCGACAAGCAGATGAAGGCTCAGTTCTACGGCGGAATCATGGGTCCTATCATGCATAACACAAGCATGATAAGCTACTCTGTTACTATCGGCGTGGGTGGAATACTCATGGCGGCAGGTCAGCTTGACCCCGGTGCGCTCCAGCTCTTTGCGCAGTACTCCAAGCAGTTCTCCATGCCTATCAACAACATCTCTCAGCAGACCGCTACAATCTTCTCTGCTTTAGCTGGTGCGGAGCGAGTATTCGCGGTAATGGACGAGGCTCCCGAGACGGCAGACAAGGAAAATGCAATAGATATGCCCGACATGAAGGGCGACGTTATATTCGAGGACGTTACCTTCGGATACAATCCCGACAAGGTGATTCTCAAGAACATTACACTTTACGCTCATCCCGGTCAGAAGATCGCCTTCGTCGGCTCTACCGGTGCGGGCAAGACCACCGTCACCAATCTTCTTTCCCGCTTCTACGACATCGATTCGGGTAAGATAACCATTGACGGAGTTGACATTCACGATATCAAGCGCGAATCTCTCCGCTCCAACATCGCAATGGTGCTTCAGGATACCTTCCTCTTTACCGGAACGGTTATGGAGAACATTCGCTACGGCAGACCCGACGCTACCGATGACGAGGTAATCGAGGCGGCAAAGACAGCAAGCGCGCACAGCTTTATCATGCGACTTGAAAACGGCTACGACACATTGCTTGAGGGTAACGGCGCGAACCTCTCGCAGGGTCAGCGTCAGCTTCTCAATATTGCGCGTGCCGCAATATCCAAGGCTCCCATTCTCGTTCTCGACGAGGCAACAAGCTCTGTTGATACGAGAACCGAGCGCCACATTGAGCGCGGTCTCTCAAGACTTATGGCATCACGTACGACGTTTATTATCGCGCACCGTATCTCGACCGTCCGCAACTCAAACGCTATCATGGTGCTTGAGCAGGGCGAGATAATCGAGCGCGGAACTCACGACCAGCTCCTGGAAATGAAGGGCAGATATTACGAGCTTTATACAGGCAAGCGCGAGCTTGACTAAAGCATTATTTCAGCATAAAAAGGCTACCCCGAGATCGGGATAGCCTTTTGTGTTTATGATTTAATTAAACTGTCTTTTTGATCCAATCGGCAATATCTGAAATAACCCCCTCGCCGATATGCTGCTCTACACCGTACTCTTGCTTTGCGAGCATAATATTGCCGTGTACCGAGGGCACGAAGGCGTGGTTCAAATTGTCGTACAAGCGAAATTCTACGTTATCGCGATCCGACAAAAGCTGCTTATACGCATTGAAATCTCTCTCCACCGTAGCCTGAAAGTCCTTTTCGCCTTGCATAAAGAGCATAGGCTTTTCAGTCTCGCGCAAATACGCGGCCGCGTCGTGCTCGCCCATTTCCTTGAAATAATACAGCGTCGCCCCGCCGCCCATCTTCTTTCTTTTCGCCTCGTCGTCGGAAAGCTGATACATTCCCTCAAACATTGAGGAAAATTTAGCGTGTTGCTTCTTCATTATCTTTTGCACGAGACCCTTTGAGGATCGCACGAGATCCTCCATCTGGTCTATCATGATTTCTTCAAGCTTGCGCGGTGAGCCTGCCATCATTATAAGTCCCTTATAATTTCCTCCCTCGTCATCAATACGTGGCGCAAGCATAGCTCCCATGCTATGTCCGATTATGAAAATATTTTCACGGTCAATGCGCGGATCGTTTTTAAGCATTTCGGTAGCAAGTATAGCATCCTCTATGGTCTCGGTTTTTACCGTAATATCCTTTTCTCTCAGAAGCTTGAATGCGTGAGCAAAGGTTCTTTTATCGTATCTTACCGATGCGATCCCGCTCTCTGCAAGACCGTCTGCCAGATCCTTGAAGGGTGTAAGCTTGCCTACCTTCTCGTCCATATTGCTGGCGCCCGATCCGTGCACGAAAACGACTGCGGGCACGGGTCGCTCTGCTCCACTCGGAAGTGTCAGCATGCCCTTCAGCGGATATTTCGTATCTTTTCCTATAATTACTTTTTCTCTTATCATAGCATTCGCTCCTAAATAAATTATTCTTCACCCGAAATATATCACAAAATTACAGGCTTGTCTACATACCGTTGGTTGAGTTAATTCAATACATTAAGAAATCATCAGTGGTGACGACAAAAAGATCGGCTTGCAATAAGCCAATCCTTTTTTGTTTATCTGAAGCCTTCAATCACCTTCATTATCTCTGAAAGCTCCTCCTCGGTGAATCCTGATTCATCGCCGCCAGAAATACGCGATATGCTTGATATATTTGTCTATCCCGGCAATGAGAGTGCGAATCAAGCATTCCGCTTGTTTTTGGATATACCCAAATCAGTATGCGCTACCATCCATAAGCAGAGCCTTGCTTTTGTCCTTGTCAAAATAGAGTCTGCCCGACATTTGAAATTCACACTCTGCGGCTCATCGGATTCATTCTCCGTGATTTCCTCGGTTATCCTCGGCGCCCTTGCCGTTTCCGACGGTGTTTCAACACCCGAAAAATCACATGCGGAGATCAGAAACAAAAAAGCAAGGAGGATTGCGGCCATGCAAAATGAAGTGAACCCCAAATAGTTCACAGAAAAGAAAAAGGCGCAACAAAGACAGGGAGAGGAAATTACCTCTTCCTGTTTTTGATTCTCGAAGTATTGTAAAAAATCAACCAATCTTCTACAAGTAGTAGATATTCTTCAAA
>JAFWXY010000091.1 GCA_017522905.1 Clostridia bacterium
GATACTATGTTTGCAAAAAGCCTTGGATTTACTGGTAAAGCATCCATTTCGCCCAGACACGTTGAGGTTATCAACGAAATCTTCAGCCCAACTATCGCTGAAATTGATTACGCATACGAGGTTATTGATGCAATTAATCTCGCTAAGGCACAGGGCAAGGGAGCAATCTCCTTGCGCGGCAAGATGATAGATGCGCCAATCGTTGCACGCGCTGAGCGTACTATCGCAATGGCTCGAGCACTTGGCTTGGCAAGGGAGGAAGAATAATGAATAAGACCGTAAAGACTATACGCGAGGCGATAGAGCTCTCCGGGCTTAAGAATGGAATGACCGTCTCCTTCCACCATCACCTGAGAAACGGCGACTACGTTCTCAATATGGTAATGGAGCAGATCTCCGCACTTGGCATTCGCGATATAAACGTAAATGCAAGCTCGCTTTTTGACGTGCATGCTCCTCTTATCGATCATATCAAAAAAGGCACCGTAACAGGTATTGCCGCAAACTATATTGCCGCAGGACTCGGCAGACATTTTTCCGATGGAGTTTTGGAAAAGCCCATCGAGTTCCGCACACACGGCGGTCGTCCAACCGACATCGCACTTGGTAGAACGCCTATCGACGTGGCATTTATCGCAGCCCCCACAGCAGATACAATGGGTAACTGCTCGGGTAAATATGGTAAATCTGCTTGCGGAAGCCTTGGATATGCGTTTGCAGATGCTATGTATGCAAAGAAGGTCGTTGTTATTACAGATAATCTTGTTCCTTATCCCATGCAGGACTGGTCGATTTCCGAAAACTTCGTTGACTTTGTTGTTTCGGTAGATAGCATCGGTGACCCCAAGGGAATCGTATCGGGAACTACAAGAATTACCAGAGACCCCGTAGGTCTCGTTATGGCATCACATGCCGCAAAGGTAATCGAGGCATCGGGACTTCTAAAGGACGGATTTTCCTTCCAGACAGGAGCAGGCGGAGCTTCACTTGCAGTCTCAAAGTTCCTCAAGGACATTATGCTCCGCGAGGGAATACAGGGTAGCTTTGGACTCGGCGGTATTACAGGATATCTCGTAGATATGCTTCAGGCGGGATGCTTCCGTAATTTGCTTGACGTTCAGTGCTTTGATTTAGCCGCTGTTGAATCAATTAAAAATGATCCCAGACACCAGGAGATTTCGTCATTGCAGTACGCTTCTACACTTGGACGCGGTGCTGCAGTAAATAATCTCGACGTGGTTATTCTTGGTGCAACCGAAATTGATACTGACTTCAACGTAAACGTACATACAGATTCCAACGGATATATAATGGGTGGTTCAGGTGGACATAGTGACACCGCGGCAGGCGCAAAGCTTTCAATGATCATTGCGCCTATGTTCCGCGCAAGACTTCCCATTGTAACAGACCGCGTAAATTGCATTTCAACCCCCGGTAAGGACATCGACGTGCTTGTAACTCAGGGTGGAATTGCAGTTAACCCGAGAAGAGAAGACCTCCGCGAAAAGCTCTCTGCGGCAGGACTTCCCGTCATCGACATCCACGATCTTAAGGCAAAGACAGAGAAGATAACAGGAACTCCCGAAAAGCTTGTCAAGGGCGATAAGGTTGTTGCCAATATCATCAGTAGAGACGGTGAGCTCCTTGACCGCATCTATAACGTAGCAAAATAAGAAAAAGAGAAATGTCAGTGAGAGAAATTAATTCTTCGCTTATCACAGAAGCGGTAAAAAAACTGTGTATAGAAGCCAACTGTCACTTAAGCTGTGACATCAAGAATTGTATCAAGGCTTCATATGAAAAAGAGGATTGGCCGCAGGCAAAGGAGATCCTTGAAAGAATAATTGAAAACTTTGAGATATCCGATAAGCGTGATCAACCCGTATGCCAGGATACAGGCGTAGCTTGTGTGTTTTTGAGCATCGGACAGGAGGTCCATATCGTTGGCAACCTCGAGGATGCAGTAAATGAAGGCGTTCGTCAAGGCTACGGTGAGGGATATCTCCGTAAGAGCGTTGTTCGTGATCCTCTTAACAGAGTCAATACAGGCGACAACACACCTGCAATGATATACTATGATATAGTTCCGGGCGACAAAATCGAAATAACCGTAGCACCCAAGGGATTCGGCAGCGAAAACATGAGCAAGATCGCCATGCTCCGTCCATCCGACGGTGTTGAGGGCGTTATTGACTTCGTTTGTAGGACAGTCGAGGAAGCAGGACCTAATCCTTGCCCGCCTATCGTAGTCGGCGTTGGCATCGGAGGAACCTTTGATAAGGCGGCATACCTTGCAAAGAAGGCATTGCTCCGTCCCGTGGATGTTCCAAATGAAGACCCTTATTACGCCGAGCTTGAGGCAAAGCTCCTTGAAAAGATCAATTCACTCGGTATAGGTCCCCAGGGATTTGGCGGCAAAACAACCGCACTTGCAGTGAACATTGAGAAATTCCCGACACACATCGCGGGACTTCCTGTAGCGGTTAATATCAACTGCCACGTAACAAGACATAAGTCGGAGGTGATCTGAGATGGAAATTAAGATTCAGACTCCCCTTACAGTCTCCGATGCAAGAGCCCTGAAGGCAGGCGACAGTTGTCTTATTTCAGGTGTTATTTACACCGCAAGAGATGCGGCACACAAAAGACTTTGTGAGCTTGTAGCAAAAGGAGAAGAACTTCCCTTTGACATAAAGGACAGTATCATCTACTTCGTATGCCCCACCCCCGCAAAGCCGGGACAGGCGATCGGATCTGCAGGCCCCACAACATCCTACCGTATGGACGCATATAGCCCCACACTTATTTCTCAGGGCTTGACAGGTATGATAGGAAAGGGAAAGAGAGGCCCCGAGGTAATAGACGCTATGAAGGAGCACGGTGCCGTTTATTTCGGTGCTATAGGCGGTTGTGGTGCGTTGCTTTCCAATTGCATCAAAAAAGCTGAGATCGTTGCATACGAGGATCTCGGAGCAGAGGCAGTCCGCCGTCTTGAGGTAGTTGATTTTCCTGCAATAGTCATAATCGACTCGTACGGAAACAATCTCTATGAGACGGGCAGAGCAAGCTACCTTGAAAAGTGCAAGAACAGCTGAATTAAACTTGTAACCATTTTTGTTAATCATAAAGAGGTAATTTATCATGGAAAAAAAGAAAAAGGTTTTGGTTATCGGAGTAATCGGTGCCGACGTACACGCTGTTGGAAACAAGATTCTCTATCACGCCTTCACACAGGCAGGATTTGACGTTGTAAATCTTGGTGTTATGGTTTCCCAGGAGGAGTACATTGCGGCTGCAATCGAGTCTAATGCAGATGCTATCGTTGTTTCTTCACTCTACGGACAGGGCGAGCTTGACTGCCGCGGTCTTAGAGAAAAGTGCGACGAGGCAGGTCTTAAGGGAATTCCGCTTCTTGTTGGCGGTAACATCGTTATCGGAAAGCAAAAGTTTGAGGATGTTGAAGAGAGATTCAAGGCAATGGGCTTTGACCGCGCATTTCCTCCCGGAACATCTCCTGAGACAACAATCGAGGCGCTTCACGAATTGCTTGACTGACGGTAATATATAGTGAAAAACATTCTACTGATTGATTTTGGTAGTACGTATACAAAGCTGACAGCGGTTGACGTTGAAGCTGAGGTCATACTTGGCACAGCGGCATCCTTTACAACCATAGAGACTGATATAAACGACGGCTTGACTAACGGAATGAAGATTCTTGAAGAAAAGCTTGGCAAGATCGAATATGAGGCGTGTTACGCTTGCTCGTCCGCCGCGGGCGGTCTTAGAATGGTGACAAGCGGACTTGTACCGGAGCTTACCGGAGAGGCTGCAAAGCTTGCAAGCCTTGGTGCGGGCGCAAAGGTCGTTGGAATATACGCCTTTCAGCTTACCGAGGATGATGTGGAGGATATCAAAAAGCTGAATCCTGATATATTTTTGCTTGTTGGCGGCACTGACGGCGGCAACACCGAGTGTATTATCCACAATGCAAAAATGATTGCAGGAATGAAGCCCGATTTTCCCATTGTCATTGCCGGTAACCGCAACGCCGCAAAAGAGTGTGAGCGTATACTAGAAGGCTTTGAAACACACGTATGCCCAAATGTAATGCCGAAATTCGGCAAGCTTGAAATAGAGCCCACTCAAAAGAAAATACGAGAAATATTCCTCAATCGAATAATTCAGGCCAAGGGATTAAGTAAGGCCGCAGAGCTTTTGTCGGACATTATGATGCCCACACCCGCCGCAGTATTGCAGGCAATGGAGCTTCTCTCAAAGGGTACTGAAAACGAGCACGGAATAGGCGACCTCGTCGCCGTTGACGTTGGCGGAGCTACTACAGACGTCTACTCAATCGCAGACGGAATGCCTGAGCATATGAACACCGTATACAAGGGACTTCCCGAGCCTTACGCTAAGCGTACTGTCGAGGGCGACATTGGTATGCGATATAGCATACAGGGAATTGTAGATGTCGCCACCCCACGTAAGATTGCTGAGCTATCAGGACTTAGCGAGGAGCGTGTGCTTGAGCTTGTTGATTATTTGAAGCAAAATAAAGATAAAACTCCCGATGGTGATAAAGAACTTGTTGCTCTCGATTACGCACTTGCATCAAGTGCAATCGAGGAGGCGGTAAGACGCCACGCGGGTAGTATCTATGAAACATATACTATGATGGGTCAGACCTTTGTTCAAGAGGGCAAAAACCTCACAAAGGTTCAGGAAATCGTAGTTACAGGCGGTAGCCTTATACACACCGAGAAAACAGAGGAGATCGCGTCTCACGCGCTGTTTTCGCCCACACATCCCGAATCGCTTCGCCCGAGAAAGGCAAACGTTTGGGTAGACAGATCTTACATACTTGCCGCAATGGGATTGCTTTCATCCTATTATCCCGATGCGGCTCTCAGAATAATGAAAAAGGAGCTGGAGTATCATGGATATTCAGAATAAGCGTTTAGATAACGATCAATTTTATAGCCAGCGTAAAGAGGTTCTTGCGCAGTGGCCCACAGGAAAAGACGTTGATCTTGAGGAAGCGGTAGCTTATCACAAGGCAATGCCTGAGAACAGACAGTTCTCCAAGAAGCTTTTGGACGCAAAGCGCGATAGACGCACACTTGTTCAGCCCAGAGCAGGTGTTCCCGTGCTTGAGGAGCATATAAAGCTTATGCAGTACCTTGAAAAGTACGGCGAGGCAGACCTTCTTCCTTCCACAATAGACAGCTACACACGTCAGAACAGACACGAGGAAGCAGAGAACGGCATCTCCGAGTCTATCCGTCTTGGTAGAGCAATGCTTAACGGCTTCCCCGCGGTTAACCACGGAGTTGCAAAGTGCCGTCAGGTTATCGAAAGCGTAAACGTTCCTATGCAGGTTCGTCACGGTACACCTGATGCAAGACTTCTTACAGAGATTACACTTGCAGGTGGTTTCTCCAGCTATGAGGGCGGCGGTATCTCCTACAACCTTCCTTACTGCAAGAATATCCCTATGGAGCGTACAATTCGTGACTGGCAGTATACTGACCGCCTTGTAGGTATTTACGAGGAAATGGGCGTTTCCATTAACCGTGAGCCCTTTGGACCTCTCACAGGTACACTCGTTCCTCCTTGCATCTCCCATGCGGCAGCTGTTATTGAGGCGCTTCTGGCGGCAGAGCAGGGCGTTAAGAACATCACCGTAGGATACGGTCAGTGCGGAAACCTCGTGCAGGACGTTGCGGCTATCAGAACACTCGAGGAGCTTACCGAGGAGTATCTCCACAAGTACGGCTACAATGACGTTCAGGTAACAACCGTTCTTCACCAGTGGATGGGCGGATTCCCCGCAGACGAGGCTATGGCATTCGGTGTAATTTCCTTCGGTAGCGTTATCGCGGCGCTCTCCAAGGCAACAAAGGTTATCGTTAAGACACCTCACGAGGCGATTGGAATTCCTACAATGGAAGCAAACGCAGAGGGTCTCCGTTGCACAAAGCAGGTTGTAAATATGCTTTACGATCAGGAGCTCAAGGATGCAAGCCTTGAGGCAGAGAATGAGATCATCCGTCAGGAAACAAGAGCAATCGTTGACAAGTGCTTCGAGCTTGGTAACGGTGACATCGCAGTCGGTGTTTGCCGCGGAGTTGAAGCGGGCGTTCTCGACGTTCCTTTTGCACCTTGCCGTGCAAATGCAGGACTTATGCTTCCTTGTCGCGATAACAACGGTGCGGTTCGTATCCTCGAGCCCGGAAACCTTCCTTTCTCCAAGGAGCTTCTTGACTTCCACAGAGAAAAGATCGAGGAGAGAGCAAAGGCAGAGAAGCGTCAGGCAAGCTTCCAGATGGTAGTTGACGACGTATACGCAATTGGAAAGGGCAAGCTTGTTGGCCGCCCCAAGTATTAATATCAGGAGTACATAGAAATGAAAATAGTTAATGTTGTTTGTTCTGCCGGACGCACCGGCTTCTATTTCGACGACCAGAGAGCCATCAAGGCAGGCGCTAAGCATGACGGTATGTTCTATATCGGTGAGCCTATTACAGAGCGCTTCCGTGCTGTTCGTCAGGCAGGTGAATCCATCTCTGTTATGATCGTCCTTGAGGACGGTCAGGTTGCATACGGTGACTGCGCAGCAGTTCAGTACTCCGGAGCAGGCGGTAGAGACCCGCTTTTCCTCGCAGAGGAGTTTATTCCTGTAATTGAGCAGTATATCAAGCCCGTTCTCGTTGGACGCGAGGCAAATGATTTTAGAGGTCTCTGCAAAGAGATGGAGGCTATCCAGGTTGAGGGCAAGCGCCTTCACACCGCAATCCGCTACGGTGTATCTCAGGCAATCCTTGATGCCGTTGCAAGAGCAACAGGCAGAATGATGTGCGAGGTTGTTGCAGATGAGTACGGATGCTCTGTATCCGAGTCTCCCATTCCGATCTTCACCCAGTCCGGTGATGACAGATATACAAACTCCGATAAGATGATCATCAAGGGCGCACAGGTTCTTCCTCACGCGCTAATCAACAACGTTGATTCAAAGCTTGGCCGTAACGGTGAGCTCCTTGCAGACTACGTTGCATGGCTCCGTGACCGTATCCTTGAGAACCGCGCATACGCTGAGTATATGCCGGTTATGCACATGGACGTATACGGAACAATCGGCGTAATCTTCGGCAACAAGAACTATACCGCAATGGCTGACTACATCGAGAAGCTCGGCGAGATCGCAAAGCCCTTCAAGATCCGCATTGAGGGTCCGATGGACTGCGATAGCACAAGAGAAGAGCAGATCGAGGCTCTTGCAGGACTTACCGCAGAGCTTGATCGCCGCGGATGCGACGTTGAGCTTGTTGCTGACGAGTGGTGCAACACCCTTGAGGATATCAAGCTCTTTGCTGATAACAAAGCAGGTCATATGATCCAGATCAAGACCCCTGACCTTGGCGGTATCAACAATACAATCGAGGCTGTTCTTTATTGTAAGGAAAGAGGAATCGGTGCATACCAGGGTGGTACATGTAACGAGACAGATCGTTCCGCACAGGTTTGCGTTCATTGCGCAATGGCTACACAGCCCGATCAGATTCTTGCAAAGCCCGGTATGGGAGTTGATGAGGGATATATGATCGTATATAACGAAATGAACCGTATTATGGCAATGCGCCTGGCAAAAAAGAATACCTAATAGCAAAAAACAGCTCGGCGGTGCCGAGCTGTTTTTTGTATGCGAGTTGATTTTATATACCATAACTTCCCGATATCGGATCTCTGAACATCCCCAGCTCTGGGGTTATGAACGTAAACACAACAAACATAACTGCAATTACATAAAGATAAATAAGACATTTTTTTGGATTATTGCATGTGGTCGTTTTGTTGTTGAATTGTCTTGTCTCATAAATATACGCAAGTGTAGCAGACACAAAAAATATAGCAATATTCAACCAATCGGGAGATTTTCCAATTGCGCCGTTGTATGTGTAAAATATGATAGGAATCAACATAAGCCCAAGCGAAATCCCACGGAGCTTCACACACCAAAAATTATGTCTATCCTTAAAGTAAAATCTTTGTACAATTGCAAAAATGAACATCGGCCAAAAGAGAAGTTTCATATGCTCCCAGGTCGACTCATTGACCCCGGAAAAGGGAGCAATCCAAATTGTCCCGCCAAGCCAATCATATAAAAAGTGCAACAAAGCTCCTCCAAGCGCGGTCACGGCAAATCCCAATAACTCCCACAAACCCATCGATCGTTTCATAATCCACCTCAATTATGTGTTATGGCTTAGTATATTCAGAAAATCTACAAAATATACCCGTAGCCATGAACATGCAATTAATCATATTTGTCAGATGGATTATCGACATTTTGCAATTATTTTTAAGCAAATTTATTCTATGAAAATATTTGATCCGATAAAAGTGAAACAATTGATTCCGCGTCAACTTGATCCAGCACATTCAGAAGCGCATCACTTATTGCCGTTAAATCAAACGGTAGAGAAATAAGTGTCTCTCTTACAGTGTTTGAGATCTCGTGGTCAAGCGCATCAGTGTATAGCTTTAAGTCTGTAATATAACCGTTCTTAACGCATAGTGCAATCTCAGCATTTCCAAATGACAATCGACCGCCGCACGAAAGATTGAAGGGAATAGGTGAACCGTAAATATACTCCCAATCGGCAAAACACGTTGCGAGAGCATTAATCTGCGCACAATCAATCTCTTTAATCATTTCGGGGGATAGGGCATAGACGGTCTCGGCAGCAGACAAAAGATGATCCTTCATAGTCTCACAGGTCAAAGAGGGAGCAAGCTCACAAAGATTGATAACCCTCGATCTTACCGATTTGACGCCCCTTGCCTCAAGCTTAGCCTTTGGGGGAGTAAGGTACTTGCCCAATTTCTCCACGTCTGCGTTAATAAGTATCGTGCCGTGATGATAAGATCGCCCGCGACTGTTGTAGAATGCATTACCCGAAAATTTTCTGCCATCCGCTAAAATATCATTTCTTCCCGAAATTTCAGCATTAATATTTGACAATCGACATGCCCCATGAATAACATGCATATGCTTCGCAACATCAAAATTCTCAGTAGAGCAAATAAACGTGAAATTCAAGTTTCCAAGATCGTGGAACACCGCACCACCCCCGGATGTACGACGTGCTAAAAAGCACCCATCTGACTTAAGCAATTCTGCGCGGCACTCGGAATATGCATTTTGATTTTTACCGATCACAACGGTGTTTTGATTTTGCCAAAGATACACAACTAAAGTGTCATTGTCTACGTTCTCAAAAAGATACTGCTCAATTGCAAGATTAGTATAAGGATTCACAGTATTACTTATGTAATATTGAATTTTTTTTATCATATTCATTCCTTTATTAAATGAAAATAGTCGTCATATACCATTATTTTAGTATAAATTGTGAAAAATGTCAATAGACAAGTTGTAGATTACGTGATATAATTATGTTATAAAGTGTTATAAAGTAAGCCCCTTAAAACAGGAGGAATTATGAATCTAATTCGACAGGAACGAATAAAAAAACATATCGAGCGTAAAAACATCGCAACGATAAAGGAACTTCAAGAGCTTTTCCCGGAAATCTCACTCATGACGTTACACAGAGACCTGAGTGCCCTCGAGGAAATGGGTATTATCACAAAATATCGCGGAGGAGTACGTTCTGTACGTCAACCCGACGACATCGAGTTTAATATTCGAATGAAAGAGAACACCTCAGGAAAGCTCTCCATGATAAAAAAGGCAATGAGGCTTTTGCATCCGCAAAGCTCTATTTTTCTTGACACAAGCACGTCAAATCTTATCTTGGCGCGCAATCTGCCTGATATGGAGCTGAATATTACCACAATCAGCCCAAATGTTGCCCTTGAGCTTTGCCGATTGAAGAACTCTGTCGTAAATCTCTGCGGCGGAATCGTTAATCCAAGAACACTTTCGGTTTCGGGCATAAACACTCTGGAAACGTTAAAAAACATCAATATTGACCTCGCGTTTATTGGAGTTTCGGGCTGTTCTGCCGATATAGGATTCACCTGCGGAACCGAGGCGGATATGCTGATAAAGAAGCTTGTCATCCAAAAGGCGCGAACCAGCGTAGTCTTTTGCGAGGGAGATAAGCTCAAGCGATTGATGCCATTCACCTTTGCGGAAATTTCGGATGTTGACTATATTATCAGTGACGGCTCATTACCTGAAAATTTCATTCGGAAATGCGAAGAAAAGGGCACTAAAATACTTTGACATTTATTGAAAAGATCTGATTATATTTTGCTGCAAGTTATTGACACAAATGTTATAATATGTTATAATAAATTGATAAACATTTTAAAGGAGGATTTGTTTTGGCAAATGCTGTTGTTATGCCTAAGGCAGGTATTACGGTAGAAAGCTGTATTATCGGCACTTGGGAGAAGAAGGTTGGAGATCAAATAAAGGTAGGAGATATTCTTTTTTCCTACGAAACAGACAAAGCTAGTTTTGAATGCGAATCTACCGCAGAGGGAACACTTCTTGAGATTTTCTACAATGAAGGTGACGAGGTGCCTTGTCTTGTAAACGTATGCGCAATTGGTAATGCAGGTGAGGATTGCTCCGCGCTTCGTCCCGAATCGGTAGCCGTTGCCGAGGAAAAGCCCGCAGAGACCGAACAGAAGGTCGCTGAAACGGAAAATAAGGCAGAGGTGGCACCCATAGCCGCTACAACTACAGTTGAAGGCGGAAGAGTTGCCGTTTCGCCCAGAGCCAAGAAATTGGCAGAGCGTGCAGGTGTTGACGCCGCGCTTGCTACTCCCACAGGACCTAACGGAAGAATTATTGAGCGTGACGTTAGATCGTTGATGGAAAATCCCGTAGCAGCTTCCGTAGAGGAGAAAACTGTTGCCTCCGCTCCTGCAGCAAAGACTGCAGTGCCCGAGGCAGAGTACACCGACGTGAAGTTCAGCGGAATTCGCCGTGCAATCAGCAAGTCGATGCATACCTCGCTCTCTACAATGGCTCAACTTACTCATACAAATTCCTTCGACGCTACCAATATTCTTGCATACCGTAAGATGCTCAAGGCAGTCGGCGGTGAATATGCAGGTATTACACTCGGAGACATTGTTCTCTATGCAGTTTCAAGAACCCTCATGAACCACCCCGATCTCAATGCGCACATGCTTGATGATAACAATATTCGTCTCTTCAAGCACGTAAATCTCGGTTTGGCAGTTGACACTCCCAGAGGACTTATGGTTCCCACCATTTTCCGCGCAGATGAGATGAGCCTTCTTGAAATTTCAAAGGCATCCAAGGCGCTTGCCGCACAGTGCCGCGAGGGTAATATCAGCCCGGATTTGCTTAGCGGCGGAACCTTCACGGTTTCCAACCTCGGTAGCTTGGGCGTAGAATCCTTTACACCCGTTATAAACCCGCCCCAGACAGGCATCCTCGGCGTTTGTACTACAACAGACCGCGTAAGAAAGGCTGCAGACGGGTCAATAGACGTTTACCCGGCTATGACACTCAGCTTGACGTACGATCACCGTGCAGTTGACGGTGCACCCGCATCACGTTTCCAGCAGGAGCTTGCCCGTAATCTTGAAAACTTTACCGCGCTTCTCGCAAAGTAATGTGATGGCTCTAAGGCTCACATTTGATTAATACACGGAAAAAATTCAACGATTACTATTTGTGCCGCATTCAGCGGCGGAATGGAGATTAATATGGAAATTTTTGATTTATTGGTTGTGGGAGGAGGCCCGGGCGGATATCTTTGCGCGGAGCGCGCTGCTCAGGGAGGCATGAAGGTCGCTGTATTTGAGAAAAAGGCACTCGGCGGCACTTGCCTTAATGAGGGATGCATCCCCACAAAAACACTTTTGAATTCTTCTAAGATGTACAGACACGCCAAGGAAAGTGAAGCATTCGGAGTTACCGCAACAGGCGTCACTTACGATCACGCGAAAGTAATTGAAAGAAAGAATGGTGTTGTTAAGACACTCGTTGCAGGTGTCGGTGCAACAATGAAGGGAAATAAGGTTACTGTAATCAAGGCAAATGCAGTGATCAAAGGTAGAACCGAAAATGGCTTTGCCGTTGAAGCAGACGGTGTTACATACGAGGGTAAACGTCTCACAATCGCATCCGGCTCCGAAACCGTTGTTCCTCCCGTTCCCGGACTCAAGGAAGGACTTGTATCCGGATTTGTACTTACTAACCGCGAGGTGCTCGACGAAAAGACACTTCCGAAGACTCTTATTGTTATCGGTGGTGGCGTAATCGGACTTGAGATGGCATATTACTTTGCAAGTGTCGGTGTGGCCGTTACCGTGATTGAAATGATGCCTAAGATCGCAGGCGCAACTGATCCCGAGATCTGTAAGGTTCTTACCGATGCATTTGTAAAGCGCGGCATGACATTCAAGCTTTCCTCCAAGGTGCTTGAGGTCAAGCCTGGAAGCGTAATATACGAGGAGAACGGCGAAAAGAAAGAGATCGCTTGCGATAAGGTTCTTCTTTCCGCAGGCCGTAAGCCCTCAACCGCAGGTATCGGGCTCGAAACACTTCAGCTTGATATGGACAGAGCTGCTATAAAGACCGACAGACATCTTTGTACAAATGTTTCCGGTGTTTATGCCGTCGGCGACTGTAACGGAAAGCTTATGTTAGCTCACACCGCTTACAGAGAGGCAGAGGTTGCCGTTAACCATATGCTTGGCAAGAGCGATGAAATGCGTTACGACGTGATCCCATCGGTTATCTATACCGATCCCGAGGTAGCAAGCGTGGGTTATAGCAAGGAGGGAGCAGAGACGAAGGGAATGCAGGTCAAGGAGATCAAGCTTCCCATGTCCTACGCGGGACGTTATCTCGCCGAAAATG
This sequence comes from Clostridia bacterium, assembly GCA_017522905.1. Lineage (GTDB taxonomy): Bacteria > Bacillota > Clostridia > Oscillospirales > CAG-272 > SVTX01. The sequence continues at coordinate 12,881 of JAFWXY010000091.1, forward strand.
ATGGTGGAAAGGGCTTTATAAAGCTTGTTGTCGATACTGACAAGAACCGCCTTGTCGGTTGCCATATGGTTGGCTCTTACGCTTCAGAAATCATTATGACAGCTACAATGATGATCGATACCGAGTTGACTCC
>JAFWXY010000092.1 GCA_017522905.1 Clostridia bacterium
AATGAACACCACAAATCAAATGCTTGCAGTCGATGCAAGTACCGCCGAGAAAAAGACATTTTTCGGAAGAATGCGCGGCATCTGGTCGGAATACAGCTACCTTTTGCTTGGTGCGCTGATTCCCGCGGTTCTCTTCTTCCTGATATACTTGGCAAGAGGTCTATACCCCTTTGGCGACGGGACGGTGCTCGTTCTCGACCTCAACGGTCAGTACGTATACTTCTTTGAGGGCCTTCGCGATAAGGTAATGAATGGCGGAAGCCTTCTCTACACCTGGTCAAGAGCTCTGGGCGGAGAATTCCTCGGTATGTACGCCTACTACGTAGCAAGCCCGCTTTCCTACCTCATCTGCCTCTTCCCCAAGGAGAGAACACAAGAATTCCTGCTTATCATGTTTATGATCAAGGCGGCGATATGCGGTACCACAATGGGCTACTACCTCCACAAGCATTCATTTGCTAAAAACAAGCTTGCAGTCGTAGCATTCTCGGTTCTGTACGCGATGAGCGCATACTGCGTAGTTCACCAGAACAACACTATGTGGATCGATGCGGTCATGTGGTTGCCTTTGATAACCTACGGGCTTGAGCAGCTTATCAAGTTAGGCAAATATAAGATGTTCACCTTCTTCTTAGCGCTTACACTTGCAAGTAACTTCTACATCGGATATATGGTCTGTATATTCGTATTCCTGTACTTTTTCTTCTACCACGCGGCATTTAAGGATAATAACGTAAACAACCCGGGAGAGGAAAAGCAGCACTTTGTTAAATCGCTTGTCCGCACGGGTGTCTTCTCGCTTCTCGCAATCGGAATGGCGGCGGTCATCGTGCTTGGAGCTTACTACTCCTTGCAGTTCGGTAAAAACGAGTTTACAGATCCCTCTTGGGATATTGAGCTCCGCAATCTTGATTTGTTTGATATTTTCTTCAAGATGCTTCCTTCTGCTTACGACACCGTAAGAATCGACGGTCTTCCCTTCATCTACTGCGGACTCCTTACGGCAATTCTTGCCCCTCTCTACTTCTGCTGCAAGAAATTTACAACCAGAGAAAAGGTTGTTACGGGTATCTTCCTTGCTATATTCATTCTCAGCTTTTTGGTAAACGTTCTTGACCTTGTATGGCACGGATTCCAGAAGCCGCAGTGGCTTAACAACAGATACAGCTTTATGTTCTGCTTTATGCTTATCGTCATAGCATTCAAGGCGTTTGAGCATATAGAAGAAATTTCAAATCAAAGTATAGCATGCGTAACGGCGTTTATAGTTCTCTTCGTTGCCGCGCTTCAGAGCTTTGCTACTGCATATAAGGACAAGCTCGTTGCGCTTTCCTACGGACCTAACGAGGACGATTTCTCGGTTCACAAGTACGCGACGATCGTTCTCACGCTTGTTTGCCTTGCAATATTCATTACGATCATTGCACTTTTAAAGCGCCCGATCAACCGCGAGCTTGTTACAGTTGTAATGCTTGGAGTAATTTGCGTAGAGGTGTTTTTCAGCGGCCTTTGCAACATCAATGACCTTGATGCTGACGTTGGATATACCAAGTATTACAAGTACAATGAGTTCCAGACGCTTTACCGTCCCGTAACCGACACTCTTCAGGATTACGACACCTCCTTTTACAGAGCGGAAAAAACCTATCACAGAAAGCTGAACGATAACTTCGCGCTTTCTCTCAACGGTCTTTCAAACTCGACCTCCACGCTCAACAAGGATACCATAACCTTCCTGCACTCGCTTGGATACTATTCTGTATCTCACAAGTCTCAGTACCTGGGCGGTAACGTGGTCAGCGATTCGCTTGTTGGTCTTAAATATATCATTTCCGAAAAGGATCTTAGTTACATCTACGGTGAACCCGTGCTTTCCGCAGAGGATTATGCCGCTCATGCAGGAATGACCGTTGACGAGCTTATGGAGGCAACCTTCTCCGACGAGTATAAGGATCTGACTGCCGCAGACATCAACGTTTATCTCAACAAATACGCGCTCTCGCTTGCGTTTGCAGCGGATGAAAGCGCATTCGATATCAACCTAAAGGATTACAACATCTGGTCTGATGAAACAGATGAAAAATACAATCCCGACGGTTACACATCCCCCTTTACAAGAATCAACGCGCTCATCACCGCAATGCTTGGTGAGGATGAAACAATTGAGGTCTTCAAGCCCGCAAAGCAGGAGGGTCAGCCTACTATCACCAACGGAGTGACCGCGACAGAATCCTCAAATCACTATAAATACGAAGGCTCTAAGGGTGAGATAACCTACACCTACACCGTACCCAAGGACGTATCTCTCTTCCTCTACTTCCCCTCATATTACACCCGTGGAATAAAGCTCTCGTCAAGTACAATGTCTATTTTTGACGACACAAAATCGCTTGACAAGTGCAACGAAAGAATAGTTAACCTTGGTTGGAGCAAGAGCACATCTTATAAGCTTAAGGTCACTATCAATAATACCAACGGCGATAAGGGCGGACAGTTCTATACCATGCTTGAGGATTCCTTCGTTTACTACGTTGATATGGAGGTCTTTGAGGATGTAATTGAGCGTCTCAGTGCGGAGCAGATGGTAATGGACGAGACCTACAAGGACGATGACATTAACGGCACGATCACCACGCTCAAGGACAACAGATCTATCCTTACCACGATCCCCTATGACGCAGGCTGGGAGGTCTACGTCGACGGCGTTAAGGTTGAGACCAAGGAAGCGCTTAATTCTCTTGTGGCATTCGAGATTGCAGAAGCGGGAGAGCATGATATCAGATTCCTTTACCGCCCCACGACTTATACTGTAGGCATCACCGTAACGATCGCTTCTTGCGTAATATTCATTCTCATTATCATTTTTGAGAAGTACCTCAAAAAGCTTTGGATCGTTAAGAACGTCTTTGTGGTTGGATATACCGAGGAGGTTGGCATTGGCGCAGCCGAGATCGCAACAGCGAAGGCTCCTGCACTCAAGCAGAAAAAGCCAAAGCAAAAGAAGAAAAAATAATCATCTGGAGAAAATAAATTTCAATGTTTTACTATATTTCGGGAAAGCTCGCGCTTGCGACTCCCTCTATAGCAGTAATAGACGCGGGGGGCATAGGATATAAGCTTACAATCAGCGAAAACACCTATAACTCCCTCCCCGCGAGACACACAAATCCCAACCCCGACGTAAAGCTATTTACGTATATGGCGGTGCGCGAGGATGACGTGGAGCTTTTTGGATTCCACAGCGAGGCAGAGCTTAATTCCTTTAAGATGCTCCTCGGTGTATCGGGAATAGGTCCCAAGGCGGCAATATCTATTCTATCTCTCCTCACGCCCGAAAAATTTGCAATCGCGGTATGCACAGAGGACAGAAAGACTATTGCAAAAGCCAACGGAATAGGCCCCAAAACCGCCGCAAGAGTTATTCTTGAGCTTAAGGACAAGCTGCTCAAAGAAACCGACCTTTCCGCATCGGCTGACGACAGTATGCCTGTTGCAACAGTGCAGATGCCCCAGAGCAGCTCCAGGATGCGCGACGCGCAGGATGCTCTGCTTGTGCTCGGATACTCAAGGGCAGACGTTCAGAAGGTACTCAGCACTATCGACACTCAGTCGCTTGAGGTCTCCGAGATAATCAAAAAAGCCCTTACAAAGCTGTTTTAATCTAAACGAGAGGAGAATTTGACAATGTTTCAAGACGAAGAATTTGACTTTGAAAACAGAATAGTTTCCACCTCGTTTTCCGCAGAGGACTCCGATACCGAATCCTCTCTGCGCCCCCAATCGCTTAACGACTATATAGGTCAGGAAAAGGTTAAGGAAAACCTTAAGGTCTATATTGATGCCGCAAGGATGCGAAACGATCCGCTTGATCACGTCTTGCTCTACGGTCCTCCCGGACTTGGTAAGACTACCCTTTCGAACATTATTGCAAACGAGATGGGCGTTAACATAAGAGTAACCTCTGGTCCCGCAATTGAAAAGACGGGCGACCTTGTAGCTTTACTTACAAGCCTTGAGAAGGGCGACGTGCTCTTTATCGACGAGATACACCGTCTCTCCCGCACGGTTGAGGAGATCCTCTACCCTGCAATGGAGGACTTTGCGGTTGACATTATCATAGGTAAGGGACCGTCCGCA
>JAFWXY010000093.1 GCA_017522905.1 Clostridia bacterium
AAAAAGCCTTTTTTGTAATCGGTAACGCTGATCGACCAGTTTGTTTTATTATCTTCACGGGTAAGAACCGATGCAGCAATGTCAGAACCATCGTCGCTATAGGTTGAGGTGATCTCTTCCATCACCATATTTGCAGCGTTATTGTTGTAGATGTGCATAACCAGCCAAATCACACCGAGCACCAACGCAATCGCCAGAATAACACAGATCACCGTGGCGACCTTCGGATCCATTGGCGCGGACTGAACCGTGCTTCTTTGATTTTGTTTGGTCTCCTTTTGGCTTGATTGGTTCGAATTCATTGTATTACGGCAACCGATACACACTCCTATGCCGGGGATGTAATCAAACTCGCCATAGCATTTTGAACACTTTCCCATAATCTTTTCCTCCTTACAATCGATTAAACGATGCTCGTTGCCTTTTCGTAAAATTCAATACATTCTTTTAACTTCTCGATCAATTCTTCCAAAGCATGGTCGTAATTGACCGTTCTGACCATACCCATTTCGATAGCGTAATTTTGCCATGCCGCCGCATCAAGCTGTCCGCCGCTCAGTCCGCCCAGATCGTAATTGGGGCTTGGAGGTGTTTGCGCACCAAGCGGGCCTTGCTCCTTCAGCTTCGTAGCCTTATCCAGCTTTTCCTGCAAGGTTCCGTCCTTTTTCAGCCATTCGTGCAGGTCATTTAACAAAGAGTCGATCGTATTCATTTTTCTGTCGATCATCCGGATTTGGCATCCATCCTCGAATACGGGTTTTCCGTCCACAACGTCAACCACACGCGTTCTTTTAGGGTTTCCATCCTTGTCAACCGTCATGACAAGATGACCAAAATCCTCGGGCTCTACTCCAGTCTCCTTGTACTGTCTCAGCATTTCGTAGTTTTTCTCAAGTCCGCTCTGATAACAGCCAACGGCACGAAGCTCGTGCTTTCTGATAAAAGCCTGCTCTTCCTCGGGTGTTACAACGAAATATCTTCCCAAAGACCGAAGATTGGGCGGGAGATTGGCAATAAGACTGAAGATAAGGGCGGGGTTCTGCTCCTGCTTGTCAAGGATCTTTAGTACACTCTCGTAGTCATATCTTTTATAGCAATCTTCATAAATTTTCTCTAATATTTTGCTTTCGGCATCGCTCATTTTTCTGTCTCCTTTATCCTTACCGAGTAGTTTTTACCGTAAAGAGCGTTTGCAAGGCGAATGACGGTGGGGAGGTTCATAATGGAGCGAACGTCCTCCTTCGAGAAATCCCGTCCTGTCATCTGCTCAAGCTCTTCGGTATACTGCGGATCGATTCTTGCGTGCTTCTTTTGAAGCTTGTTGCCCATTCTTGCGTTTTGAACCTCGCTCGGCATAAGCTGTGTCCAGCCCTTGCTGCGCATAAAGGCTTCGTAGCGTTTGTTTTCGTTCTTGTGAAGTCTGTCTATGTTGGCTTCGAGAATGTTTTCCAGATCCGAAACCTCTCCGGCTCCATCATCCACAAGCTCAAGGCCGAGAAGCCACAGCTTATAGGGGATGGATACTGCAAAGGCATCGGAATAGTCTTTGTAAAAGCCAACCTGATTATAAAGATCGGTGAGCCATTCGGCGTTATATTTGCTATCCACCGCAGTAATGCCACGGTTAGCGGCGTTCACCGCAACGGCGAGGCAGTCCCTATAGGATGCGCCGATACGCAGTCCCTTGTAGGTGTCTTCGTAGCTGCCGAAGGTCTTGATCTCAAAGGAACAGATCGGCGTACTTTCAAACTTGCGATGCTCGGTGTTGTATTTCCAATCCGAAACACAGAGATTCGGTGTGATCTGCTCTTCAATTCTCTTATAATCGATCAGCGAATGAATGTGGGGCAGACCGTCTGCAATGCCGTACTTGCGGCGAATGTAGATTGCCGTTTCCAGATTGAGTGTTTCGTTTCCGAGGCAAACCACAATATAGGTTGGATCTATGCCGTCAAGCACATTGGAAATCGCCACGGATTTCACGTCTGCACTATGGAACTTGATGTCCCATTTCTCCGCAAGACCGGGAGAAGCTTTTTCAAATATAGCCCTTGATTTCTCTCCGTTCAGGTCGATCACGTTGATATCGGCCTTTACCTCGTCTCCAAGGCAGGTGCACATCGTCATCGTGCGAAGGATCTCAAGGCCGATATGACCGCCGCCAACGATCAATACAGAAAGTCTTCCGTCCTTCACCGTATCATAGACCGGATAATCAGTGACAAGCGCTCTTGCAATCAGCCCTTCCTCGTTGATAAGGCGCACGTTGAAGGTTTCATATAAATAGTCGAATATGACCTCCGATATCTCATTCTTGGTATAGAGCCACATATTGACCTTATCGGTTCGCTCTTTATTGTACCTTTGATAAATGCGAAGTCCCGCTTCAAGGTTTTCACCATCGTTTGTATTGAGAAGATAATAATTGCGTGTGCGGCGCAGGCTGTGCCTGATCTGCACGATATCATCGTTGATCACGTATGCGTTGATCTCTTTGATACGAGCAAGTGCTTCCGCATCGATATCCTCCTCGGAAATACGCAGAGCAAAGACGATAAGCGCCTTTCTGTCGGTTGCGGCAACGTCCTCGGCGATGCACAAGGTGCGTTCATTGATTGCCGAGAACAGATATGTATCTCTGAATTCCGAGCGAATGCGGTAGATGATCCGAGCGAATTTTTCCGAGAAGAAGGACAAAGTAATACCAACGGTGAAGAGAGGCGCAATGATCAGCAGAACAAGAAGCACCGTTTTATATACGCCGATATATGCCACGTCAAAGCCGTTAAAGCCCGCCAGGATCTCTCCGGGGTTGGAGTTTAACAGCATTGCGCACATACTCTCAACCAGTGTAAGACCTATGGCATAGGTTTCCTTGGCATAGTAGGGATAGATTCCCGACATCAGCATCAAAAAGACGCACACACCGAGCACACGTACTACGCGCTTGATGTCCCTTCTGTTCAGTATGACGAGCGCAACGCCCACTGCAAAGATCAGTAGCGTCAGTATCGCGCATATTGTTAATATTACTTCACCGTTCATAGTTGCTCCTTCTGATGAATCAAAATCATTTCATCAAAGTCTTTAATGTAATCAAATCCTCTTCAATTTCAGTAAGTTGATATTGCCATTTCGACACTTTCGCAAATTTCACATATGCTTCAGCGAGCAAAACCTTTTCCTGTAATTTTTTATTGCTACGCATAATACTTGCAGGATCATTACTGCGCAAGCTCATAGAATTTCTGGTATCATGCAGGCTGAATATAACTTTATCCAAATAACGCCTTGCCATGATTTCATCACCATACGGAGTGCTTATTAAAGTCGGCTCTCCACCCATTACTTCCATTGCGTCCCGTATCCTGCCCTCATAAAACATCAGAGCTCTGTTCGGCACAAGACCAGCGGCTTTCTTAATGTTACCTAATCTATAATAACACAAACCGCGGTACACCCTGCTTGACTTTGTGCCTTTAGGAACGAATTTGTCAAGAACGAATGCGCAAATATTTATTTCGTCATCAGAAATATTCCCCAAGCTCTTTGCGGTCAAAATATTTTCCACGTACGCATACCCCGTAGCTCCCGTGGGATGATAACATTCGAGCAAGGTGTCACGGTAAAATTCGTCTCCGCACAAGCCACCTCTATGTAAATAATACGCACAACGAAAATAATCTCTATTATTGCGCGCCTGCATTGCTTTATTGTAATAATCCTGCGCTGCTTCTCGAGATTTCTTTTCGTCGTACTCGCGACGTTCCTTGGCTGATTCCTTTTCTTTAGCA
>JAFWXY010000094.1 GCA_017522905.1 Clostridia bacterium
GAGTCTCGGAGGGCTCTTCGGAAGGAGTCTCGGAGGGCTCTTCGGAAGGAGTCTCGGAGGGCTCTTCGGAAGGAGTCTCGGAGGGCTCTTCGGAGAGAGTCTCAGAGGGCTCTTCAGTAGGAGTCTCTGTGGGCTTCTCTGTAGGAGCCTCTGTGGGGGCTTCAGTAGGCTTTTCAGTCTCCTTTGCGCCACCCTCGGTTTCTACTTCGGTGGGTCCTTCAGTCTCCACCGGAGGAGTTTCGGTACACGATGCAAACGCACTCATTATCATTACAAGCGCGAGCAACAGTGCCAAGAGTTTAAACTGTTTTTTCATAGTTTAGTCTCCTTTGGGTTTTTATTTTTTAACGGCGTTGCTATGCCGTTAGGTTCAAAAGTTAGTATTTTCTACATCAATCGATATTGTCCAAGAACTTCTTAAATCCAAGATTGATAGCAGATTCCTTCTTCTTGAGGAATGAAGAAAGGTTTTGTGTCGCCTCGGGATTCATAAGCTGGGGCAATACGTAGCAAACGCCGGTCTCGTCGCCGCCGAGGTTGTAGAAGGTCTGTCCCATATCGGTTGAAAGGCTATTCCAAATTATATCGAACATTGCCGCGTCATCGGGCATATCCGCAACTCTCTTTCCAAGAACCTTTTCGTAGTAGGTTATCTTAACGTTCTCAGAATAATATGCAAGCATCTCAAGTGTCTCACCTGTCAAAACGGGATCCTTCATATAAGAGAGTACAGCAAGATATCCTCCCCACTGGAGCATTTTGTATCCGTATGTATCGCTTTCGGGGTCATACTGGTTCTTGTCATACAACGGGTAAGGAAGAACTCCAAACTCGAGGTCATAGTTGAGGAGGTTTTCCATATTTATTGTATCAAGTACGCTTATCAGTGTACGCCCACTGGAAAGAGGAACCGAGGGTTCACCGCCTCCTGCGGGATAAATGAAGTGTGTATAATTCGCGTTGCCAAGCTCTCTGAAGAATTCTACAAGGCTATCTGCCTTTGCAAAGTATTCACTTCTTGTCAATGCCACCTCGTATGCGCCACTCTCGGTCTGGGCTACCATAGGAATATCACAAGATGTCAAAAATCCGTTGAACTTGATAAAGGGTGCCGCGGTAAAGCCAAAGTAGTCGTCATCGCTCTTTCCGTTACCTGTAACGTCGATAGCGACAAGCTTTGAAAGCTCCATAAGCGTGTTAAGAGTCCAGTCACCTTCTCTTACCATATCGTATATTGACTTCTCCAATGCTCCACCGTACTGGTCAAGGAGCTCCTTGTTAAATCCAAGGATATATGTCATCATGATGTTATAGTCACTGTGGCCAAGGAAGTAATTTCCGTTAAGCTCAAGTGTATCCATAAAGTCCTTGTGCCAATATTCCTTATCAAGATCTATTCCCTGCAACTCATTGAAGTCCATAATCAGGTTTTCTGAGATGAGGTTACTTACGCTACCGTGAACGTGTGTTACAAGCGCATCAACCGTTCCATCCATGTTCTGCACTGCAGACTGAATATTTGTGTGGTAGGTATTATAGTAAACGTCCGGATAGGTTACGTTGACAAATTCAACTCCAAGGTATCTGCGAACGCGTTCCTGTCTCTGGTAGACTGCCTCGTCCATGGCACTACCGCGGTTAAGATCGCTATCCATATACCAAAGTCTTACTCCTCCGTTGGAAGGACCAACATAGAAATTAAATTCGTCCGAATAGTCCTTTCTTTCTATGTCAGGGAAGCCATAGTCGTCTGCCACAACTTCATCGTCATCCTCATTATCGATGACCGGACTCTCTTCCTCCTCACATCCGACAAGGACAGAGAGCGTTGACAAGAGCATTATGCCAACGAGCAAGTAAATCAAAAATTTTTTCATAGCGGTTCCTCCACTTGGGTTTTTATGCGTATTCAAATGTTTTTTCTGTGTATAAAACTATTCGTATCAGTCTCATTGTCATTTTCTCTTTACGCTTTTTTCAAATTTAGCACAAAAGAAGCCGTCAGCCCACCTTTTAAGATTTGATATCTTGGCGAGTATAGTTGACAATGGGTTATTCATCACAAAATTAATGAATAAACAGGTTTCAGAATCAGGCGCAAAATGTGTACCAAAAATGTATAGATATATTATAACATGTAATACATTTTTTACTAAATATTCCAAATTTGTAATAATATGCAAAGTGCCATAAAAGCGTTAAAAAACTGCATTTTTTGCACGTGCTTTTTTTCACAAGAGCATAGATATCCCTATTCTATTATATGATACCATTTTTTAAAGAATAAATAAATGGTTTTTTCTCTAAAACAATTGACATTTTCTCTGCGATATTGTATAATACGGTAGAGGTGATGTCAATGAATAATAAAAACAAACCCAAAATAACCGGAATTCGCCATGCCGCAAGAGAGATTGCTCCGCATTATACTATAGACCGCCCAAATGGATTCCCAGATTACGTACTCGTTCATTTGTGGCAGAGTGTAACCATAACGATTGACGGTGAGTCCTTTGCGACGCGTCCTTCCGCATGTATCGTTTATTCCCGTGAGGATCATCAGAAGTGGGTCGCAGGTGAAGAAGGAATTATTCACGACTGGATCCATATGGATGGCGATATCCCTGCCCTTATGGCAGATGCCGGGCTTGAATTTAACAAGGTCTTCTACCCCAAATCCCCTGATTTTATCACGAAGACGTGCGAGGAGCTGGAGGTTGAGTATTATTCGAAAAGAAAATTCAGCGAGGAAATATGCTCTCTTGGTCTATCGCGCCTGTTTTATTTAATGTCCAGACGTTGCAGCGAGGAAGAGCCCGAAAACATTAATACATTAGTAGCACAAAGGCTTAGGTCTATCCGCTCAAACATGCTGAGTAATATAAAGGAACAGCCTGATATTGAGGCAATCTCCAAAAGGCTCTCGGTTTGTCCCTCGAAATTTTATTCAATGTATAAATCCCTTTTCGGAATTTCTCCGCAAAAGGATCTTATCAATGCCCGAATAGAAAAGGCGAAGGGCTATCTCGTTTCGGGATTTTTCTCGGTTGAAGAGACTGCAGACATGATCGGATATAATAACACTTTCCATTTTATCCGCCAGTTCAAGCAGCTTGAGGGGATTACCCCGGGCGAATATGCCAAGAAAAACAGACAATAACAAAAAAATGGCTTGGAGCAATTCCAAGCCATTTACATTTATTTAATTCCTGCCAAAAATCTTCTGAATCCCGAGTTGATAAGGTCTTCTCTCTTATTGAGATAGGTCGTGAGACTGTCCGTAGTGCCCGGAAGCATCCTATCGGGGAGAGTGTAGCAGACTCCCTTTTCGTCTCCCCCGAGATTGTAGAAGGTCTGTCCTACGTCTGTTGCCAGGCTGTTCCATATTATATCGAGCATGGCGGCGTCGTCGGGCATATCTGCGACTCTCTTACCAAGCACCTTTTCGTAGTACGCTACCTGTACGTTTTCCGAATAATAGGAAAGCATCTCAAGCGTTTCACACACAAGCGTCTGGTTCTTGGTATACGAAGGCACGGCGAGGTATCCTCCCCACTGAAGCATCTTGTATCCAAGCGATTCGTCATGCTTATCGTACTGCGCCTTATCGTAAAGGGGGTACGGTAAAACTCCAAACTCAATATCGTAATTGAGAAGTCCCTCAAGGTCTGTGGTGGAGAGCACGTTCATAAGCGCGCGTCCGCTTGAAAGGAAGATCTTGGTGGTGTTTTTATTCGAGTAGGTAAAGTAAGTATACCTTGCCTCGTCAAGCTCTCTGAAGATCTCTACTATCTCGTCTGCCTTTGCGAGGTATTCCTTTTTTGTGATCGCCACCTCGTATGCTCCGCTTTGGGTCTGAGACACCATAGGGATATTGAATGAGGTCAAGAAGCCGTTAAATGTTCCCCACGGGACCGCGGTCAGGCCGTAATAGTCATCCGAGCTCTTTCCGTTACCCGTAACGTCGATCGCCAACCGCTTTGCGATCTTGATCATCATGTCAAGGGTCCATTCTCCCTCTCTGACCATATCGTATACCGACATTTCAAAATCTCCGCAGTAGGATTCGTATAGCTCCTTGTTAAAGCCGATTATGTAGGTCATCATGATATTATAGTCGCTGTGGCCGAGGAAATATCTTCCGCTCAGCTCAAGCGTATCCATGAAGTCCTTTTGCCAATATTCCGCGTCAAGATTTATGGCGGGAAGATCTGAGAAATCCTTTAAGAGGTTTTCCGAAATAAGGTTGCTGACACCGCCGTGCACGTGTGTGACAAGGGCATCTACCGTTCCGTCCATATTCTGTATGGCAGTTTGGATATAGGTGTGGTAGGTATTATACTGTACGTCGGGATAGGTTACGTTTACAAACTCGACGCCGAGATATTTTCGGACACGCTCCTGTCTTTGAAAGACCGCCTCGTCCATAGTGCTTCCTGTATTCATATCGGCATCCATATACCAAAGTCTCTCGCCGCCGTTGTTGGGTCCTACGTAAAAATGGAAGGAATCTCCGTAGTCCTTTTTCTCAACGTCGGGAAAATCATAGTCCTCTACAGTAACCGCCTCGGTAGTTTCCTCCTCGACTCCAGGATTCTCTGTCTCATTGCATCCCACTAAGACGGCAATTGACGACAAAAGTATTGCGCAAAGCAGGATATATATTAAGAATTTTCTCATAAATGTACCTCCGCTTGCGCGTGTTCCTCTGTCTACCCTAATTCCTATGGGGCAAGCCGCCCTCTAATCCAAGATATTATATCATTTTTAGGCAGATAAGTCAATGAATTTTTCTCTTAATATATTTGAAAATTTTGTGAAATGGGATTGTAAAAAGCAAAAGTATGTGCTATAATACAGGTACAAAAGAATAAACGCAAAGCATCTGGGTGGTATCACCCGTTGTCGGGTGTGCTTTTTAAAAGCATGCTAGGGGATAAGGGAATTCGGTGAAAATCCGAAGCAACAGCCATTGCCGTAACTCCGCTCTTGTTTGAGGCGGTCAAGTCGGAATGCTTATCGCTTTGTGACACGTAAAGGTCTCTTGGGCAACATGGGGAGATTGTGGAAGCCGAGGATTGGGTATTTATGCCCTGTCCCTACATTGCTATGGCAGGATAGCAATGCTATGTTCACAGTACCCTACGGAAGGGTACTTTTATTTTATCCTTTTGCAAAAACAGAAAGGATATAAAAAAATGAAAAAGACAATCAGATCAAGTATTTTATTTATTCTTTCCCTTATACTTCTTATTTCGCTTGTTTCCTGCAACACGGTAGATAAGAGCGGTATTTGGGAAGAGGCAACGTATCTCAGAGATATGACGTTTGGCAACGGAGCCAAGACCGTTGTGGTTGAGGTCAAGGCGGTAGACCAGATGGTGACCTTCACCATCAAAACCGACAAGACTATGGTCGGAGAAGCTCTTATGGAGCACGGTCTTATTGCCGGTGAACAAGGCGCTTACGGCTTATACGTTAAGCAGGTAAACGGCATGACCGCAGACTACGACGTGGATCAGACCTACTGGGCGTTTTACGTAAACGGTGAGTACGGCGGAACCGGCGTTGACATGACCGAAATTAACGAGGCGGACACCTATCAGCTTGAGCTTACAAAGGGATAAACATGAAAAACCGTGAAAATACCTCTTTGAAGCTTAAAGAAATGATCCTGTTTGCGATGCTTGCAGCCCTCATGTTCTGCTCCAAAAAGGTAATGGAGGGGTTGCCGAACATTCACCTTGTCGGAATGTTCATAATGACCTTCACGGTAGTATTTCGCAAAAAGGCGTTGATACCTCTTTATATTTACGTGATGCTGGACGGCTTGTTCGGCGGATTTGGAACCTGGTGGATTCCCTATCTCTATATATGGACTATTTTGTGGGGCGCGACTATGCTTCTCCCGCAAAAAATGCCGAGAGTGGCGAAGTGTATTGTTTATCCGATCGTTTGTTGTTTGCACGGACTTTTGTTCGGCATTCTCTACTCGCCTGTACAGGCAATAGTGTTCCATCTCAATTTTGAGCAGACTCTTGTCTGGATAGCATCCGGATTTCCCTATGATGTCCTGCACGCGGCGGGAAATCTCGTTTTCGGAATGTTTATTGTTCCCTTCTCGGAGCTATTTGAAAAGCTGCTGCGCAAGCAACGATTCATATAAACACAAAAGTGCGGTGGGCGATTGTCCACCGCATTCTTTTATTGGAAATATGATTTTCTCACCTTTTAAAATATTCGCAAAAGCACTTGACAAAACAACATAGTTATGATATACTGTTATGGTGTTAAAATCGGGGTGTGGCACAGTTTGGTAGTGCGCTTGGTTCGGGACCAAGAGGCCGTGGGTTCGAATCCCGTCACTCCGACCAAAAAGAAAAGAGAGGGTTTATCCCTCTCTTTTCTTTTTGCTTGAAATTGTCACGATGAGAACCCACTCATTTGCGTAGCAAAGGATTGTTTTGCGCCGGATAGACGTGTCAGCTTCGCTGACAGCTCCCTTTACACAAGGGAGCCTTTGGATGCGGTGTAAAAATATGTCAACTGCGTA
>JAFWXY010000095.1 GCA_017522905.1 Clostridia bacterium
ATCACCGCGAAGCGCCATGATGTTTGTTATGCCCGCGGCTTTGATATTTTCAATCATATTGCGGACTGTCTCTTTTGTCGAAGAAACACAGGTGAGGTGAGCAAGAGTCGGAACGCCGTGCTTTTCCTTTATGTTCTTGGCAATTTCCAGCGTGTATTGGCTTGTTCCTCCGCCTGCTCCATAGGTAACGCTCATAAACGAGGGATGCAGCTCGGCGATCTTCTCGGTCGCCTCCTTGACAGACTCAAATGCGGTTGTGGTTTTGGGCGGAAAGACCTCAAAGGAAAGCGAGGGAAAATTTGAATTAAGTATGTGAGTAAGCTTCATGATTGCTCCTTTGCTTTATGTAGTGTGATCAGAGAAGAACCTGGCCGTTAATATCAAGCTTAAACGTCAGGCCAAGCTTATCCGCTGCCTTGCGGCAGAGAAGCATTCTCTTTAAGAAGATCTCAAAGTAGTCCATTACTGCGCTGAACTCGGTGTCAAGCTCAAGATTGAGGGTAATATGTGTTTTGTCCTCACTGATCTCAAGAGCGGATCGAGTAACCGAATAGTTTACGTTGTCGTGAATATCGCTCTTGTCAATAAGCTTCTTTTCTCTGACTCTGGAGCGACGCACGTCGCTCTTATCTGCAAGAATAAGCGCCGCAGCCATTGCACTCACGGGAACACCCGTGCCCTCGTCGTGGTTGCCGATTGCGGCAACGATAGGGCAGATCTCCTCCGGAGCCATACCAAGATTGTCAAGAATACGGAAAGCGATGATCGCACCGCTCTGGGAGTGATCCACGCGGTTTACAAGGTTTCCGATGTCGTGGAGGAATCCCGCGATGCGGGCAAGCTCGCAGGTGCGCTCGTCATATCCAAGAGTTTTAAGAATCTCGCCCGCAGTTTCCGCCACGCGGGTAACGTGAGCGAAGCTGTGCTCGGTAAATCCGAGTGCTGCAAGGGAAGCGTCTGCCTCCTTTACGTAGGTTCTTATATCCTCGTTAGTTTTTATCTGCTTATAGGTTAACATTGATTATCCCTCTCTTTTCTGGCAACATTTCAGCATTATATGTTCATTATACATCTTTAGAGCTTAGAAATCAAGGAAAAACAGATAAATTTTTTGTAATGTGAAAAAGGATTTGTATATTACCTGCAAAGACCGCCCAACTTAATTCAATGGGTATGTGGCAAGGTGTCGTTTCTTAAATTTTGATATGCTATAATTTTCTTGACACCGGGAGTGATAAATGTTATAATTAAACAATACTTTCCCCAGGGAGGACCCCCACATGAAGAAAATATTGGTGTTGTTGCTTATCATAGCGCTTTGCTTGCCCTTGCTTGCGGCATGCAATACCACGGGTAATACGCCTGAACCTACGGAAGCAGATACCGAGGCTAAGACCGAAAAGGAAACAGAAGCCCCGACCGAAAAGATAACCGAAAAGACAACGGAAAAAGCCACCGAGGCAGACACAGTGTCTGAAACTCAGGCCCAAACCGAGACTATGACCGAAACCGAGACCGAAACTGAGACCGAAATCGAGACCGAAACAGAAACGGAAACAGAAACGGAAACAGAAACAGAAACGGAAACAGAAACAGAAACGGAAACAGAAACCGAGACAGAGACCGATTGTCAGCACTCAGGCGGTGCAGCCAGCTGTACCGAGGATGCGGTTTGTGACAAGTGCGGTGAGGTATACGAGTCTGCCCCCGGACACGTCGAAGAAGTGATCCCCGCTGTCGAGCCCACCTGTGTAAAGGAAGGTTCGACTGCAGGAGTTAAGTGCAAAACGTGCGGAGAGGTTCTCACCGCTCCCAAAGCCGTAGGCAAGGCAGATCACACCCCGGAAACCATTCCCGGATACCCCGCAACCTGTCTGTCTCTCGGACTTACCGACGGAATCGTTTGCTCTGTATGCGGTAAAGACTTCGTTATACCCCAGGTGATCTTGTCAGGAGCGCACACTGTCATCAGAAGCACAAGTGTGAACGACGGCACTGCGCTTTACGTATATTCCTGCTCTGTGTGCAACAAAGAGTTTGACGTCAATAACGTGTCCCTCTCTGAGAGCGGCTCATATTCCGCTGATGTTACGACTATTACCGCAAGCACGGTTGACGGAACAAACTACGCAACTGTAACAACAACGGTTGAAAAGACAAGTAACCTCGTATACACAAGTATTGAAACGATGGGCGACCGCACCGAGACCTATATACAGGGTGAAAATGTTCCCGTTGGCGCATCTATGTTTATTAAGTATCGCCTAAACAACGGCAACTCCCCTGTGGGAGATCTTAGCGTCACGGTAACCTATACGGTAGACGGACAAGAGCATACCGTTTTGTCGGGTACCGCTTCTGCTGACGAGCTTTCATACCGCCATCTCGGTTGGGTCATCGGCAGAGTTACGCTTGATAATAATTCGACTACCGTAGGAACAATTGCAGACTCAATAACAATTAAAATTGTGCACTCAGATAACCTCGATGTTGCATATCTGTTGACAGATATTAACGAAGACGGCAAAAACGTCTTTAAGGCAATCAAATCGCTTGGAAATGATTATTACATTGATTCAGAGGAATACGTAGGCGCATTCTCCGACAACCAGTGGATGAAGATCAATGCGGCTATGAATGGTAGCGTTGCTGTCAGCGACTCCACCCTTGAGGATCTGGCGTACGCGGACAATTCTCTCATTCCTGCGGCAGACAAGCGCGGTGAAAACCATTCCATCGTGCAGACCACGATCGAGGATGCATACGCCCCCAAAATTTCTTATCAGAGGACATCGGGATACGTTGATTTAAACGTTCTTAATGCCGCGAAGACCCTTAACGTATACGATAGCTCCTTGCCCTTGAGAGTTGAATACATACATGCATTCACCACTGCTGCGACGGTTCAGTTTGAAATTGTCGATTATTACGGAAAGGTGATCTACAGAAAGTATATCACAGGCACGTCGTGCAATAAAAAGCTCTCTGCAGGTTTTTCTGAGCATCCCACGGGTTATTTTACGATCAGAATTGACGGGGTAACCGTCGATTACTACGTCGTAACTCCCGATTACGCGGATAGAACGGCTACCGACTCACCCTTTGCAATGGACCTTGCGTTGATTGATGACGGCAGTGAAACCGAAATGGTAACAAGATACGCATCCGCGCTTCGTCTTGCGGGTGTTACCTGGGTAAGAGAGCGTGTTTACTGGAGATGGGTTAACCCCTCAAAGGGCACCTTTGACGATGCAAAACAGACCGTTTCCGTAAACGTCAAGAACCAGCTTGCCGCAATTAAGGGCACAGGAATGAACGTGTTAGCAGTATTCAGCTCATCTCCGTCCTGGGTTCCTGCCACAACAATTAATAAAGGACATCTTTATCTTGGAAACTATGGCACACAGCTTGAGGTTTACGAGGCAACAAAGTGGCTTGCCAACACTCTCGACGGCTGCATAGACGTCCTTGAGCTTAGCAACGAGCCTGACCACCCCAGCGTCGCGGCTCTTCCCGAGCACTATTCGGGATGGTTCAAGGCGGCGGCACTTGGTGTTATGGACTCGAAGTCCGATATGGCTATATCCATTGCGGGAATGTGCTTGCCTTACCACTGGGGAAGTGACAATGCAATTTACATGGCAAGCGGAGTTAGCGACTACACATCAATATTCAACTTCCATTCACATACTGAATTGCCCGAAACCGAGATGCTTCCCGACTACGGCAACGCCTTGACAGTAAATACACACATGTCAGCTCTTGAAATATACGGAAACAAAAAGCCCGCTTGGATCTCAGAGTCGGGTATGAAGATCTCCAAGACATCTACAGAAGAGGAGAAGCACCAGCAGGCACCCTACATCGTAACAAGTGCCGTTCAGGCGCTTTCTTACGGAGTAGACAAGTATTTCTGGTTTATAGGAAGAAATTATCTTGAAGGAGAATATTCCTTCAGCTCATTTGCAAACAAAAAGCCCTATCCCACGGTGGCGGCATACTCTGTTATGACAAGCGTGCTTGATGAAGGCAGGTACATCGGTGAGATGTCAAACCTTCCCGAAGATGTGAGGGGATACGTCTTTGAGACAGGTAATGGTGATGAAACCGTTGCAGTTCTTTGGAAGACAAGCGGTAGCGGCAGCTATACATTTACCGCAAACGCCCCCGTTCTTATGACCACCCTTATGGGTCAGTCCAAGGAGTTGACTCCCGAGAACAGCCGCATTACAGTAACAGTCGATACAAATCCGATATATATTACCTTCCCGGAGCGCCCCGAGAATTACCATCATCATGATTTTGGTGAGACCGAGAATCTCGAGCAGCCTACACTTGAAAATGAGATTGGTTACCACGTTGTAATTACTCCCGAGATTAACGGCAACGATCTTAGCGGCAGTGTTAAGAAGGCGGGATACGAGCTTACAGACGGACAGTCACTCAGAGTCAGAGTTGTTAACCTCAATAGCTTTGAGGTTAAAGGTACTGTAAGCGTTGATATGCCCGACGGCTGGACAGGTACAAGCGTTGAGGTGACTGTTCCTGCAAAGAGCGAGAAGTTCGTATATATTACGGTTAACGGTAGCGCAGAGATCAGAGATTATGCGATCTTCAACGGAACCTTTAACGGTGAGGCTTGTGCTCCTGCAGCGGTTTTGGTTTATGCTAACTGCTCCGCATCTTCAAGAGAGGCGGTCGTTCTTAAAAATAATATTGGAATCGATCCTGTTGAGATCTGTGACCAAACGCCCAATCTTGCAGCGTCTTACGTTGAATTCAGAGTAAGAGGTACCGAGCCTACACAGGCAATAGTGAAGATTAACGGTCAAAACTTTGATAACTTCAAGCTCGAGAAGAAGGAAGGCGAGTTGAGAACAACTTACGCCGTCACTATGGATCTTTCAAGCCTCTCCCAAGGAAAGCATTTCATTTGCATCGGCCTTATGTCAGAGAAGGGCGACCTCTTCACAGTCGCAGTCGAACTGATTATCGAGGGCGAAAAGGTAACCTTCAGACCAAATAAGAACTATAATGATTAAATTGCATAAATTACAATATTAATCACACAAAATAAGAGTATCCCGCGCGGCTCCGCGCGGGATATTTTTGTTGACAAAGACAATTAATGGTGATATAATTATCCTGTAGTATTATTGCTTTAACGACTAATGTTTGGTGGTGAGATGATGGCTTATTACAATTCAGTTTCAGAGCTTGTCGGAAAAACTCCGATAGTGAGACTAAATAATATCGAGAATAACAATTCGCTCGTGGGCGAGATATACGCAAAGGTGGAGTTCTTCAATCCTGCGGGCTCGACTAAGGATCGTGCGGCTCTCAGAATGATAGACGACGCCATGGAGCGCGGTATCATTTCGCAAAAGTCGGTTATAATTGAGCCGACCTCGGGAAACACGGGCGTTGCTCTTGCGGCTATTTGCGCGTCGCGCGGACTTAAGCTTGTCATCGTAATGCCCGAAAACATGTCCGAGGAGCGCAGAACACTTATGCGCGCCTATGGTGCCGAGCTTGTCCTGACAGATGCATCTCTTGGAATGGTCGGAGCAATAAAAAAAGCCGAGGAGATCAAGGCAAGCACCGAGGGTGCTGTAATAATGGGCCAGTTTGATAATCCCGCAAACCCGGAGGCGCATTACCTCTCCACAGGACCTGAAATATGGGCTGATTTGAATGGCGAGCTCGATATCCTCGTAGCAACGGTTGGCACAGGCGGAACCTTGAGCGGCACGGCGCGATACCTTAAGGAGAAGAATCCCGAAATCAAGGTGGTTGCAGTTGAGCCACAAGGCTCTCCCTATATAAGCGAGGGAAGAGCGGGCGCTCACGCAATACAGGGCATCGGCGCAGGATTTATTCCCGGGAATCTTGACCTCTCGCTCATTGACGAGGTCTTGACAGTTACAGACGAGAGCGCGTTTGACAATTCGCGTGAGCTTGCAAGAGCGGAAGGACTTTTGGTTGGAATTTCCTCGGGCGCAGCACTTTCCGCCGCTAAGGTTATCGCCGCAAGAGCAGAGAATGCAGATAAGAAAATTGTTGTAATTCTGCCCGATACAGGCGAGCGCTATCTTTCAAGTAAGCTTTTTTGAAAAATATGAATTAAGGATATAAAAATGAGAAACGCACAGTTGGCGGACCTCTTGCGTCCGCAGTCGATAGACGAGATAGTCGGTCAGGGACACCTTTTCGGTGAGAGAGGTGTCATTCGCCGTATGCTCTCGGGCGGTAGGCTTACGAATATGATATTCTTTGGCCCTCCCGGCACGGGAAAGACTACTGCGGCATCCATTATCGCCAAGCAGTCGGGAATGGATTTCCACAAGATAAATGCAACCAACGCGTCACTTTCCGATGTCAAGGATATCCTTGCCTCATCGCAGAGCATCTTCGGCTCGCAGGGAACTCTGCTTTATCTTGACGAGATCCAGTATTTCAACCGCAAGCAGCAGCAGTCTCTGCTTGAGTATATCGAGGACGGCAGAGTAACACTCATCGCATCAACCACCGAGAACCCGCATTTTTACGTATATAAC
>JAFWXY010000008.1 GCA_017522905.1 Clostridia bacterium
ATATATTGACAAAATCTTTGTCACATTAACAGATGATGATACGGCGAAGCTTGAAATCAAGATATTTACGGGCAAAAGCACCGAAAAATGGCTTAAAAAGCTCAATGCACGGAGTAGAAGTCGTACGGGTGTCACGTCTAAAAAGATGGTAGAATCTTATGAGAATTCGCTTGGAGCAGGTTCTGTAAAGTAATTTAAGCTAAAAACTAAAAGAGCTGTCGCGCAATAGCGCGGCAGCTTTTGTTTTTTGCGATTTTTGCGCCTTACGCGGAAAAAATTCAATAATTCTCGGCAAAAAAGATGACAAGGGAGAAAAAATGTGTTATAATGACATAAAGGTGTGAAAATACACGCAAAGAATTAGATTCAGAGGTCAGAACACATGAAAAAATCCTATTTGAAAGAATATGCAAGATTACTTGTAAGAAACGGAATTGCAGTAAAGAAGGGCGATATCGTTATCGTAAATGCGGGACTTGATCAGCCCGAGTTTGTAAAAATGGTCGTTGAGGAGTGCTACCGCGCAAAGGCGGCAAGAGTTATGGTGGAGTGGTCTTACCTCCCCTTGACAAAGCTCAACGTAAATAATATGAGCGCAAAGCTTCTTGGCAAGGTTGAGGCGTTTGAGGAAGAAAAGCTCAAATATCGCCTTGAAAACAATGTTGCAATGCTCCACCTTGTATCCGATGATCCCGACGGACTCAAGGGCATCAATCAGAAAAAGTTCGCAGAGAGCATGGCGGCAAAGATGAAGGTCATCAAGCCCTACCGCGACGCTATGGATAATAAATACAAGTGGTGTATCGCCGCAGTTCCCGGCGAGGCTTGGGCAAAGAAGGTCTTCCCGGGCGAGAGAACAAGTACCGCTGTTGAAAAGCTTTGGGGCGCGATCCTTCTCGCCTCTCGCGTAATCGATAAGGAAGGCAATCTTCTTGACGCGGGCGTCGAGTGGATGAAGCACAATGCAAGCTTCAACCGCCGTTGTAAGATCCTCAACGAGGCAGGCTTGGTTTCCTTGCGCTATAAGGCAAGCAACGGAACAAACTTGATCGTTGGTCTTATCGAGAACGGCAGCTTTATGGGCGGCGGAGAGAATACTCTCGGCGGCGAGTATTACAATCCCAACATTCCTACAGAGGAGATCTTTACATCCCCCAAGGCAGGCGTTGCAGAGGGTATCGTTTACTCCTCTATGCCCCTGTCCTGGCGCGGTGAGATAATCGATAACTTCTCGCTCCGCTTCGAGAACGGACGCGTCGTTGAGGCCAAGGCAGAGAAGAACGAGGAGCTTCTTAAGACTATGGTAGGTATGGATGAGGGCGCGTCGATGCTCGGTGAGTGCGCATTCGTGCCCTATAACTCCCCCATTCGTGAGAGCGGCATTATGTTCTATGAGACATTGTTCGACGAGAACGCGGCTTGCCACTTCGCAATCGGTAGAGGCTTTACTAACACTATCGTTGACTACGATAAATATACAAACGAGGAAATGAAGGAGATGGGAATCAACGACTCCGCACTCCACGTTGACTTTATGATCGGTACCGAGGACCTCTCTATCATCGGCATCAAGAAGGACGGAAGCGAATTTACTATATTCGAAAACGGCCTCTGGGCGTTTTAATATGGGGGATGCGATTGTGGACCCTTTTTGCAAAAAGGGTCCACACCCCCAAAAACCTTTATAAGAATACATATTGTAGCCGGTTAGAACAACTTAACCACACACAACTATTCCATTTATGATGGAAGCTTTTTGCCGAGCTTTTTGCATTGGCGAAAAGCTTGCGCAGCAAGCTCGCCGCACTAGCGTAGCCGCAGACGGCGAAGTCTGTGCATGCGTCGGAGGCACGCATCCTCCGCATCTCTTTAGAAAGGAGGAGATTATATGCCAAGAAAACCGAAGCCTAGAAATACGTTGAGCGCAGGTGAGCGCGCGGCGCTCTACGAAGCCGAGCAGGCAGAAAAGCGCGCAAAGAAGCAATTAAGCGCCGAAGCCGACTCACAAGAAAAGGCAGAACACAAAGCAAAGGCAGAGAAGGTCAAAACAGAGCTTCCGAAGCCGCAATATGCAACGGTTAAGGTCGATATGTCTATGCCTACCGATATCGTCAAGCCTATGCACGGCATGTGCAACGGGCCCGTATCATACGGAGCTGATATCTCCTCACTTTTCCGCGAGATTGGGGTTCCGTTCGTCCGTTTCGACGGCACGGATACGCCCGTGTCGGGCTACGCAGTCGATATATCGAGGATCTTTAAAAATCCCGATGCCGATCCGCGCGATCTGACTAACTATGATTTTTCTTACACCGACAAATACGTTGCCGCGGCGCACAACGCGGGCGCAAAGGTCATCTTCCGCTTAGGCGAAAGCATTGACCGCTTTGGCTTGGGCAAGAAAACGGCATACCCCGACGATCTTGACGTATTCGTTGAGGTCTGCGCCAACATAGTAAGGCATTACAACGACTATCTTGCCGACGGCTACGCCTACGGCATAGAATATTTTGAGATCTGGAGCGCAAACAGTCACGGCGAGGACACCGAACGGGACTTTGAGATCTACCGCAGAGTTTCATCGGCATTGAAGCTTCTGGACAGCGGCATCAAGGTCGGCGGAATGTGCTTTGACGTACACTCGGGCACGCTTCGTGAATTTTTGAAATTCTGCCGTCGCACACGCTCTCCGCTCGATTTTATCACTGTATCGTCCTTTGATTCTGCGCCGGGAGCGCTTGCCGGGGGCGTGCGTGAGCTTCTCCCCTTACTTTACAATCTCGGGTTTGGAAACACCGAGATTATTGTTGGTGCATGGGCTTATATTGATGGAGACGCTGTTGAAAATCACCCCTTGCAAAGAGTGTTGACCTCGGGCGAGGATAGATTTGCGGAAATGAGAAAAAAGCTGTTTGATTCACAGTGCTCTGTCAAGGGCGCGGCATATGCGCTTGCGTTTTTAATTGCGGCAAGCAGAATTAAAGAGATCAAAATGGCGTGCTTCTATGATGCACAGCCAAGCATTTCCCCTTGGTGCGCTATCTCGGACAGATACGGCAACAGAGAAAAGACCTTCCACGCGTTCCGCGCCTACGGAGAGCTTTACCGCGCAGGTAGAGAAATATACACCGTTTGTGATGAAGCCGAGGGCTTTGCACACTCGGGCATTTGGGCAATGGGTGCAGTAGGACAGGACGCATATTACGTTCTTGTCTCATCCTTTGACGGTTGCGGAATCGTTGACGTAAGACTTGACTCAATTCCGTCCGACATTTACACCGCCGACGTTTATATGCTTGACGGCGTTAAGGATATGACTCTTGCAGATTCTATCCCGATAACTGGAGACAAAAAGCGCCTTATACTGAACATCAGTAAATACGGCGCGGCGATGATTAGATTGTATTGATAGAGAAAAGCGACGGGGAGAAGCTTTTGCAAAAGCTCCTCCCCGTACCCCTCCGCAAAAATCTCTAATAGAGGAGCTTGTTCAGTAGTGAGATGTGTTTTTCTAAATAATATAAAAATAACACGGTATTTTGGCTGTAAAAATACCGTGTTATTTCTTTTTAGTCTATATCTTCCTCAACCTTTGCGGGAGGATTCTTGAGCTGCTCGGGATGCTCGATAAGTCGCTTCCACATCTTGAACGCCGCGGCGTACTGGAATCCGTCGCAGATTCTCTCGTCGGTAACGACCTTCATATCGATCACGCGCTTTACGTTTCTGTTGCCGTGTCTGTCGATCTCAACGACCTTTCTCTTTGTTCCGTAGGATACAAAAACGGGGAGGTTGCCGAGGTTATAGATATGGTGATAAATTGGCTTGATACCAAGCGAGCCCATGCTGGTAATTATCATCGAACCCCAGAAGGGGAGCGAATCGATAAGCGCCTTGGGGCAAATTCCCCAATAATCAAGAGCCTTGATAAGGCTTACAGTCCAACGGAAGGGAAGACGGGGGAACTTTCTGAAAAATCCTGCAATACCGTCGGTGCCCGTGTTATCGATATTGGTTACTGCGTCATTGAATTTCTCGTATACGTCGTAGAGTGTATCGTGAGGATCGAAAACAACCTTGATGCAGGTCTCGGGAGCTGTCATTGTCATCTCCTTTTTAACCGTCATAACGACCTCGATATTGTTTCTTGCATATATACGCTGACCGCTTACAAATCTGTTAAGGTAAGGGTATGCGGCGATTGTACGAACGTATGCCGCAAGGATGATATGCAGCATAGAGAAATTCTCCTTGCCCGACTGCATCTCCTCACGCACGATCTCGTCTGCGCGGCCGATCTCAATTTCCTCTGCAAACTGGTTGCAGGCATCACATCTGTCCTTCATAATAAAGGGCATTGCCATATGTATTCCGTCAAGTGTGCGGAGCATTCTGCCCTCGCGTCTGTCGCCAAAGCGGCGGCGTCTTTTTTTCTTCTCGGGCTTTTTCTCTGTGTTTACTTCTTTATCCTGCTCGAGTATTTCCTCGGCCACGGGAGTCTGCATTTCTGTTGCCATAAAAAAGTCCTTTCTCGTTTTTCAGTTTAACTGTACTTTAATATTATAACAAAAATATGAACGATTGTCAAGAGATTTGCGCTATTTTGGCATTTCTGGTCGAACTTATACCCCCTAAAAGTAAAAAATCAGATTGACACGAGTAGAATTTCATGATAAAATAAATTCATAAATACAGTTTGGAGATGCTTTATGAAAAAGGTCGAAATATATACAGACGGCGCCTGCCGCAACAATCCCGGCAGGGGCGGCTGGGGCGCGATACTCGTTTATGCGGGCAGAGAAAAGGAGCTTTCGGGCGGAGAGAAGCTCACCACCAACAACCGCATGGAGCTTTCTGCCGTTATAGCCGCACTTTCCGCGCTTAAGGAAAGCTGTGAGGTCACGCTGACCACCGATTCTCAGTACGTCGTCAATGCGATAGAGAAGGGCTGGCTTGACTCCTGGAGAAGCAACGGCTGGAGAAAGAGCGACAAGAGCCACGTGCAGAACGTTGATCTTTGGGAGAGGCTGATATCTCTGCTTGACAAGCATAAGGTGAGCTTCGTCTGGGTACGGGGTCACAACGGCCATCCGTACAACGAGCGCTGCGACTTTCTCGCAACAACCTTTGCTGATAGCTTTGGTGAAGATTGAGATAATACACAATAAGTCTCCAAAGGGGCTGATACAGCCCCTTGTTTTTTGTAGCACACGTTATTTTATACCTCTGCCACCTGACAGGATAGAGTACGGAGCATCGTTCCCACGGTGTACATCGTGTTGCTTATGCGCTTGACCGCCCTTCTGGTCTTCATCATTTTTGAGTTTTTCAGAAACGCAAGTGTTCCGATAAGCGCCGCTATCGCCGCGCCTGCAACTATAAATATCTTTTTAAGCATAAAAATATCCTCCCTTAATTGTATGACATAAGTGTCTCCAAATATGGGAGGATATATTCATTTTTTACTTTTCTCCACCTTTTTTCATAAGATTCTCGTAATCAACTATTGCCTGACCGACTATCTCGATAGCATCCTCGTAATCAAAGAGCTCCTTTACCGCGGTCTGCTTGTTCTCAAGCTGCTTATACACAGTGAAGAAGTGCATAATTTCGTCGAAGATGTGCGAGGGAAGCTCGTGAATAGACTTTACGTTCTTATATGTAGGATCCGAGAAGGGGAGCGCGATAATCTTATCGTCCTGCTTGCCGCCGTCGATCATTCGCATAGCGCCTATCGGGTATACCTGAACAAGCGTCATGGGGAATATTGGCTCGGAGCAGAGAACAAGCACGTCAAGCGGGTCACCGTCATCGGCGTACGTGCGCGGAATAAATCCGTAATTTGCAGGATAGTGCGTTGCGGTATAAAGCACGCGGTCAAGACGGAGCATGCCGGTCTTTTTATCAAGCTCGTATTTACAGCTGCTTCCCTTGGGTATCTCAATAACTGCGGCAAAGTTTGACGGGTTTATCTCCTCTACGGGAATTTCATGCCAGATATTCATATGCGTTTCCTTTCTTTTTTACTCTGTATCAGGGTATAATTTATTAACTATTTAACGTAATCAAATTCAAAACCGTACATGGAAACGGTATCGCCGTCCACACAGCCCTTTTCTTCAAGAGCCTTGAACACACCGCTCTTGGAAAGTACCTTCTGGAAGTAATCAAGCGACTCGTAGTTTGAGAAGTTGATCTGACCCATAAGGTTGTAGAGCCACTCGCCCTCAACGACAAACTTGTTGCCCTCGCGGCGGATCTCGGTACTCTTGCCGGAGGATACAAACGCATCACTCTCGTCGTACTCGCGCTCGTAAACCGTGATGGGGGGAAGGGTCTGGAGTCTCTTTTCCACCATCTTGATCATTTCATCGAGGTTTTCGCCGGTATAAGCCGAGATATACATCATCTCAAAGCCCTTTTCCTTGACGTAGCTCTCGAACTTGTCGACGTCAACGACGTCGCGATCAAGAGAATCGACCTTGTTTGCGATAATGATCTGGGGACGTGTCGCAAGCTCAGGGCTGTAGCGCTCCAGCTCGCGGTTGATGGTGATTATATCGTCAACAGGATCTCTGCCCTCAAACGCGGAGATATCGACAACGTGCAACAGGAGCCTGCAACGGTCAACGTGGCGTAGGAAGGAATGTCCGAGTCCCGCACCGTCTGCCGCGCCCTCGATAAGTCCGGGAATATCAGCAGCAACGAATCCGCGCTCGGGTCCTGTTGAAACAACGCCGAGGTTGGGGGAGAGAGTCGTGAAGTGATAGTCCGCGATCTTGGGCTTTGCGGAGGAGATGACCGAGAGGATAGAGGATTTGCCGACGCTGGGCATACCGATAAGTCCAACGTCTGCTATCATCTTAAGCTCAAGCACGACCTCGCGCTCCTCGCCAAGCGTTCCGTTCTTTGCAAACATAGGGGTTTGGCGAGTAGGGGTTGCAAAGTGCTTGTTACCCCAACCGCCGCGTCCGCCCTTGCAGCAGATATAGTCAGCGCCGTCGTTCTCCGACATATCGTGGATTATTTTTCCGCTCTCGGGGTCCTTGATAAGCGTTCCGGGGGGCACCATGATAACGAGATCGTCCGCGGTCTTGCCGTGGAACTTTGATCCCATACCGTCGCCGCCGTTACCTGCAACGAATTTGCGCTTATATCTGAATGCAAGCAGGGTATTGGAGCCGGGATCAACGCGGAAAACTATATTTCCGCCGTTTCCGCCGTCGCCACCCGAGGGGCCGCCTGCCGCAACGTATTTTTCTCTGTGAAAGGCGATCGCGCCGTTTCCGCCGTTACCTGCCTTGATATAGATTTTGATATTGTCTATAAACATTTTCTATTCCTTTGTTGTAATTGGATCTCAGTTGAATTTCTCGATGTTCTTTACCGCGTATCCAAGCATTTTCTCGGAGATATGCTCCTTTTTCGTCTTCATATATTCCTTGAAGGCCTCGGTGTTGTTATTATCCTCGGAATGCTCGATAATGAAGGAGCGCAAACGGTTTGCAAGCTCGTAGTCTCCGTTCTCACGCAGATATTTTGAGAAAACATCGGCGCACTCTCCGCCAAAGCGAAGGAATGCCGTCGCGTCCATTCCCTCATCGCTTGCAAGCTCATAGAGTATCTCGTAGCAGAAAAGGGGCTTGAAATACTCGGGAATATTGGGGTTTTCGTCAAAAAGGTCTGCTATATAAAGCTTTCCGCGGCGCTTGAATATCGTCATAAAATCTATAAGCCTGCCTCTGACGTCCTTTACCGTAAGGGAGGAGACGGGAATATCGGCTTTCTTTTTTCTGTCGTAGAGGAAGAAGTTGCGCCTGTTCTTTTCCGCGCGTCCAAGGGATGCCGCACCCATAATGAATATGGTTGCAATTCCCACAATGAAGCTTGCCAGAACGTAGAGCGCCATCTGTGAAAATTGATCCTCTACCTTTGTGTAGGAGTAGCATGCAAGGACAATGGCAATAGCAATTCCTACCGATGCTATCTTGATTATGCCGATCCTCGCCTCGCGGCGCATTTCCGCCGCTATCTCTTTCTTTTCGTTATCCATTTTCGTATGATTCTTCTTTGCTAAATAATTATTTGTTGTTATCCTCGCCGCGCTCACGAATGATAAGCTTTATAGGAGTTCCTGTAAAGCCGAAGGTCTCGCGCAGACAGTTCTCGAGATATCTCTGGTATGAGAAATGGAAGAGCTCCGCGTTGTTGCAGAAGATAACAAAGGTGGGGGGAGCAACGCTTATCTGAGTCATATAGTAGATCTTGAGTCGCTTGCCCTTGTCCGTGGGGGGCTGAGTACGCATGGTCGCCTCGCCAAGCACCTCGTTGAGCATACCTGTGGAGATACGTGTGTTTGCCTGGTTGTGAACGTAGTTGATGCGCTCATATATATTGTCGATGCGCTGACCTGTCTTTGCGGAAACAAATATTATGGGCGCGTAGGGCATATAAGCGAGGTGCTCGCGTATCTCGCGTGTGAAATTATTGACGGTGGAGTTATCCTTCTCAATAGAATCCCACTTGTTGACCACGATTATACTTGCCTTACCCGAATCGTGCGCGATTCCCGCTATCTTCTCGTCCTGCTCTGTAATTCCGACCGATGCATCTATCATTATAAGACAAACGTCGGCTCTTTCAACCGCCATATGCGCGCGAAGCACACTGTATTTTTCAATATTGTCGTTTATCTTGGATTGGCGGCGGATACCCGCGGTGTCGATAAGTGTAAATTTACCGTGCTCGTTCTCAAGACGGGAGTCAACCGCATCACGCGTTGTACCTGCGATGTTGGAAACAATGAGTCTCTCCTCGCCAAGCATCCTGTTGATAATAGAGGATTTGCCCGCGTTGGGCTTTCCTATTACCGCAACCTTGATAGAATCGTCCTCTTCCTCCTCAAAGTCCCAGTCTCCAACGGCTTCTACGCACGCGTCAAGGAGATCTCCCGTACCCGAGCCGTGAACAGAGGATACCGCAACGGGGTCGCGGTCAAATCCAAGCTCATAAAACTCGTAAAATTCGTAGGGAAGATGACCTACGCTGTCGCACTTGTTGATGCAGGGAATTATCGGCTTTCCGCTCTTCTTGAGCATGATCGCGATGTCCTTATCTGATGCGGTAAGTCCTGTTCTTACGTCACACATGAATACGATAACGTCGGCGTCCTCAATCGCAACCTGAGCCTGGAACTTCATCTGCGAAAGAATAATGTCGTCACTCTTAGGCTCGATGCCTCCGGTATCAATTACAATAAACTGCTTGCCCGTCCACTCGGTCTCGCCGTATATGCGGTCACGGGTAACACCGGGGACGTCCTCAACTATAGAGCGGCGCTCGCCGATAAGCTTGTTGAAAAGCGTGCTCTTGCCCACGTTGGGGCGGCCTACTATTGCTATAATGGGTTTTGCCATTTTGGTTTTCCTTTCTATGATCAGCGGAGGAAACTTTTTGGGAAAAAGTTCTGCATCGTGAAATTGAACCTAATCAAAGTCAATTTGATGCAACCCGCTCCTTGCGATGCAAGGAGTCCGAGTTTTACTTTTAATCGCTTGTTCCTCCGCACCTCCTTCAAAAACCTTTAATAGTTGGTGGCTTTCAAGAGGTGTGGTGTGTTTTCCTACGTTGTGTAATATTTTGATTGCTTGTGATAATTGTTTAACAAACGCCGAGGAGGTCTTTGATGAATAAGGCTCCGTCGTTGTGTCCTGCTATTGCAGTAACGCCAAGCCTTTCGGATAATTCCTCGGGGGAAATATCGTCAAGGAACATGTCTCCGTCTGCGCGGAGGGCATTTTCCGGGAAGAAGAGTGCCTCGCCGAGCTCCTTGCCGTCAAGTTGCTCGATAATGTCCTTTGCAGTGAGAAGTCCTGCGACGGTGATGGTTTCGCCAAAGAAGTTGTTTGTTACCTCGTATACGTTGATCTGAAGTCCGCCGACCCTTTCTTCAAGCGCGCGCGCCATCGATGCCACCATCGGATATGCGGCAACTCCGGTTACCACCGAAACCGTTCGGGGAAGCTTTACCTCTCCAAGATACTCGTATATATAGTCAAGCTCGTCGTAAAATTCCGCAAGCGCAGAGGTTATCATTCCAACGCCGTTTTCTATCTGCGGATATCCGTCATAATATTCCTCGTCGGGAAGTGCGCGCTCGGCTTTAAGATAAAGCTCGTCTGCAGGGTAGAACATCCTGATTCCGTGCTCTTCCATCATTTTGTCTCCAAAGGAGTTAACGGTGTCGATCACCGCCGCTGCCTCTTCTTTTGTAAAGAGCTCAAGGGGATAAAGCTTTTCGCGGTAGCGTGTAAGTCCTGCGGGAACTATCGAAACACTCTGCATTGCGGGGAAGAACTCAGAGAGATCACGAAGCGAGCGCTCAAGCTCCTCGCCGTCGTTGATGCCCTTACAAAGCACGATCTGACCGCAAAGCGAAATACCCGCATCTGCCAGCCGTTTGATATAGGACAAGACCTCGCCCGCGCGCTTATTGTGCATCATCTTAACGCGAAGCTCCGGATTTGTCGTGTGAATCGAGATGTTGACAGGAGAGATATGCATCTCGATTATTCTGTCGATATCCTTATCGTGCAGATTTGTCAGCGTAATATAATTTCCGTGAAGAAATGAGAGACGCGAGTCGTCATCCTTGAAATACAAAGTCTTTCGCATTCCGCGCGGAAGCTGGTCGATAAAGCAGAAGATGCATTTGTTTTCACAGGAGTGCTTTTTGTCCATAAGAGGAGTTTCAAAGTCAAGACCGATGTCGTCATACTGCGATTTCTTGATCTTGACCTCTATCTGCTCGCCGTCGCGCAGCAGTGTGAGCGCTACCTCTTTTTCCGCTAAGAAGAAGCGATAGTCAAGCACGTCGTTAATTTCTCTGCCGTTAATTGCACAAAGCACGTCACCAACCATAATGCCCGCTTTCGCTGCACGGCTCTTTTTTTCTACAAATTCAATTTTGACCATCATTTCTCCCTTCAGGGCACACGCCCGCATTATAATCCAACTTACATTATAACACAGGTGTCGCAAAATTGCAAGTATTTTATATTATTAATATCATATTTAGTAAATTACTCGCGCACGCGCGATAAAAAATTCAAAAAGCCCTTGTAAAACGGGAGGCTTTGTGTTATAATGTAGAGTGGTTGATTTTGTTTTAATTAAACATTTACATATATATCTCATTTGCAATAAGGAGTTTATACGCGCGTCCACTACGGCGTGCGCTTGTCCTGTGCAAGGAGAAGTGGAGGTCAAATTGGAAAACACTATGAAGCTCAAAAGCGGAGCAACGATTCCGCATTTGACACGCGCCCAGGCGGACAAGAAGAATTACCTGACGCGCGGAGTCTTAACGCAGATGCATCTTATGCCAAGCGGAGATCCCGCGGCGTTCGACGTGGCAGAGGACGGAAGCATTGTTTACTACTTTGATCCGGGCAAGGTCGTCGAGGCGCCGCCGGAGCAGTGGTACTTCCCCCGCGCAAGAAAAGAGGAGAGAGCTCTTGACAGCGGAAGCGTTATTGAAAGAATGAGCATCAAGCGTGCGGCTTCCTGCGGATATTACACCAAGGAAAGACTCGCACAGATGCATTACGAGACTATCGAGGAGCCGGTTGCATTCACTATAAAGGGTGACGGAACAACGCTCTATTTCTACGACAAAAGGACGGCAATCCGTCTTCCCCTTGCCTGCGTTAAATGCGGCAAGGATGTCAGATACCGCAAAAAGCTCTGCCGCGCCTGCTACGAGGAGGATCTTGCTATCCGCCGCGCAGAGGGTGACGAGCACCGAGGAGCTTATTACGGAATGAAGAGAGAGCGCGTTCTCTTCTTCGACCTTGAGCTTACCGGCGTGTACGATCACGACGAGATAATTTCTATATCGATAACAGATGCTACGGGCAAGATCATTATGGATACGCTTGTAAAGCCCGCGCACAAGAAGAAATGGAGAAATACCGAGAAGATACACGGTATCACTCCTGCGATGGTTCAGGATGCACCCCTTCTTGACGATCTCATTCCCGAGATCAAGGAGATCTTTGCAAATGCCGATAACCTTATCGCATACGGAGTATCCACCGACTATAGCCATATAAAGTATATTTACGAGACCTTGGCAGAGCGTGATGCGCTTAAGGAAAAGACACGCTGCTGTGCCAACGAGTTCGTAAGATACGCGCACGAGCACTTGCCGGAGCTTTCGCACGCGTCACTTACAGACGCTATGGCGGCTCTTGATATTGAGTGGGACGGTGTTGCGCATACGTCTATTGCAGACACGATTGGATGTATGAAGGTGTGGGAAAAGCTCTTCCCGAACTATTATACAGAAGCGCCGGAGGTATAAGATGAGAGAGATTTTACTTTGTAAATACGGCGAGATAGTACTCAAGGGTGCAAACAAGCGCTACTTTGAGGACATATTGTGCAAGGAGCTTCGCAAGAGAGCAAAAAAGCACGGAAGCTTTGAGATCAGTCGCGCGCAGAGCACGATATACGTAAAGCCGCTTGACGACTTTGCGGATATTGACGGAATGTACGAGAGCGCGATGAAGACCTTTGGAATTGCGGCTATCGGACGCGCGGCGGTATGCGAAAAGAATATTGAGGACATCAAGCGTGTTGCACGCGAGTACATACCCGAGTTCCTCGAGGGTAAAAAGACCTTCAAGGTGGAGGGAAAGAGAAGCGACAAGACCTTCCCCTATAACTCAATGCAATTAGCAGAACTTATAGGTGGCGAGATACTTGAGGCAACACACGGCAGAATCCGCGTTGACGTACACAATCCCGAGGTAACTGTCAAGGTTGAGATACGCGAGTCGGCGGCTTACGTTCACGCGGGACAGAGAAGTGCCGCAGGCGGACTTCCCGTAGGAACAAGCGGACACGGACTCCTTCTCCTCTCGGGCGGTATAGATTCCCCCGTTGCAGGATACATGATGGCAAAGAGAGGCGTCAGAATCGAGGCTGTTCACTTTGAGTCATTCCCCTACACAAGCGAGATGGCGCGCGATAAGGTAATCAGACTTGCGCGTACAGTTGCGGCTTATTCGGGTGATATTTACGTTCACGTGGTATCGCTCACAAAGATACAGGAAGAGCTTGTAAAGCACTGCGATGAGGACTACTTCACACTTCTTCTCCGCAGATACATGATGTATATTGCTTCACAGATCGCAGGACAGCACGGCTCCAAGTGTCTTATCACGGGAGAGAGTCTCGGTCAGGTTGCTTCCCAGACAATGGAGGCGATCGGCGTAACCGACGATGCTTCGTCAATTCCCGTATTCCGTCCCTGCATTGGAATGGATAAGCTTGAAATCATTGCAATATCCGAGAAGATCGGAACCTTTGATATATCAATTGAGCCTTACGAGGACTGCTGTACGGTATTTACCCCCAAGCATCCGAGAACAAAGCCTCAGCTTGACAAGGTGCTTGTAGAGGAGCAGAAGCTCGATTTCAAGGCACTGGCTGACGAGGCAATCGCAGGCGCATACACAATTCGCGCCGAGGCATACTGATAAATTCACGCTTTCCCCGCATTCACAGGGCATCAAACTATAAGCCGCTTTATATTCACAATCTATTGAACGAGAGGAACAGAAAGGAAAAATGATTGACATTATCGTAAAAATAATTGTCTGCTTTTTTGCAGGCATGGGCGCCGGACTTGGCACCGGATTTGCCGGTATGAGCGCAGCGGCGGTAATATCTCCCATGCTTATAACCTTTTTGGGTGTTGATGCTTATTCGGCGGTAGGAATTGCGCTTGCCTCCGACGTGCTTGCAAGCGGCGTTTCCGCTTACACGTACAAAAAAGAAAAAAATCTTGACATCAGAAACGGCATCATTATGATGGTAAGCGTGCTTGCCTTCACAATGGTCGGCAGTTATGTTGCAAACCTTGTTCCAAGCAACACTATGGGCGGATTCTCCGTCTTAATGACTGCGTTTCTCGGAATAAAGTTTATTGTCAAGCCTGTAATGACAACCAAGGAGGCTATGGGGGAGGTCTCTCCCAAAAAGCGCGCGATACAATCTATAGTAATGGGATGTTTCGTTGGCTTCATTTGCGGATTTGTCGGTGCGGGCGGCGGCATGATGATGCTGATTGTCTTCACTACGGTTTTAGGCTACGAGCTGAAGACTGCGGTGGGAACCAGTGTATTTATCATGACCTTTACAGCATTAACAGGTGCGATATCGCACTTCGCCCTTGACGGAATGCCCGATCTTTTGCTCCTTTCCTTGTGTGTGATTTTTACATTTATCTGGGCAAGAATAGGCGCGAAAATTGCGAACAAGTCAACTCCTATAGTTCTCAACCGCATAACAGGAGTTATCCTGCTTGTTTTGGGAATTGTAATCTTATCCTTTGAATGGTTCGCATAACGAAGAACAGACAATAACGTCAGAATGGTAATTTGACTATCTCGAATATATTCTCTTTTTTAAGAAAGGAAAAAGAAAATGGCAGAATTTTTGACAAACCAGGACAAAAGAACTTGCTACTGCGCTGAAGTCTCCGAGGAGATGATCGGCAAAGAAATATGCGTTATGGGTTGGGTGCAGAGACAGAGAGACCTCGGCGCGCTCATATTCATAGATCTCCGCGACAGAACGGGTATCGTTCAGCTCGCATTTGACGACAAGACAGACAGAGAGGTATTTGACAAGGCGTTCTCGGCTCGCGCGGAGTACGTGCTTTGCGTTCACGGTACCGTCCGTCCTCGCGGCGAGGGTGCGGTAAACCTCAACATTCCCACGGGTAAGGTAGAGGTATACGTAGAGAGCATGAAGGTGCTGTCGGCAGCTCAGACACCCCCCTTTGAGGTAAACGATTCCAAGAAAGTAAAGGACGAGACAGCGCTCAAGTACCGTTACGTTGACCTCCGCCGTCCCGAGCTTCAGAAAAACATCAAGATGCGCCACGACATCGCTCGCGTAACCCGTCAGTATTACTACGAGAACGGCTTCTACGAGATCGAGACTCCTATGATGATCAAGGCAACCCCCGAGGGCGCACGCGACTATCTCGTTCCCTCGAGAATCCACAAAGGAAGCTTCTACGCTCTTCCCCAGTCCCCCCAGATCTACAAGCAGCTTTTGATGCTTTCGGGCTTTGACCGCTACGTACAGATCGCACGTTGCTTCCGCGATGAGGACTTGCGTGCAGACCGTCAGCCCGAGTTTACACAGATAGACCTTGAGATGTCCTTCGTAACAATGGACGACGTTATGAACATGAACGAGGGTCTTATGAAGAGAGTCTTCAAGGAAGTCTTGAACGTTGACATTGAGACTCCCATGCAGAGATTGACCTTCCACGAGGCTATGGAGAGATACGGCTCGGATAAGCCCGATACGAGATACGGCATGGAGATCCAGAACATCTCCGAGGCAGTCAAGTCGAGCGAATTCGTTGTATTCAAGTCAGCAATTGAGAATGGCGGCAGTGTTCGTTGCATAGTTGCAAAGAACGGCGCTTCTACTCTTACAAGAAAAGAGATCGACAAGCTTACAGAGCATGCAAAGGGAATCGGCGCAAAGGGTCTTGCCTACGTTCGTTGGGCAGACGAGGCACCCAACTGCTCCTTTGCAAAGTTCATGACACCCGAGGAGCTTGAGACGATCTATGCATCCGTTGGCTTTGAAAAGGGCGACGTAATGCTTATCTGCGCAGACAAGGATAAGGTTGTTCTTCCCACACTCGGTGCACTCCGTCAGATCGTTGCGCGCAAGCTTGATATGATCCCCGAGGGCAAGTTCAATTTCCTCTGGATCACCGAGTTCCCCTTCTTCGAGTGGAACGAGGAGACACAGCACTGGGATGCTATGCATCACCCCTTCACAATGCCTCTTGAGGAGTGCCTCCCCATGCTTGAGACAGATCCCGGTTCTGTCAGAGCAAAGTGCTACGACTTGGTTCTCAACGGCACAGAGCTTCTTTCCGGCTCCATTCGTATCACCGACTGGCAGCTCCAGGAGAAGATGTTCAAGGCACTCGGGCTTACTCCCGAGGAGATCGAGGCAAAGTTCGGCTTCCTTGTTGAAGCGTACAAGTACGGCGCTCCTCCGCACGGCGGCTCGGGAATGGGACTTGACCGCCTTGCAATGGTAATGAGCGGCGCGGATTCTCTCCGTGACGTGCTTGCATTCCCGAAGGTACAGAACGCAAGTGAGCTTATGTCGGGTTGCCCCGCACCCGCAGACGCTAAGGCTCTTGCAGACCTCAGCATTGCTGTAATTACAGAAGATTGATAGCAGAGAATATGCGGGGAGGGACTTTTTGCAAAAGTCCCTCCCCGCGCCCCTCTTCAAAAACCTTTAATATAAAAGGGAATTGTTTTAGGTTAAAAATTATTTGATGAATTGGAGGATAGGATATGGGAAGAATGCTTGGCGCATTTGACAACTCCGAGGAGCTTGACCGCCCCGACCTTAATAAATGCCCAGACTGCTTGTGTTTTTTTGCGGGAGAAAACTGTCCGCTTTGCGGCAAGGTATGTCCAGAGGAGATGCGCGCAGGAAACAGAAAGCCCCCCAAAAAGGAGAAGAGACGCCGTACCTCCGGTAGCAACCGAGTTACCTTTGTAGAGTGGTATCACTCCTGGTGGTTTATTGCAATTATGGCATTTATTATGCCGGTTGTTGCAATCATTCTTTTGGCAACAAGTCCGTATGAAAAGCGCAAAAAGATCATATTTATCGTAATCGCGTGCGCATATCTGCTGTTATCCTCCATCGGCCTCGGCACGATAATAGGCGGAATCGCAAGAATAATCGATCCGCCCGTCAACACAGGGCTCTCGCAGGAGGAATATATTGCAAAATGCGAGGAGATAAGCGCAGAGGAGGTCTGGCGCTCACCGTATGAATACAAGAATAAATACGTCAAGCTGACGGTTGAGATCTCCTCGTCGTTTGAGGATGTTGATTCCTACTCTTATTTTGGAGGATCCGACAAATACTACGTTTGCCGTGTTACGGGAAGTGACAACTACATTCTTCTTTTTGATTGTATTCAGTCGGGAGTCAGCAACTTTAAAGCAGGCGATATCGTCACCGTATACGGCGAGGGCGAGGGAATGTCGCCTATCCTGTATGATTACAACTACAACGAGTATAGCGCACCTTGTGTAAATATAGCCTACGCAACACTTGACGGGGCAAAATAAGCCTTTTTCAGAAAGGAAAAAACATGTACCGCGAAATATCAAAACTTATAATATACCGTCAAAGCGCGGAGAATGAGATCTTGCGCGAGCTTGGCAAGGTTTTCAAGGATTTCGATATGAAGACAGCAAGCGACGACGATCTCCGTACGAGAATATACGTGCAGGTCCGCAACCTTCTTGAGGTGGCGACAAGGTACGGCTTTGACAACGATCTCTGGCACAATTATCTTACATTTCTGATAATGACCGACGAAAACCCCTTCAGCCTGACATATGAAAAGGCGGGCGTGCAGGAGGGAACGGTAAATAGCTTTGCTATCAACGATTTTTCGGTGTTCAAGGCTCTTTTTGACTTTGATTTTTCGGCAATCGAAAAGGCACTTGATATCAACTGCTTCTCGGTTCTTTCAAGCTATAAGGCAATTGAAAAGCGCGAGCAGATATTCAATAAGAACGTCAGTGAAAAGGTGCGTGCACTCAGCCGCCGTATCGAGGACGCGAAGAATGGCGAGGAAATATTCTATATCGTTGCAGAGTTCTATCGCGACTGCGGCGTTGGAATGTTCGGACTCAACAAGGCGTTCAGAATCGAGACCGACGAGAACTGCACAAATATGAGATTCCGCGCTATAACCAATATGCACAAGGTTTCTCTGGACGATCTTATCGGCTACGAGTCGCAGAAAAGGGCGCTTGTTGAGAACACCGAGGCTTTCGTTTCGGGTAAGGGGGCGAATAACCTCCTCCTTTACGGCGACAGCGGAACAGGCAAGTCAACAAGCATCAAGGCGATAATCAATCAGTACTACGACCGCGGTCTGAGAATGATCGAAATTTATAAGCATCAGTTCGGTTGCCTCTCCAAGATAATCAGCGAGGTCAAAAACCGTAACTACCGCTTTATTATCTATATGGATGACCTCTCCTTTGAGGAGTCGGAGATCGAGTACAAGTATCTAAAGGCGATAATCGAGGGCGGAGTTGAGACCAAGCCCGACAACGTGCTTATCTACGCTACGTCCAACCGCCGTCACCTTATCAAGGAGACCTGGAAGGACAGAAACGATATGACGCAGGACGGTGATCTCCACCGTTGCGAGACTATTGAGGAAAAGCTCTCGCTCGTCAACCGCTTCGGCTTGTCGATAGGCTATTTCAAGCCCTCGCGCAGAGAGTTTGACGAGATGGTAGTAACCCTCGCTGCGCGTTATCCCGAGATAGAGATGGATAGAGAAACGCTCATTGCAGAGGCACATAAGTGGGAAATGCTCGGCGGCGGAATTTCGGGCAGAACCGCACAGCAGTTTGTCGACCACGTCAGGGGATTGAAGTGAGAGATGCAGAGATGGATATGTGGGGGAACTTTTTGGAAAAAGGTTCCCCCACACCCCTTCAAAAACTTTCAATAAGGGGTTAAGGAATAGAGTTTATTTATAAGGCATTCTTCAATGTGAAGAGTGTCGTGTTTTGTTTTTGGGGGTATGGGCGTGAAAGTTGTCGTATTTTTGCCGTTTTTTGATAAATAATTGCTTTATCATACTTGAAAACTTGACACAACTATGATATAATTTTATATTGGATAATAATAATGGTATATTATGCCCATTTGTAGATAGAGGTCAGATTTATGGCAATCAGCGTTATTTTAGCATCAAAATCTCCG
Organism: Clostridia bacterium; assembly: GCA_017522905.1. Taxonomy (GTDB): domain Bacteria; phylum Bacillota; class Clostridia; order Oscillospirales; family CAG-272; genus SVTX01. The sequence goes on from JAFWXY010000008.1 coordinate 18,865, forward strand.
AGAAGAAAAGAAATTCTTGAAAATCTCGGTTTAAAATTCGATATAGTTACCGCAGATGCGGATGAATCCAGCGATATTCGCGAGCCGGGCGCACTTGTAATGGCTCTTGCAGAAAAGAAGGGCTTGGCGGTCATTGAAAGGATCGGGGACTGCGCCGATTCCATCATCATCGCGTGTGATACCCTGGTCTACTGCAACGGCGAGTTTTTGGGTAAGCCCAAGAGCCGCGAGGACGCAGAGCGAATGATCAGAATGCTATCGGGCAACAGCCACGAGGTAATAAGCGGGATCTTCTTGTCATACAAAGGACAAAACGCATCCGCGTATGCCTCTACAAAGGTTATTTTTGACGACATGACCGATAGCGATATTGAGGCTTACCTCAATACCGACGAACCGTATGACAAGGCAGGCGCGTATGCTATCCAGGGACTTGCAAGCGCACATATAAAGGGGATAGAGGGCGACTATTTCAATGTTGTCGGGCTTCCCGTCAACGTTCTTTGCAACACACTCAAAGAAAAATTCGGAATTGATATAAACACGCTCAGATAAGAGCAATACTCAGAAATACAAAGGAAAGGAGGGGATACAGATGCCAAAGCATATAGGACTTGATCTTGGAACGTCGAATACAAGAATGTTCGTCAAGGGCAAGGGAATAATTTTGCGCTCGCCAACGGTGGTTACCGTTGACAAGGACGACGACAGAGTAGTCGCGCTTGGACGAGAAGCGAAAATGATGATAGGCAAGACCCCCTCCAATATGGAAGCCTACCGTCCCATCAGAAACGGAGTAGTTGCAGACTTTGAGGTAACAACACTTATGCTCCGTGAATATTTTGTTAGAACAGAGTCACTCTCGCTCTTCAACCGCCCCGTCGTGCTTGTAAGCACGCCCGAAAATTGCACGGAGGTTGAGAGACTTGCGGTAGAGAACGCCATCTTCGCGGCAGGCGCGAAGGCAGTCGGAACAGTCAAATCCTCTCTTGCCGCAGCTATCGGTGCAGGTCTTCGCGTAAACGACCATCGTGGATGTATGATCGTTGATATCGGCGCGGGAATGACACAGGTCGCTGTAATAAGCTCGGGGAGGATAATCAAGTCAAGAGCCGTCAAGATAGGCGGAGACAGACTTGACAACGCTATCATCAACAATCTCCTTACAAAGCGCAATCTCTTTATCGGGGAGATGAGCGCGGAAATGATCAAGGTAAAGATCGGCGCGGCTGTCTCGGGCATCGACAGAGGAGCCTGTGACGTAAGCGGAAGAAATGAGAAGCTCAAATGCGCGCAGTCGGTTCGCATTTCGACGGAAGACGTATACGGGGCGATACATACCGCCCTTGAGTCGATCTGCCGTACTATTTCAAGCGTGCTTGAAAGCTCGCCCCCCGAGATAGCGGGAGATATTTCAAATTTTGGTATTATGCTTGTCGGCGGCGGTGCAAATATCGTCGGCATTGCAGAGCTTATAACAAAAAAGACGGGGCTGAGAGTCACCGTTGCAAAGAACCCCATGGACTGCGAGTGTGTCGGTATCGGCAGACTTATCGAGCGCCCCTCGATCTTGCAGGACGGAATTCTTTATAAAAACAGATAAAAACACTATCGGAGGATAGATACTTGAACAATAACGATTATTATTCTCAAAATCAAAGCGGGGAAAAGGAAGAAATACGTTTTGATGAAACGGATTTCAGAAATCCCTATTCGGGATATTATAGGGAACCGCAAGGAAACGGTTTCGGCGCGGATTTCAAGGTATACGAGGAGCCCTCTTATGCTACCGCCCCCCTTATCGATGAAGCAAAGGTGAAGAACCACTTCTCAACGATCGGTATGGGATATGCCCTCTTCGCGGCGATCTCCTTTGCGGCGTCGCTTGTAATACAGATCATCGTATATCTCATAAACCCCGAGTTTTATGAGTCAACTCTCTTTTTAAACATCGTAACGCCCGCCTCTCTTTATCTTTTTGCGCTTCCCGTCCTTTTGATAGTGCTTTCAAGGTGTGAGGCAAAGGCACCCGAAAAGAAAAAGATGAGCTTTGGCGCGTTTATACTGTTTTTGATAACCGCCTTTGGCTTTATGTATATCGGTGCGATAATCGGAAACAGCGTAATGGAGACCATATCAAATCTGGTTGGACATGACTACAGCAACGGTCTTGAGTCGATCATCGACTACGAAAACCTCTGGATAACCGCGATATTCACGGTTATAGTCGCTCCTATAGGAGAGGAATTCGTCTTCAGAAAGCTGATCATCGACCGCACGCAAAAATACGGCGGACTTGTATCAATCGGCCTGTCGGGTCTGATGTTCGGGCTTATGCATGGCAACCTTTATCAGTTCTTCTACTGCTTTGCCCTGGGTCTTTTGCTCGGATATATCTACTATTCGACAGGTAAGCTTTACATCACGATAGCAATCCACGCCATAGTCAATTTTGTAGGCTCGATTCTTTCGTCACTTCTTGTACCGGTATCAGAGGCAATGGATGCAATTGATCCCAACGATATGGGGGCATATCTTGAGTTTGTCGAGGCAAATATCGGACCCTTGCTCGGCCTTGTCGCATTCAGCCTGTTTACCTACGCCGCCATGGCTTGTGCGGTCATCTTCCCCATAGTATTCAGGAAAAAGCTGCAAATACGACCGGGGGAGGTCACTATTCCCAAGGGTAAAATAATGTCCGTCGTAATACTTAACGTCGGCATAATTGTAATGATAACGTTGTATCTGCTTGAATTCGGGCTTAATCTCTTGCCCTTATAAAGAGAAAAATAAAAACACGGAGGTAAAAATTTATGTCTAAGAACAAATTTTACACCCGTGTTTTTTGCGTTATGGCGATATTCCTGCTTATCTGCGCGATCTTCGTTATAAGAATGATAAATATCTGCGCCACCGCAGACTCCGATAAGATCACCACCGGAACCTATGAGCGCCGTGAGCCGATAAGTGCAGTCAGGGGCGAGATATACGACAGAAACGGTAAGAAGCTCGTCGGAAATACCTACACCTATGATTTCGTGCTTGATTACGATGCAATGGCGGCAACTCAGCTTCTGCGGAATCACGACATACTTGAAATCTTAGATGCCCTCGATGCCCTCGGGGCAGAGAGGCTTGATAGCTCAAGCTTCCCCTTTGACGGTGTATATCCGAATTACACCTATTCCGCAGAAGCAAAGGACGCAGATTCGACCGTATATTACAGACTTTTGAAGAGAATTGCCGAAAACGAGCTTGAGACAGACTCCGAAAAGCCGAAGAATCAGCTCACAGCCTCCTATCTTGCAGAGTTTTACGCGGCAAATCCCGATAAGTTCCCAGCCGAAGAGGAGCTTGTCACCTGGTATCTCAAAAGATACAGTATGTCGGACGAGGCGGGAAATACACGTTTTTCGGACTCAGAGATAGACAGACTTCTCCGCATAAGGTACGACATGGAGGTCTCCGACTTCTCGATATATAACCGATACACCGTTTGCGAGGACGTTTCTCTTTCCTTTATTACTTATATAGAGGAGCTTTCCGTCCCGGGCGCGATGTTTGAGATCAAGACGGGCAGAGAATACCTGTATCCGGGATATGCGTCTCACATTTTGGGTCAGCTTGGAAAGATCCCTGCGGAAAGCTGGGAGGAGTATAAAGCACAGGGCTATAATATGAACGACGTTGTCGGTCTTTCGGGCTGTGAGCAGATCTTTGAGGAATATCTGCGCGGCGAGGACGGTGTCCGTGTCGTAGTGGAGGACAGTAACGGAAATATCATTGACAGTCGGGTGGAAAAGGAGGCCGTTGCGGGGCACGACGTATATCTTACCATCGATATTGATCTTCAGATCGCCGCAGAGAAGGGTCTTGCCGAGAACGTTGCAATTATCGGTGATGCTCAGGCGGGAGCGCTCAGCGCAATCAACCCCAAAAACGGAGAGATATTGGTTCTTGCATCCTATCCCTCCTACGACCTGTCAACCTATAACGAAAATTATAACGCTCTGTTGAAGGATAAGGCAAATCCGCTTTACAACCGAGTGCTAAACGGTGTTTACACTCCCGGATCCACCTTTAAGGTAGGCATGGTTGCGGCGGGAATCACAAGCGGAGCGCTTAAGTCCTCGACCTGTCTTCGCTGCAACGGAATATACACCTACTATGATGATTATCAGCCCAAGTGCTGGTATTATCCCAACGCTCACGGAGACGTTAACGCGATGTATGCGCTTCAGGAGTCCTGCAACTGCTATTTTTACGAGCTCGGGCGTGTAATGGGCATTGATATTATGAACAAGTACTGCCGTGCGTTCGGCCTTGGCGAGAGCACGGGAATTGAGCTTCCCGAAAAAACGGGAATATTGGCAGGGCCGCAGTACAGAGAGGATAACGGACTGCTCGGCTGGACCGAGGGTAACACTATCGCGGCGGCGATCGGTCAGTCGGATAACAGCTTTACCCCTCTCCAATTGGCAAATTATATTGCCACCGTCACGGGGGACGGGACGAGATATTCTCTTCATTTATTAAAAGAGGTGCGCAAATACGGCGACTCGGGCGAGGTGGTTTTCAAAACAGGCAGCCTTGAGGTAAATAAGATCAAGCTCTCCGACGATGCGCTCTATGCCGTCAGGCAGGGAATGAAGCAGATGGCAACCTATGATTACGCCGTGTCGAAGTATATGTCAGGACTTCCCGTAACGGTCGGCGGTAAAACAGGTACCGCACAGCGAGGTGCAAACAAGAACGATAACCGTCTCTTCGTGTGCACCGCACCGTACAATGACCCCGAAATTGTAATTTCGGTTGTTATTGAGCCTGATGACGACATTCCAAAAGACAACGTTCACGGCTCGTCATACGCCTCTGTAGCCGCGTCATATGTGTTAAAAGAGTATTATAATTAAATGAACTCCATATAAATTCCATTTTAACTCAATATAAACAACTCTCAATTTAAGCCTTTTTCCCATTCAGGAGAAGGGCTTAAAATTTTTTGAAACTTTTTTCAAAAAAGCTATTGACAAGGCTTTTTTATTGTGATATAATAGGCGAGTTGGCGCAAAAAAGTGCCGACAAACCGAAAGCTTAAAAGGGTCAAAAAATTTTTGAAGAAAATTCAAAAAAACTATTGACAAGATTAAGCTTCGGTGATATAATAGACAGGCTCTCGCACGGAAGTGGGGGCGATTGAAACTTGACAATTGAACAACAGATAAAAGAAGTACAAAGCAAAAAAGCAAGTGCGAAAACAAAATCTGTCAAAACCAAAGAGAACACAACTCTAAAAAAGGTAAAGAAAGCTAGAATAAATAGCTCAAACGAAT
>JAFWXY010000096.1 GCA_017522905.1 Clostridia bacterium
AAATATGCCTATGTAGAGAAAGGGAAACCCCCACTTGTGTGGTTCTCACTTCGCCGTTGGCGAAGCACTCCCCACCGAAGGTCCCCCCCTCTTTCGGCTACGCCGAAATTCACCCTTCGTGGCGCTTTCGAACGATAAGGAGTTTCGCTCTCTGCGGAGAGCGACCGCCGAGCTCGGCGGCCGAGCCAAGCCTTTTGAGAAAAAATGCAAACTCGCAAGCGAGATTTGCTCGAGTTTGCAATGCAAACTCTGCGAGCGAAAACTTTCCACAGTTTTTGTCGCCATAGCGCCCCGACAAATCAAAATTTGAAGCTCTCGCGGGGGATTTTTTTACAAATTTCTTGCCCCAAAAAATATTTTTTAAAAAATTTTTCAGTTTTGTAGTCAAGCTGTAGTCATTGAATGTTAAGATGTGCCTACAAAGCCCAAAATAGTGGGTTTTGGGCAAAAAAGGCGGTTAGGGAACGCCAAAAAACAAAAAATTATTTTTTCCAAAGGAGAAAAAACAATGAAAAAGAGAAGAACATTAGTTATTTCGGCGCTGCTCGTAGCAGCACTCGCACTTGGTATCGGTTATGCAGGCCTTACCCAGGAAGTTAAGATCACCGGTGATATCGCAAGCTCGGCAGTAACCTTTGACGTAGTATTCTCAGAGTCCAACATGGTTGTCACCACCGAGTCCGATTCAACCACTCGTGTGGCAGATATTACGGGCCTTTCCAGCGCAGGTACTCCCGGTTCTGCTATGATCCACCTCAAGGCTGCAGGCCTTAAGGAAGCAGGCGACACAGTAACCTACACATTGACAATTCAGAACAAGTCCGACGTCGTTGTTGAGCTTACAAAATTGGAGTTGATTGATTCCGATACTCAGCAAACAATTGATATGACTGATACGGCTGCACTTAATACGCACTTCGCTCCCTTCACGTTCGCTGTTACGGGCTGTAGTGCGGCTCAGGAGCTTGCCCCCAACGCAACAACCACTGTTACCATTACGGTATCTCTCTCTGAAACAAGCGAAACAGCAGCAACCCACTCTTACTCGCTTAAGGCAACAGCAGAGCCTAAGAACAACTCTTCAAACGACTAATCTACAAGACGGCTCAACAGAGTAATCCAATGAAAAGGAGGACCGCAAATGACTAAGGATAAAAAAGTCATTTATCTTACATCTTTAATATCACTTGCGGCCCTCCTTGTCGTTTTACTTACAGTTAAGCAAAACAGCAGGTTGGTTGCAGCGGCTTTGATGGCGATCATGGCTCCCGCTACCTGCTTGTTGATCAAAAGAAGAAGCGCAAAGTCAATAGCAAAGAAGGACGTGCTCCTTCTTATGGTAATTCTTTCAGTAATCACCTCCGCTTTGATAGAAATGACAGGAATCTACTTTGGATTTTACCTGAATCCCTATCTTGTAAATTCCAATATACTTTTGACAACCGTCATTCCCGTCGCGGTGATCATAGTGGCCACCGAGATAGTTCGAAGCGTCCTTCTTTCGCAGAAAAACGGCTTTGTAAATGTAGTTGCATTTATAATAGGCGTTATTGCCGAAACGCTTACATTTTCAAGCATTGCGGGTATCACAGGCTTCAATCAGTTTATGGATCTGATTGGCATGACATTTCTGCCCGCATTTACCGCAAACATCTTATATCATCACGTTTCAAAAAACTACGGAGCATTACCGAATATCCTGTATAGGTTGATAAGTACGCTGTATGCTTACTTTATTCCCGTAACCTGCGCAATGGGAGATTCAATAAGGGCGATTATAAAGCTTGTGTTGCCTCTCGTTGTATTGGCTTTGGTATCGGCAATGTTTTCCAAAACACAAAAAAAAGCTGCCGTAAAGGGTGAAAAAATCACCGCCGTCGGCGTGCTTATCTCATTTGTGATCGTAGCTTCTATCTCAATGCTCGTTTCGTGTCAGTTCCGCTTCGGCGCGCTTGTAATCGCGACAGAGAGTATGACAGGCGAGATCAACAAGGGAGATATGATCATCTACGAAAGATACGATGGTCAGAAAATTGAAGAGGGACAGGTAATAGTGTTCCAACAAGAAGAATTAAAAATAGTACACAGAGTCGTTCGGATTGAGCGCATCAACGGTCAGGTAAGATACTATACCAAGGGTGATTTCAATCAGGACGAGGACAGAGGATTCAGGACCGAATCGGATATCGTCGGACTTACCGACGTCAAAATATCCTATGTCGGATACCCAACCCTGTGGCTACGCGAGCTGGTTAACCCGGCAAATTAAAATTTGAGAGAAAGGAGGTTTACAGAAATGTCGGAAAAAGAAAAGAAACACCGTGCCTTGTACAGAAAAAACCGTGAAAAATGGATTTTTTCCCAGGCGGTTATCGTAGTGGTGCTTACGCTTGCAGTATTGATCTCTGCTATCGTTTCGATTCAGCTTGAGAGCAAGTACTATATCGGTTATACCGAGGGCGGAAGTATAGATTATAACGTATTCTTAAAGGAAAACGAGTTTTACGAGGAAGAACATCTCGGAAAGAATCAATCCTACGTCGCGTCCCTTATCGACCGTATAATCGCAGACTTTTCGTACGAGATCGATATGGATACAGAGGGTGTAAACTACCGTTATTCATATACCATCAAGTCAAAGCTTGAGATTGTTGATAAGACTTCAGACGTTGCGATCTTTAATCCCGAAAAGGTGCTGGTCAGCGAACAGAACAAGTCACAGAGCAGCTCTGACAGATTGAGGATCAACGAGATCGTGGTTATCAATTACGACGAGTACAACGATCTTGCCAACAGATTCCTTGACACCTATGATCTTACAAGCACGACAAGCAACATCGTCTTGACCCTTGAGGTTGACGTGTTGAGCGATTGCGAGGCCTTTTCGGGCAGCGCGGTTGATAACTACACTTCCGAGCTTCGTATACCTCTTACGACCAAAACGGTCAACATAAAAATGACTTCCTCAGTTCCGGACGAGGAGGCGAAGATGATCGCCTGCACAAGAGGAGCGGGAAGCGAGGCATTTAAGACATCGGCTATCGTTATAGGTGTTCTGGATGTGCTTTGTATCCTTGTTCTTGTAGCATTTATCTACCTTACAAGAACACCCGATATCACTTACACAGCACGTGTAAAGAAGATAATCTCGCAGTACAAGTCTTATATCCAGAAGATCAACAATATGTTCGATACAGGTGGATACCAGATTATTATGGTCGATACCTTTGACGAGATGCTTGAGATCCGTGATACGATCCAGGCACCCATACTTATGAACGAAAATGCAGACAAGACCTGCACCAAGTTCATAATTCCCACAGACAGTAAGCTTCTTTACGTTTATACTGTAAGCGTTGAAGGATACAGCGAGCCCGAGGCAGAGCCCAAGGATACCGCTCCCACAACGATAGTACAGCCCAATATCACGAACGTTGTACGTCCCGTGGTTAAGGTCGTAGTAAATACACCCCCTGCACCCGAAAAGCCCACCGAGCCCGAGCCGACTATTGAAACGGTTCTTGAGGAGCCCGAGGTCGAGGCGGATGAGGCGCTTGAGGTTGAGGCAACGGTAGAGCAAGAGGAGTCTGAGGTCGAGGTGGACGAGACACCCGATGAAGAAGCAAAGACAGAGGAGCTTGTAGAGCCCGAAGCTGAGGTCGAGGAGCTTATCGCCGCCATCCCTGAGATTGAAGAGACCGAGGAGATCGGTGTAGACGCTATCGATGTGTTCTGGAAGGAGCGTCCCGATAAGACCTACCGTTACGATCCCGATGGAAACGAGGTTGAGTGCGGAGATATAGTTCTCGTTCCTACAAGAGATATCCACAACGACAGGGAGATCGTTAGAGAGGCGGAGGTCTCGAAGGGTAATTACAAAATAGACCCCGAGACGCTCGACCATCCGCTCAAAAAGATAATCGGCGTGGTTAAGCGCAAGGCGGAGAAAATATTTACCTCTATGATAATCCCCGATGAAGAAAAAGAAGACTAAATAAAGAAAGGAGAGTGTTATCGTGAAGACTTTGGTAAAAGTATTGCTTTGTATAACGCTCTCCTTTATGTGTCTTTTCACAAGCATAGGATATGCCGCGGTTTCCGGCAATTTGGCTATTCATGGAACGGTAGAGTATACCCTACCTAAGATGGTTTATATCACAAGCGTTAGCGTCAAGGAGTCTTCCAAGACGTCCGGAAGCACTCCTGCCGTGGAAAAAGTTGGGTTTGTTATGTTTGATCACAGCGGCTATACCTTGAATACGCAGTCATCCTACAACCGCGCAGGCGGATCGGTTACTATTGAGGTGACCGTCAAAAACAACAGCGGAGTTGAACAGTATTTTACGGGACTTAGCAATACTCCTGCATTGGCTAATAACGCCGTGGTCAGTTATTCAAATATTGGGGTGGGCGAGAAGCTTGCCGCCGATGAAACGCGAACCTTTACGATCACAATCCAAAATACCAGCTGGAGCCAAACCGTAAATATGTCGGGTGTGCAAAGCGCCTTGGGCTTCTCTCCAAGCTTTGACGATACTGCGACAGAAAACGTCTCCAGAGATATTGCCAGCATCTTTGCCAACGTTCTGGCGGGGAAGGGCGTGGACGGAAACGGTACGGGTATCGTTTTCCAAGGCCGAGAGGTTCCCGCAAGCGAGATTGTTTCTTTGATTTTCGACAATATGGAAAATGTTGACACGGGCGGATATATGGGAAACGTCGGTAATGCCAGCGATGAAAGAAAAGAGCTGATCTACGCTATCTTTGGCGACCATATCACCATGGAAATCGGAAATCAATACTATACAGTATCTATCCTGATCAAAAATCAGCAGATCGACGGACGGGGCGCCAATGATATGGTTCTCTACGTCACCGCCGATCAGCTTGCCGTTGGCGGCGGAGCTTGGCGAAACAATGCATGGAGGGATCTGAATATCGTTCCCGTATACGGACTGGTATTTATTAATAACGGAAATGACAACTACAGTTACTGCGACCACTTATTTGCAGGAGAGGCTCCTGTGTGTAGCTTCTCGGGCGCTTTCGGCGCAGGAAATGTCGGCAACTTCAACACAAATCTCTGGAACTCAACCGAATATGCCGACCTGACCGACACCTCGGGCGGAAGTATTACACAAGATTATATTACAACCAATGGAGAGCTGGACGAGGCATACCAGAGATATATAAGAAATCAGTAATTTAGATAAGACAAACGGAAACAGCCGATGAGGGAATACCCTATCGGCTGTTTTTTAAGCCTTTGGGTGGGTTGAGCACGAAGTGCGAAACGGACACTCACCCGCCGTGTGGGTGGGCACGAAGGGTAATACCAAAAAATCTCCGGACGTGATAGAGGTAAAAAATGTGTTTATTATATTGAATTATCTGCACTTTTATGATATAATGAGGGGTGATAATATGTATGACAACTCAAAGGAGATAATATAAAATGAAACTTGGTATCGTAGGACTTCCGAACGTAGGAAAATCAACACTTTTTAACGCTTTGACAAATGCGGGCGCAGAATCTGCAAACTACCCATTTTGCACGATAGAGCCTAACGTAGGCGTGGTAACCGTGCCGGATAGCCGCCTTGACGTGCTTGCAAAAATGTACGACCCCAAGAAGTACACCCCTGCGGTAATACAGTTTGTTGACATTGCAGGGCTTGTAAAGGGAGCTTCTCAGGGCGAGGGACTTGGCAACAAGTTCTTGTCCAATATACGTGAGTGCGATGCGATAATTCACGTTGTGCGTTGCTTTGAAGACGAAAATATAATCCACGTTGACGGCTCGGTCAACCCCATGCGCGATCTTGAAACTATCAATATGGAGCTTATCTTCTCGGATATGGAGATGGTTGAGAGAAGAATAGACAGAACCAAGAAGGCTATGAAGGGCGATAAGACCCTTGCAGGCGAGCTTGAGCTCTTCGAGCGCATTCACGCGGTGCTCGAGGAGGGCAAGTGCGCGCGCACCATGACCCTTACAGAGGACGAGGAGGCTTGCCTCTTTGATACGCCTCTCTTGACCCGCAAGCCCGTTATCTACGTTGCCAACGTAAGTGAGGACGAGGCGGCAGAGGAGCCCGTGGGTAACGCGGCTTATATGGCGGTCAAGGAATTTGCCGCAAGCGAGAACAGCGCGGTCATCGCGGTCTGCGCGGGCATCGAGTCCGAGATAGCAGAGCTTGAGGGCGAGGAAAAGCAGATGTTCCTTGAGGATATGGGAATTGCAGAGAGCGGTCTTGATAAGCTTATCAAGGCAAGCTACGCGCTTCTCGGTCTTATCTCTTATCTCACCGCAGGACCCGAGGAGGTTCGCGCTTGGACTATCACCAAGGGAACCAAGGCGCCCCAGGCGGCAGGAAAGATACACTCCGACTTTGAGCGCGGATTCATTCGCGCAGAGGTCATCGCGTTTGACGACCTCGTGGCTTCGGGCAACATGGTTGCCGCTAAGGAAGCGGGACTTGTCCGCAGTGAGGGCAAGGAATACGTCATGAAGGACGGAGATATCGTTCTGTTTAGATTTAATGTTTAAGAGGGAGTAGCAGGGAGGGGAGAAGACCCTTTTTGGGAAAAGGGGTCTTCTCCCCTCCCTTAAACCCTCCCCTCATCCCCAAAAACCTTCAATAGAGGAGAGTATGGGGGAAGTTCCACGATAGACATGGCGTTACATTAAATTGTTTGTTTTAGTATGACATAGAGGTATATATTTATGAGAATGAGAAAAAAGAAGCACGGTGAGGAGAGGATCCAAGCCTGTGCGGAATTACTTATTGAAGACCCCTCGACTCTTATTGCAGACCCCGCGTCCCCCTTTTCGGATAAAAGCAAGGGCCTTTGCCTGGAGATAGGCTGCGGAAAGGGCAATTTTGCCGTTGGAACGGCAAAGGCGCGCCCCCACGAGAATCTTATCGCAATGGAAAAGGTGCCCGACGTTTGCTGTATCGCGCTTGAAAAGGCGATGGCGTGCCGAGATGAGCGCCCCGACAATCTTCGCTTTATTATTGGCAACGCCGACAACTTGAGCGAGTGGTTTCCCGAGCATTGTCTTGACAGAATTTATCTCAACTTCAGCGATCCCTGGCCCAAGGCGGGGCACGCGAAGCGCCGTTTGACTCACCGTATCTTCCTTGAGCGTTACAAGCGCATCCTGAAGGAAGACGGCAGACTTATTTTCAAGACCGACAACGTAGGGCTCTTTGATTTTTCGCTTGAGTCCTTTGAGGAGTTCGGCTGCACGGTTGAGTGGATGACGCGCGATCTTCACAACAGCGAGCGCGCCGCAGACAACGTAATGACCGAGTACGAAAAGAACTGGTCGGAGAAGGGATTTACCATTAATAGCGCGATAGTGAGGTTTAACTGATGGTAGTAAAGCATACCGAAAAGGATAATCTCCCCGGCGGTGTTCTCCCGATATATAAGGGCGCGGGAATTACCTCGCACGACGTAGTTAACAAGGTCAGAAGGCTGTACGGCACAAAGCGCGTAGGTCACGCGGGAACGCTTGACCCGATGGCGACAGGAGTGCTTGTCGTGCTGGTTGGCAGGGCTGCAAAGGCATGCGAATACATATCGTCTGACAGAAAGGGATACCGCGCTATAATGCGACTTGGCATCACGACCGATACCGAGGACACGACGGGCGAGATTTTGACCAAGTGCGATAACATTCCTACACCCCAAGAGGTTTCGGCGGCTTGCGCCGAGTTTATTGGCAGGATAAAGCAAATTCCGCCTATGTATTCCGCATTAAAGGTCAACGGACAAAAGCTTTACGATCTTGCAAGGCAGGGAGTAATAATTGAGCGCGAGGCAAGAGAAATCGAGGTTTTTTCGCTATCCTGCACGCCTACCGAAGCTGCAACGGATTATATCTTGGACGTAAGCTGCAGCGGTGGCACGTATATAAGAACTCTTTGTGCGGATATTGGTGCAAGGCTTGGATGCGGAGGGGCTATGGCGGCTCTTGAGAGGACTGAGGCGTGTGCGATTTCGCTTGACGAATGTCATACTCTTGACGAGATCGAGAGAATGAGCGAAGAGGAGCGCGACGGCCTGCTTTTGCCCACGGAGAGACTTTTTGAGGAGCTTGAAACGGTGAAATTGCCGTCGTTCTTTGAAAAGCTTTTCAGGGACGGCTGCCCCATTTATCAAAGAAAGATCAAGACCGACGTAAGTGTCGGCACAAGAGTGAGAATTGCCAATGAAAAGGGTGAATTTTTCGCGCTTGGCGAGGCGGTTGACCGAGATGGAGACAGTGCTATCAAATCAGTAAAGATCTTTGAGCTATAAAGAAAAAGCCGTTGCAGTACAACGGCTTTTTTATGTTGTTTATTATTTTACAAATTCGTCGTAGATGGCGTTGAGCGTGGTTTCAAAGTCCTGCTCGTCTACGCCGACGATGATGTTAAGTTCACAGGAGCCCTGGTCGATCATCTTAATATTGACACCTGCGTTTGATACCGCGTTAAATACACGAGCCGCGGTTCCGCGCGCCTTGACCATGCCGCGTCCAACTACCGCGATAAGCGCAAGTCCGCTCTCAAGAGTAACGCTGTCGGGCTTGGTCCTTCTTGTGACCGCTCCGATAATCTTCTCTTCGTGGCCCTGGATCTGCGCGTTTTGAACGACAACGCTCATGGTGTCGATTCCGGAGGGGAGGTGCTCAAAGGAAACACCAAAGTCCTCAAGAGACTCAAGAACCTTTCTTCCAAAGCCGACCTCGGAGTTCATCATGTCCTTCTCAATTGTGAGAACGGAGAAGCCCTTTTTACCTGCGATTCCTGTGATAACGTGCTCTGTGTCGTAGCCCGAAGCCTGAGAAACGATCATCGTGCCCTTATCCTCGGGGCGGTTGGTGTTCTTTATGTTGATCGGAATGCCTGCGTAACGAACGGGGAATATGGCATCCTCGTGGAGCACGGTAGCTCCCATGTAGGAAAGCTCACGGAGCTCACGGTATGTGATCGTATCAATAGCTTGGGGATTCTTGATTATTCTGGGGTCTGCCATCATAAAGCCCGATACGTCTGTCCAGTTCTCATAGAGATCTGCCTCCGCGGCGCGAGCGACGATGGAGCCCGTGATATCAGAGCCTCCGCGGGAGAAGGTAACAACGGTTCCGTTGGGGCTGATGCCGTAAAATCCGGGGATTACCGCATACTTGTGATCCTTGAGCTCAAGGGAGAGCAAATCGTTGGTTTTTTCCTCGTCGAAGCTTCCGTTGTCCTTAAAATAGATCACGTTTTCCGCATCGATGAAGTCAAAGCCCAGGTACTTTGCGAGAATGATACCGTTGAGATATTCTCCGCGGCTTGCCGCAAAGTCACGTCCCGAGCTATGGAGAATAGCGTTTTTGATGTACTCATACTCGCCGGTAAGGTCGAGGTTGATTCCAAGCTCTTTGATGATAGAATTGTATCTTGCCTTGATGCTTTCATACTGAGCGTCGATCGCTTCCTTTGCCGCGCGGGAGCGAACAAGCTCATAGAAGGTATAGAGCATGTCCGTGACCTTTGTGTCATCGGAGAATCTCTTTCCGGGTGCGCTGGGAATAACGTAGCGGCGCGCGGGGTCTGCCTTGACTATTGCGGCCACCTGGCGAAAATGCTCCGCGTCTGCAAGTGAGGAGCCGCCGAATTTAACTACCTTGATTGCCATAATATCTGAATCCTTTCGGGTATTTGCAATTTTTGCGAATTATATACATATTATATGGAAAATAGACTTTTTTGTCAATAGGGAATGTCAATAAATTTTCTCTGTCGTAGTCGGTTTTGTTTGAAAACATATACAAGAATTCCTTTTGGGTATTGATTTGTTTAGCCTTTTGTGTTATTATATATGCATAAACTCAAAAGGAGTCTGAAAATGAAAAGGTTGTTTTATTCCGCAGATATATATCTTCCCGATCTTGAAGGCGAGAAGGGAACAAAGTGGGCGTGCGTTGCCTGCGATCAGTACACAAGCGAGAGAGAATATTGGAGAGCGGCGAGGGCGTACGTTGACGGCACACCGTCTACACTTGATATGATGCTCCCCGAGGCTTATCTTGATATGGAGGGGGTTGCCATCCCTCAGATCAACGGCAGAATGAGAGAGTATCTTGAAAACGGAGTCCTCACCCGCCACGAAAATTCTATGATCTATCTTGAGAGAGTTCAGTCGGACGGTAAGGTAAGACGGGGCATCGTCGGGGCGATCGATCTTGAGGAGTACGACTACAACAAGGGCTCGACCACTATCACCCGCGCAACCGAGGGCACCGTGCTTGAGCGCATTCCTCCGAGAGTGGCGATACGCCGCGGCGCGGCGATTGAGATGCCCCACATAATGATCCTCGTTGACGACAGGGACAGAACCGTCGTTGAGCCTATTGCGGCGAAGGCTGCGAGCTATAAAAAGGCATATGATTTCGACCTTATGGCAAACAGCGGCCACGTTACGGGATATTTCGTGGACGAGAGCGATTTTGATAAGATAAACGAGGCACTTAACGCTCTTTGCGCGGACGGTGTTATGCAGGAAAAGTACGGCGTGGATGCGCCGGCGCTCCTCTTTGCAATCGGTGACGGAAACCACTCGCTTGCAAGCGCGAAGGCACTTTACGAGGAGATCAAGGCGGAGATCGGCGCAGAGGCGGCGGCAGCTCACCCTGCAAGATACGCGCTTTGCGAGATAGTCAATCTTCACGACGAGGCGCTTGAGTTCGAGCCTATCTACAGAGTGGCGTTCGGCGTTGACAGAGAGGAATTTGTAAAGGAGCTTGAGGCGCATCTTGATGCCTGCAACGGTGACGGAGAGGCGCAGAGCTTTGAGCTTATAATCGGAGAAGAGAGCAAGACGGTCAAGTGCGAAAGACCGACGGCACAGCTTCCGGTAGGCACGCTTCAGGCATTTCTTGACGCATACGTCAAGAGCCACGAGGGAGTTGTCATCGACTACATACACGGAATAGAGAGCACAAGGACGCTGGCAAAGAAGGAAAATGCGGTTGGAATGCTCTTTGAGGGAATGAGCAAGGATATGCTCTTTAAGACGGTTATATGTGATGGCGCACTGCCGAGAAAGACATTTTCTATGGGACATGCGGCGGATAAGAGATTCTATATCGAGTGCAGAAAAATTAGATAAAAACACAAGAGCGGTCGCTACGGCGACCGCTCTTTTTGTTTACTAAAAATTTCTATAGTGATTGACAAGACTATTAATATTTGATATAATTATATATTATAATGGGTGAGTATATCCGGAAAGGAGAGGGTACAATGAGAAAAGCTATGATATGTGCCCCGTCAAGAGTCTATTTTGAGCATCCGCGCGGCAAATTTTCACATAGCGCGATGGTCGATTATTTTGATAAGATCGGCATCGGTGCAATAGATATGTCGTTTGAGAGCCTCGACTATTCCGACAGCTCGCTTAGAAGCGTGCTGTATGCGGCGGCAAGACGCGCAAATGAGAAGAATATCTCCATGCCGCTCTGTCACCTGTCATTCTATATGCCCAACCCTAAAAACAGTGAGCTTATGGCAGAGTTCCAAAAGGAGCTTATGCGCGGCATCGATATGGCGGCGCTTATGGGAATTGAGCGCGCGGTTACACACCCGATAGCGCTATATTCAAAAGAGGTCAGCTACGGCGATTGGGTAAGAGCCAATATGGCATTCTTGACTCCCGTTGTTGAATACGCGAGAGAGAAGGGTGTGCGCATATTGATTGAAAATATGCCATCCGAGAAGGAAGCCCCCGATAACCACCTTTACGGCTCCTGTGCCCTCAACATTTCCGCACTTGCAGACAAGCTTTCCTGCGGTGTTTGTTGGGACACGGGACACGCGAATATTTCGGGCTACAAGCAATCCGAGCAGCTTAAAGCTATCGGTGAGCGGCTTGAGGCACTTCACATTCACGACAATGACGGTGTCAAGGACTCTCATATGCTCCCCTTTGACGGAGAGGTTGATTGGGATGACGTGGCAGAGGGACTGCGATGTTGCGATAAGCAGATAACGGTTTCGGTCGAGGTCACCGCCTGGGCACTTCCCGGAGACGAGAAAACAAGAGAAAATTTTGGACAGCTTATTTTATCAAGGGCGAGACGATTTATGGATCTTGCAGACTTGATTTGATTTTGGAGTTATAGATATGTTACTTTACAATTCACTTACAAGAAAAAGAGAAGAATTTATACCGCGCGAGCCCGGTAAGGTCAGCATGTATACCTGCGGACCTACGGTCTACCATTTCGCGCACATCGGAAACCTCCGCACCTACATTATGGAGGACACGCTTGAGAAATATCTTGCTTACTCGGGATATGACGTAAACCGTGTAATGAACATAACCGACGTGGGTCATCTTTCAAGCGACGGCGACACGGGTGAGGACAAGATGCTCAAGGGAGCGAAGCGCGAGAAGAAGAGCGTGCTTGAGATAGCAAAGTTCTATACCGACGCATTCTTTGCAGATTGTGCAAAGCTTAATATCAAGGTGCCTAACACCGTTCAGCCCGCAACAGGCTGTATCGCAGAGTTCATAGAGCTTGTGCAGGGCCTTCTTGATAAGGGCTACGCTTACGTAGCGGGTGGAAACGTCTACTTTGACACCTCGAAGCTTGACGAGTATTACAAGTTCAACGACTTTACCGAGGAGGACCTTGAGGTAGGTGTCCGCGAAGGCGTCGAGAACGACGAGAACAAGAAGAACAAGGCGGACTTTGTGCTTTGGTTTACAAAGTCCAAGTTTGACGACCAGGAGCTTAAGTGGGATTCCCCTTGGGGCATCGGTTATCCCGGCTGGCACATTGAGTGCTCGGGAATAAGCATGAAGTATCTTGGCGAATATCTTGATATACACTGCGGCGGAATTGACAATCAGTTCCCCCACCATACAAACGAGATAGCACAGAGTGAAGCGTATCTTGGTCACAAGTGGTGCAACTACTGGTTCCACGTATACCACCTCAACACAAATTCGGGCAAGATGTCAAAGTCAAGCGGAGAGTTCTTGACAGTCTCCTTGCTTGAGAGCAAGGGATATGATCCCCTTGTTTACAGATATTTCTGCCTGCAGTCACACTACCGCAAGTCTCTTGTGTTCTCTTATGAGAACCTTGACAACGCGGCGGTTGCATACAACAAGCTTGTCGCAAGACTTGCACAGCTTGACCCCAACGACGGTGAGCTTGACGAGGCGGCATTCAGTGAGGGCAAGAAGCGATTTACAGACGCTCTTGATAACGACCTCAATACTTCCTTGGCGGTTACCGCGCTTTACGACGTTTTGAAGCTCAAGACCAACGGCAAGACCAAGCTTGCGCTTATCGATGATTTTGACAGAGTGCTTTCGATAAACCTTTGCGCTGCGGCTGAGAAGGTAAGAGCGGAGAAGAAGGCGGCAGAGGAAGCGGCGAAGCCGAAGTATGATACAAGCGATCCCTTCATCGCCGAGATCCTTGATCTTATCGAGAAGAGAAAAGAGGCAAAGAAGGAAAAGAACTTCCACGAGGCGGACAGAATCCGTGAATATCTCGAGTCCCGCGGTGTAACTATAAAGGACACCCGAGAGGGAACAGAGTTTAAGATAGGATAAAGGTATGTCGAAAATAAAGGAGCTTTGCCAAAAGTACAGAGAAATACTCATGTATCTTCTCTTTGGCGTATTGACCACCGCTGTAGGCTGGATCGTATATTTCGTGGTGCTTTGGGGATTCAAGGCGGCATTCTCTATTCCCGTTGACGACACCTCAAGCGGACTGTATATTCTGGGGTATACCATAGCGCAGGTGATCCAATGGATAGCGGCGGTGCTGTTTGCCTTTTTCACCAACCGCAAGTGGGTCTTCACGGATGCTGAAAAGAACGTATCGACCGCGCTTCAGCTTACAAAGTTTGCGGGCGGAAGGGTTATCACCTTCTTCATAGACTACCTTGTCACACTTTTCGCGGCAATGGGCGCGGCGGCGCTTTTGCCTATGCTTACAAGCGTTTCTCTCCTTGGCAGAGAGTGGAATCTCTGTGAGATAGGAGCCAAGGTGTTGGCGGCGGTGATCGTCATAATCTGCAATTACATTTTCAGTAAAATCTTTGTCTTTAAGAGCAAAAAATCTTGACAATATATTTGAAATATATTAAAATAAATATATATGGGGATTTGATTCTCCCGAAAGACAAAATTCGATTCATCATATTCCGCGCGGTGCGGATTGGGGGACAATTATGTTTAAAAGTATGACCGCTTTCGGTCGCGAACGCGCCGATAAGAACGGTAAGGATATTACGGTTGAAATAAAGTCGGTCAATAACCGATATTTCGACTGCTCGGTCAAGCTGCCGCACGTATATGCGCCGCTTGAGGCGAAGGTAAAGCAGAGACTTTCCGAGAAGGGAATCTCAAGAGGCAAGGTCGACGTTGGGATCTTCGTAAACTTTGCCGAGGCAACCGATACCGAGATACTTGTAAATCGCGAGTATGCGGAGAGATATATCTCGGCGCTCCGCCGCCTCAAGGAGGAGTTTTCTCTTGCGGGAGAGATCACGGTAATGGAGGTCGCGCGTGACCGCGAGGTGTTCTCGATAAAGAAGCCCGAGGGCGATATGGATGCCGAGTGGCAGGACCTTTCGGCGGTGCTTGACGTAGCGATTGATAGATTCATCTCGGCACGTGCCGAGGAGGGCGAGAGAATCCAGAAGGATCTCTCAACCAAGATAGAGCACGTAAGAGAGGTCGCAGAGAATATCGAGGCTCTTTCGGGCGACGATATTGGCGGATACAAGAAGCGACTTGAGGAAAAACTCCGCGCCGCTCTTGCCGACAACAATATCACTATGGACGAGAGCAGGATACTCACAGAGTGCGCGATATATGCAGACCGCGCGGCAATTGATGAGGAGATAGTAAGACTCAAGTCCCACTTTGCGGCGTTCTACGGATATACCGAGAAGTCAGAGCCTGTCGGAAGAAGCCTTGACTTCCTCTTGCAGGAAATGAACAGAGAAACAAACACTATAGGCTCCAAGTGCTCAAACTCGGACATCGCCCACCTTGTTGTGGAGATCAAGACCGAGCTTGAAAAGATAAGAGAGCAGATCCAGAACATAGAGTAAGCGGAGGACAAAAATGAGATTTATCAACGTAGGCTACGGCAACATGGTAGCCGTAGACAGAATAATCACGCTTACAAGCCCCGAGTCCGCGCCGATCAAGAGAATGATACAGGACGCAAAGGAATCGGGAAGAGCAATAGACGTCTCTTGCGGAAGAAAGACAAGGGCGGTTATCATTACCGATTCCGACCACATTATTCTTTCAGCGCTTCAGACCGAGACGATAGCAAGCAGACTTGAGGTTGGCGGCGACCACGGTGCTGTTGACATAATCTGAATTAGTCAAAATAATTTTCGGAATAATTTGTTTTAAGCATATACAGGAGGAAAAACCATGCTTTATCCAACAATAGGAGAACTTACAAAGGGCGATTTCAACAGATACGAGCTTTCCTTGGCAACCGCAAGATGCGCGCGCATAGTTACCGATGAGTACGTAAAGCAGCGCGAGGATGCTGAAAAGGCACAGACGGGCAACAAGGATACCGATAAGCCGGTAAACACGCTTATCAATAAGGAGCTCCGCGACGAAAAGGCGGTCAAGACCGCAATCCGCCGTATCCACGACGGAGAGTACGTCATCGTTCGCCGTCCCGACGGTTATTTTGAGAATCTCCGGGCTGATGAAGAGACTGTAGAGGAAGCCCCCATTGACTTCAAAAAGATGTTCAGCGAGTCCGACGAGGACGAGGAGAACTGAAGATAAAGAACCTTCGGCGCGGTCTGCTTCGGCAGACGGCGCCTAAGTCTCTATTATAGGTATTTATTTTTGCATGAGAGGAGGAGGTAAAATGCATTTTTCCGATAACCGCGATTTTGAATATGCCAAGCTGTATCTTCTGGATAATCCCTACAGTATAGACTCGACCTACGACTATTTTATCCCCCACTCTATGCGCGGAGAGATAGGCAGAGGCTCCTTTGTTTCGGTTCCCTTTGGCAGATCTAACCGCAGACAGATGGCGCTTGTGTGGGAGCTGTCGCACGCGCCCGAGTATAAGGACGCAAAGCCGATCGAGGCGGTCTGCCGTGACCGTGCACCCTTGTCTGAGGAAATGCTTGAGCTATGCGCCTATATGAAGGAGCAGGTGCTTTGCACTATGGGAGAGGCGGTACGCTGTGCTATGCCGTCGTCGGCAATAGGCAAGATGACCGAGTTTTACTATCCCGTGCCCTCAAAGGGACCCGATACCTCGTCGGGATTTAGCCCGGCAGATCTTTTCGTCTACGAATACATAGTATCGTCGGGCGGAAAGACCTTGGAGGCACTCAAGGTCAAGTTTGGTGCGTCGGCGGCTATGGAGGCATGCGAAAAGCTTTATGCAAAGGGTCATATCGGCCGCGAGATGCAGGTGTCGAAGGCCGCATCGGAAGCCTTTGAGAATTTCTACGCCTTGGCGACAGATCCTGCAGAGGCGGCGTCGATACTTGAGGGTAATGGTAAAATCAAGCTTCGCTCACAGATACACAAAGCGATATTGGGCGCGCTTTTAAATTCGGGTGAGCCCTTGTCTTCAGGGGCGCTGAAGAAAAACTGCTCGGCGGGATCAGCCCAGCTCAAGGCTCTCATAGATAAGGGACTTATCAAGGTTGAGAGTCGCAGAATCTGGAGAGACAGCGGCGCCCTGCAGAGCACGGAGCGCGAGATCAGGGAGATCAAGCTGAACGGTGAGCAGAGCGCGGCGCGCGACGAGATAGTCGCACAGATAAAGGCAAATAAGCCTGCCGCTACGCTTTTATTCGGAGTTACGGGAAGCGGAAAGACCAGCGTTATCATCAGCGCTATAGATGCTGCGCTGGCGGAAGGTAAGGGAGTTATAATGCTCCTGCCCGAAATTGCGCTTACTCCGCAGACGGTGCGAATATTCGGCGCGCGATACGGTGACAGGGTGGCGCTTATACACTCGGGACTCTCGTCGGGCGAGCGATACGATTCATATATGAGAATAAAATCGGGAGAGGCAGACCTCGTTGTGGGCACACGCTCGGCAGTGTTTGCTCCCGTACACGACCTCGGACTTATCGTTATTGACGAGGAGCACGAGAGCACCTATAAATCCGACACCTCTCCGAAATATCACGCAAGGGATATTGCCAGATTCCGTTGCGCGTATAACGGCGCGGTAATGTTAGTTTCATCTGCAACTCCGTCTCTTGAAAGCTACTCCAAGGCAATGGAGGACAAGTACAAGCTTGTAAAGCTCAAGGAGCGTTACGGCTCGGCAGAGCTTCCCGAGGTCAAGATATACGATATGAGAAACGAGCACAGGCACGGCAACACCTCTCCTGTGGGAATGCTGCTCCGTGAACAGATGCTTGAGGTTGCAGAAAGGGGAGAGCAGTCGGTTCTGTTCCTCAACCGACGAGGATACAACACCTCGGTAAGCTGTCGCTCCTGCAATCAGACGCTCACCTGTCCGAATTGCTCGATCTCACTTAATTATCACGCGAAAAAAGGCAATTATGACGACGGATTTTTGTTCTGTCATTTTTGCGGATTCAAGTCCCGTGTTCCCGAGACCTGCCCGTCCTGCGGCAGCGAGCATCTTCAGAAGATAGGCTTTGGAACCCAAAAACTGGAGCGCGAGATAGAGGGCTTTCTCCCGGATAAGAGGATACTCCGCATGGATGCGGATTCGACAAGCACGAAGAATTCGCTCCCTGAAATGCTACAAAAATTCAAGAGTGGCGAGGCGGACGTGCTTCTCGGAACACAGATGGTCACTAAGGGACACGATTTTCCGAACGTGACCTTGGTCGGTGTTCTTTTGGCGGACATGTCGATATATATGGACGATTACCACGCCAATGAGCGCACCTTCTCGATGCTGACTCAGGTTATAGGCAGAGCGGGGCGCTCCGAGAAAAAGGGCGTTGCGATAATACAGACCAACAACCCCGACAACGACACGATAAAGCTTGCGTGCGCGCAGAATTACGAGGCGTTCTACGAGTCCGAGATAAGACTGCGTAAGCTGCTTGTATTCCCGCCTTATTGCGACATCGCGCTGATAAATATATCCTGCGGTGACGAAAAGCAGGCGGTAATGAGTGCGGCAAGACTCCGCGAGGAGATAGACCGCAGACTTTTGATGGAATATAAGGACGTCAAGCTTATGGTATTCGGCCCCTTTGAGTCGCCCGTATATAAGGCGGAGGGCAAATACCGTATGAGAATAGTAATTAAGTGCAAATTAAACAAGCGCACGCGTGAGTTCTTCTCGCAGCTGCTTATAGATTTTGGCAGAAACAACAAGAGCCGCGCCGTAATATCGGTAAACTTCAATCCGACGGCGCTGTAAACAGAAAGGATACCCCAAAATGGCA
>JAFWXY010000097.1 GCA_017522905.1 Clostridia bacterium
AAGCTACGAAAAGGGCTTTGAGATGACGATTCCCTAAGAGGTAGCGCCTGACGTTTACGTCGCGGGAGCTAAGCTTGACGGTGATAAGCTCTTGACGAACGGCGGCAGAGTGCTTGGCGTTACCTCTGTGGCAGAAAGCCTTGAGGACGCAATCAAGGCGTCTTACAGTAAGGCCGAGAAGATAAAGTTTGAGAACGCGTACTACCGCAGTGACATAGGCAAGAGAGCTCTTGCGGCATACAACAAATAAGCCCGAAAGGATCGAACATGGTTTACAGAATATACGTAGAAAAGAAAGAAGAACTCGCGCACGAGGCGCACGCGCTCTGCTCGGAGCTTAGAAATCTTATAGGCATAGAGTCGCTTAAGGGCGTACGAGTGCTCAATCGCTATGATGCAGAGAATATCGAAAAGGATATATTTGACGCGGCAGTTGAGTCTGTTTTCTCGGAGCCTCAGCTTGATATTGCCACAAGCGAGCTTGATGCTCGCGGTGGTACTGTTTTTGCGGTGGAGTATCTCCCCGGTCAGTTTGACCAGAGAGCCGACAGTGCGGCGCAGTGCATACAGATCATGTCCTGCGGTGAGCGTCCGACAATCCGCTCTGCAAAGGTATACGTCCTTGAAGGAGATTTGAGTGCAGAGGATCTTGCCGAGATCAAAAAATACGTTATCAACCCCGTAGAGGCAAGAGAGGCGGCACTTGAAATGCCCGAAACTCTCGCATTTGAGTATGATATTCCCACAAGTGTTAAAACCGTCGAGGGCTTTATCGCTATGAGCGACGGCGAGCTTGCAGAGCTAATAAAATCGCTTGGACTTGCTATGGATTTGGACGATATCAAATTCTGCCGCGAGTATTTTGCAAGCGAGAAGAGAGACCCCACAATTACAGAGATCAAGATGATAGATACCTATTGGTCGGACCACTGCCGCCATACTACCTTCTTGACCACAATAGACAGCGTTAAATTCGAGGACGAGCTTCTCGAGAAGACATATAAAGAATACCTTGCGACAAGAGAAAAGCTCGGCCGCACAAAACCTCAGAACCTTATGGATATCGGCACTCTTGCGGCAAAGTATCTAAAGAAGACAGGTCAGCTTAAAAAGCTTGACGAGTCGGAGGAGATCAATGCCTGCACGGTTAAGATGAAGGTCAACGTGGACGGAGTAGAGGAGGATTGGCTCCTGCTCTTTAAGAACGAGACGCATAACCACCCCACAGAGATCGAGCCCTTCGGTGGCGCGGCAACCTGTATCGGTGGTGCTATCCGTGACCCGCTTTCGGGACGCTCCTACGTTTACGCGGCAATGCGCGTAACAGGTGCGGCAGACCCGACAGTTCCTGTAAGCGAGACTATACTCGGCAAGCTTCCCCAGAGGAAGATAGTTCAGACCGCGGCGGCAGGATATTCATCCTACGGCAACCAGATTGGTCTTGCTACCGGTATGGTAGACGAGCTCTATCACAAGGGATACGCTGCAAAGAGAATGGAGATCGGTGCGGTTATTGCGGCGGCACCTGCCAAGAACGTTCGCCGCGAGTGTCCTGCCGACGGTGACGTAGTAATACTCCTCGGCGGTCGCACAGGCCGTGACGGTATCGGCGGTGCAACAGGCTCGTCAAAGGCGCACGACTCTCATTCGGTAGAGAGCTGTGGCGCAGAGGTGCAGAAGGGCAATGCACCTGAGGAAAGAAAGCTTCAGCGTCTTTTCAGAAACGAAGAGGCGTGCAGAATGATAAAGAGATGTAACGACTTCGGCGCAGGCGGTGTATCGGTTGCTATCGGTGAGCTTGCGGACGGACTTGACATTGATCTCAACAAGGTTCCCAAAAAATACGAGGGACTTGACGGCACAGAGATTGCAATTTCGGAGTCTCAGGAGAGAATGGCGGTCGTTATCGAAAAAGAAAATATCGAGAGATTTATGGCACTTGCAGACTCCGAGAACCTTGAGGCAACTGTAGTTGCAAGAGTTACCGAGGAGCCTCGTCTCCGTGTTCGTTGGAACGGCAAGGCGATAATCGATATCTCCCGCGAGTTCCTTAACTCCAACGGAGCGGAAAAGCATATTGACATCACTCCCGCGGCGGCAAACTGCGATTACGGCAAGGAGCCTGTCAGAGATTTTGTCGAAGGATATAAGGCCTTGGCGGCTGATCTCAACGTCTGCTCAAAGCGCGGACTTTCAGAGAGATTTGACTCGACTATCGGTGCAGGAACCGTGCTTATGCCCTTTGGCGGAAAGCATCAGAAGACACCTATTCAGGCAATGGTACATAAGGTGTCGGTAGAGCAGAAGCATACAGATACGTGTTCATACATGTCCTGGGGCTATAACCCCTATATCGCAGAGAAATCGCCCTACCACTCGGCATATCTTGCGGTGGTTGAAAGCGTATGTAAGCTTGTGGCAAGCGGCGCTTCCTTCGAGGACGTGTACCTCACATTCCAGGAATATTTCGAGAAGCCGATGAAGGACGGCAAGCGTTGGGGCAAGCCCTTGGCGGCTCTGCTTGGCGCATTCCGCGCACAGCTTGAGCTTGGAGTCGGTGCTATCGGCGGTAAGGACTCGATGAGCGGATCCTTTGAAAAGCTTGACGTTCCCCCCACACTCGTTTCCTTTGCGGTAACAACGGGTAAGACCGATGAGGTAATTACTAATGACGCAAAGGCGGCAGGACATAAGCTCATAAGCGTCTGTCCCGCGTACGGCAAGGATAATCTCCCCGACGCAGAGTCGCTTATCGCAACCTTTAACAAGGTCACATCTCTGATGAGATCGGGCAAGGTCTACGCGGCTTATACCCCCACCTTTGGCGGTATCGCGGAGGCGGTATATAAGATGTGTATCGGTAATGGACTTGGATTTAAGTTTGCCGAGGGCTTGACTCTTGCAGATATATTCGGTTACTCCTACGGCTCCTTCTTGCTTGAGGTTGAAGGAGACGTTGAGGGTGAGACTATCGGATGCTTTACAGAAGCTAAGGCTGTTGAGTACAATGGCGAGACAGTATCATTTGCTGAGCTTGACGAGCTTTATGAAAAGAAGCTTGAGGGCGTATTCCCGATGCTCGAAAAGGAAAACAATAAGAAATACGAGGCCTTCAGCTTTAATGCAGACAAGCGTGTAGCACCTGCTATTAAGACTGCAAGACCCAAGGTGCTTATCCCCGTATTCCCCGGCACAAACTGCGAGTTTGATTCTGCAAAGGTCATGAGAGATGCGGGCGCCGAGGCAAAGATATTCGTTATCAACAACCTCACACAAGATGGAATTCAGAGAAGCGTAGAGAGCTTTGCAAAAGAGCTTTCAGATTCGCAGATGGTATTCGTTCCGGGTGGATTCTCGGGCGGAGACGAGCCTGACGGATCGGGTAAGTTCATTATGGCGTTCTTCCGTAACCAGCAGATCAAGGACGGTGTTCATGCTCTCTTAAACGAGCGCGACGGACTTATGTGCGGTATCTGTAACGGCTTCCAGGCACTTATCAAGCTTGGACTTGTGCCCTACGGCAGAATTACAGATCCCGATGAGAACGCGCCCACACTTACTTTTAATACAATCTCCCGTCACCAGTCAAAGCTTGTTCGCACACGCATTGCGTCCAACAAGTCTCCTTGGCTTGCAGGCACCGAGGTAGGCGATATTTACACAGTGGCTATATCGCACGGAGAGGGAAGATTCCTCTGCGATGAGTCACTTCTTCGTCAGCTTGCGGCAAACGGACAGATTGCAACTCAGTACGTTGATCTTGAGGGTAATCCTACAGACGATATCAGATATAATCCCAACGATTCTGCGTTCGCAGTCGAGGGAATCACATCTCCCGATGGACGAGTATTCGGTAAGATGGGTCACTCTGAGAGAATCGGCAACGGACTTTATAAGAACGTGCCCGGCGCATTTGATATGAAGATGTTCGAAAGCGCGGTTAAATATTTCAAATAACATAAACATGGCGGATGCGCCCGACAGGTCGCTCTCGATATGGGAGCGACCGCATCCCAAAATAAAAAAATACTATTTTAAGGAGATAAGAAAATGGCTTACTTATCCGATATAGAAATAGCACAATCCGCAAAAATGTCTCATATAAGAGATATCGCGAAAACTGCCGGAATTGACGAGAAGTATCTCGAGCAGTACGGCAATTATAAAGCAAAAATAGACAATTCGCTCCTGTCCGAGTCAAAGCGCGGCGAGGGCAAGCTTGTGCTTGTAACCGCAATCACCCCCACACCTGCAGGCGAGGGAAAGACCACCACAACAATAGGTCTTGCAGACGGACTCAGAAGAATTGGCAAAAACGTTGTTGTCGCTATCCGTGAGCCTTCGCTCGGTCCCGTGTTTGGAATCAAGGGCGGAGCCGCAGGCGGCGGCTATGCACAGGTTGTGCCTATGGAGGATATCAACCTTCACTTCACAGGTGATTTCCACGCGATTGGTGCGGCAAACAATCTTCTCGCGGCAATGCTTGATAACCATATATATCAGGGCAACGAGCTTAATATTGATCCCACGAAGATCACGTGGCGCCGTTGCGTTGACATGAACGACCGTCAGCTCCGTTGTATTCAGGACGGACTTGGCAGCAAGGTCAACGGTATACCTCGTGCAGACGGATACGATATAACTGTTGCATCCGAGATCATGGCGGTGTTTTGCCTGGCGTCCTCGATATCGGATCTTAAGGCAAGACTTGCCAAGATAATTGTAGGCTACACCTATGATGATAAGCCGGTAACTGCGGGAGACCTCAAGGCGGTTGGTGCAATGGCGGCTCTTCTTAAGGATGCCATAAAGCCTAATCTTGTGCAGACCCTTGAGGGCACGCCTGCGATCGTTCACGGCGGTCCGTTTGCAAACATTGCACACGGATGTAACTCTGTAATTGCCACAAGAATGGCAATGAAGCTCGGCGACTATGCCGTTACCGAGGCAGGCTTTGGTGCCGATCTCGGAGCAGAGAAGTTCCTTGATATCAAGTGCCGTATGGCGGGATTGACCCCCTCCGCGGTCGTAATGGTGGCAACGGTCCGCGCACTTAAGATGCACGGCGGCTCACAGAAGACCGAGCTTGCAGAAGAGAATCTCGAGACACTCGAGAAGGGAATACCTAATCTTCTCCGCCACGTTTCAAATATCAAAAACGTATATAAGCTCCCCTGCGTTGTGGCAGTAAACCGCTTCCCGACCGATACCGACGCCGAGATCGAGCTCGTTATAGAAAAATGCAAGATGCTTGGCGTTAACGTCGTGCTTTCAACAGTCTGGGCAGACGGTGGCGCGGGTGGCGTAGCACTTGCAAATGAGGTTATAAGACTCTGCGAGGAGAAAAATGACTTTAGCTTTAGCTATGAGGACGACCTTTCTATATCCGAAAAGCTTGACACGCTTGTTAAGCGCGTGTACGGCGGAGAGGGAGTTTTTATCACTCCCGAGGCACAGGCACAGATTGATAAGCTTGAGGAGCTTGGCTTTGGCAAGTGTCCTGTATGCGTAGCAAAAACACAGTATTCCTTCTCGGATGATCCTAAGCTTCTCGGTGCGCCCGAAGGCTTCAAGGTAACAGTGCGAGAGGTCAAGGTCTCTGCAGGAGCAGGATTTGTAGTAGCGCTCACAGGCGCAATTATGACTATGCCGGGTCTCCCCAAGGTCCCCGCGGCAGAGCGAGTTGACGTAGACGATAACGGCGTGATTTCCGGATTGTTCTGAAAAATATAGGTTGACAACCATAAAAAAATACTGTATAATGGAAAAAGAACAAATCACGTCTTTGGATTGGAGAATAATATGAAAAAGATTATTATAGCCGTAGTAGCAGTTGTTTGCATTGTTGCAATACTTGTTGTTTGCGCGATAGCATTCAAGCCTGCGGATAATAATGAGGGCAATGAAACTACGGACACCTCTGCTTCCACGTTTATCGAGACCGAGTCCCAGACATTGGAGCCCGGATACATTGAGGAAGAGACCTGGGTAGGGCCGGAGATCGAAATCGAGTAATCTGTAAAATAATGACCGATGCTATGTGGTGCAACGGTCATTATTTTTGTTTACCATATAAAACACACAAACAACGCCGGGTTTATGGTCAAATGTTACTTTTTTGATAAAAATGCACTTTATTGCTTGACAAATACTTTAAGTTATAGTATAATAACTTAAGTTTAGGCAAATTTATTTGGCTATATAAAATAAAAATAAACGGAGACCCAAAATGACAGAATTGAAGGCGAAGATGTATGCAAAAGTGAAGGATGAAAAGTCCCTCTCTAACTGTTTTTTCACGCAGGAATTACTGTCTGCTTTTAACGCTCCCGAATATTCTATTCTTCCCGGTTTTTGCGATGTGCACGTGCATTTTCGTGAGCCGGGTTTTTCTTATAAAGAGACGGTCAGGACGGGGTCGCTTTCTGCGGCGGCGGGCGGATATACAGACGTCTGCACAATGCCGAACTTAAATCCCGTGCCCGACTCGGTTGAGCACCTAAAAGAGCAGACTGACATAATCAAAAGAGATGCACTTATCGGCGTTCACCCCTACGGGGCGATAACTGTTGGCGAGAAAGGCGAGAGGATAGCCGACCTTGAGGGCATGTCAGAGAATTGTATCGCCTTTTCGGACGACGGACGCGGTGTTCAGGACATGGGCATGATGCGTGAGGCTATGCAAAGAGCAAAGGCGCTTGGCAAAATGATAGTAGCTCACTGCGAGGTCAACGATCTTCTCTTTGGCGGATATATCCACGACGGAGAATATGCGCGCGCTCGCGGACACAAGGGTATCTGCTCTGAGAGCGAATGGCGACAAATTGAAAGGGATTTGAAGCTTTGTGACGAGGTGGGATGCGACTATCACGTCTGCCATATATCAACAAAGGAGAGTGTAGAGCTGATTCGTGCCGCACAGGCCGACGGAGTCAGGGTGACTTGCGAAACAGGACCTCATTACCTCATACTTACAGATAAGGACCTACAGGAGCACGGAAGATTCAAGATGAACCCACCGCTCAGAGGCGAGGCTGACAAAAATGCGCTTATCGAGGGAGTGCTTGATGGTACGATCTCTATGATAGCTACCGACCACGCGCCGCACTCCTGTGAGGAAAAGAGCCGCGGACTTGAGAAGAGCGCGTTTGGAATAGTCGGACTTGAAACCGCGTTCCCGCTTATGTATACGCACTTTGTAAAGAGCGGAATGATGAGCATGGACAAGCTTGTCGATCTCATGTGCTACAATGCACGGGAGAGGTTCGGACTTCCGCTTGGTGACGGCTTCTCGATTTGGGCACTTGACGAGGAGCTTACAGTCGATCCCGACAAATTTAAATCCAAGGGCAGAGCAACACCCTTTGAGGGCGCCAAGCTCTTTGGAGCTCATAAGGCAACAGTCTACAACGGTAAGATAATTTAATCCACATAAAACCACACGTTTATTGCAGAAGAATAAATAGGAGGAAGAACAATGGCAAAGAGAACAGATTTAAAAAAGATTTTGATCATAGGCTCGGGACCTATCGTAATCGGTCAGGCAGCAGAGTTTGACTACGCGGGCACACAGGCGTGCCTCGCACTCAAGGAGGAGGGATATGAGGTAGTACTCGTAAACTCCAACCCTGCTACCATTATGACCGACACAACTATTGCGGACAAGGTATACATGGAGCCTCTTACACTCGAATATATCGCAAAGATCCTGCGCTACGAGAGACCTGACGCTATCCTTCCCGGAATTGGCGGACAGACGGGACTTAACCTCGCTATGCAGCTTGAAAAGAAGGGCATCCTCAAGGAGTGCCGTGTTGAATTGCTTGGAACAAGCAGTGAGAGCATTGAGAGAGCGGAGGACAGAGAATTGTTTAAGGAGCTTTGCGAGTCTATCGGAGAGCCCGTAATTCCTTCTGAGATCACCTATGACCTTGAGCAGGCAAGAGAAGCTGCAGCAAGAATCGGTTACCCTGTAGTTCTTCGCCCCGCATTCACTCTTGGCGGAACGGGCGGTGGCTTTGCCAACAATGAAGAGGAGCTTTATGAGATAGGCGTAAACGCATTCAAGCTCTCCCCTGTACATCAGGTTCTTATTGAGAAGAGTGTAAAGGGATATAAAGAGATCGAATTTGAGGTAATGAGAGACTCCAACGACCACGCTATCACCATTTGTGGCATGGAGAACATCGACCCCGTTGGAGTTCACACGGGTGACTCCTTGGTCGTAGCACCTATCATGACACTTTCCGACGCGGACAAAAAGATGCTCAACGACTCGGCTATCAAGCTTATAAAGGAGCTTAAGATCGAGGGTGGCTGTAACGTACAGTTCGCGCTTGATCCCCACTCCAGCCGGTATTACCTTATCGAGGTTAACCCTCGCGTTTCCCGTTCCTCTGCACTTGCATCCAAGGCTTCGGGATACCCGATCGCGCGCGTGACTGCAAAGATCGCTGTCGGTATGTCTCTTGAGGAGATCAAGATCGCAAACACCAACGCCGCATTTGAGCCCGAGCTTGACTACGTTATAGCAAAGCTCCCCCGTTTCCCGTTTGATAAGTTTACAAACGCATCTAACCTTCTCGGAACACAGATGAAGGCAACGGGTGAGGTAATGGGAATCGGCTCTAACCTTGAGGAGTGTCTCTTGAAGGGAATCAGATCTCTTGAGGTTGGTGTACACCACCTCTACCACCACAAGTTTGATAATATGACAGACGCAGAGCTTCGTGAGTATATCGCAGAGTTCCGCGACGATAACATTTTCGCAATTGCGGAGCTCATTTATCGCGGTGCAACCGTTGAGGAGATCCACAATATCACAAAGATCACATCCTTCTTCCTTGAGGCGATAAAGAATATTATCGATATGGAGGAGACACTTAAGAAGAATAGGTTTGATATCGATATCTTGAGATCTGCAAAGAAGATGGGCTTCTCGGATAAGTACGTTGCAAGAATGTGGGAGTGCGGTGAGCTTGATGTATTCAAGTTCAGACGCGAGCATAAGCTCTTCCCTGTGTTTAAAATGGTTGATACCTGCCATACAGGCGCGTACATTCCTTATTTCTATTCATCCTACACGGGAGAGAATGCATCCCAGCTCACCGATAAAAAGAAGATTATCGTTCTCGGTGCAGGACCTATCCGTATCGGTCAGGGCGTAGAGTTTGACTATTCCACCGTTCACGCGGTATCTACGATAAAGAAGTCGGGCTACGAAGCAATTATTATAAACAACAACCCCGAGACGGTTTCTACAGACTATACAACTGCAGACAAGCTTTACTTTGAGCCCTTGACCC
>JAFWXY010000098.1 GCA_017522905.1 Clostridia bacterium
CACAGGCTCTTTCGATCCTGCATCCAAGGAACTGGCTATTGGCGAGAAGTACACCTTTACTCTGGAACTCAGCGGCAAGCCTACTAAGGTACTGTCCGGCGACAAGATTGGTAAGGTGACAATCACCATTAACGAAGCCGCAGAAGGCTAAATCTACTTTCTGTCAAGGCGGGGCAACCCGTCCCGCCTTGACCTTTTATGAGAAAGCATAAACCGTGCTTATGCTCTCTCATAAGAGAAACGAAAGGAGCATAACCGCTTTGAAAAAGCAAATGAAAAATTACATATTACCTCTGGCGGCTGTGCTGTGCGCTGTGTCCCTTGCCGTGATGGTGTTCGCATTGACACGGCAGGAGGTTCAAACGGAAATGGGAGAATTTACCCCGCCGCCCTTTGATGGTGGCGCTGTGGTCGGCTCTCCCGCTGTTCCCGAGGGCTTGGGCTGGCAGGAGCTTGACGCAAAGGTTTATAAAGCAGGAATTTGTGGCAAGTTTATTCCGAAAGGAAACACCGCCGACGTTTGGCTCACCAATCCCGAAAGCAATACCGTCTGGCTGAAAGTCCGTGTGCTTGACGAAAAAGGCAACACCCTTGGCGAAACGGGCATCATCAAACCCGGCGAATATGTGCAGTCTGTCACACTTGATACTGTTCCCAAAACAGGCCAACCCATCGTATTGAAGATCATGGCATATCAGCCCGACACCTACTACTCCGAAGGTGCGGTATCTCTCAATACGACCATCAGCGTGGAATAAGACATGAAACGATTATTAGCAGCGCTGTTGGCGGTGGTGCTTGTGTGTTCCATGAGTTTCCCCGCCTATGCAGCAGAAGAAAACAAAGAACAGGATGTAACCGCAAAATACATTGTCACCGCTACGGGCGAATGTCGGGCAGAAATCAAAAACGGAACTGCCACGGCTGACGGTGTTACCGTAACCGGCGCTCCCACAAATGCAAAGACCCTTGTTGTTATCCCAATGGAGGGCGAGGCATTAACATGGGTTGACGGCTGTGTGGACGGCGAAGCAAAAGCCGCCTATGATATTCGCTTCCTGGATGCCCAGGGCAACCGTATCAATGTAAGCGGCGTGAGCGTGAGTGTTTCGGTTTCCGGTACGGATTTGGTTGTCAGCTCCGTTACTCCATCCGGTACGGATAAGAGTTTGTCCGCTTCCG
Organism: Clostridia bacterium; assembly: GCA_017522905.1. GTDB lineage: Bacteria > Bacillota > Clostridia > Oscillospirales > CAG-272 > SVTX01. The sequence goes on from JAFWXY010000098.1 coordinate 1,183, forward strand.
TTTCGGGTAACACGGTTTCCTTTACTGCCGATGGAAGTCACTACTATGTGATCTACCAAAAGGACGGCGGAGATCAGCCCGGTCCTGGTGGTGATACTGTAACCGTTCCTATCCGTGGTGATGAAAATGAGATCCACGCAGACGTAACCATTAACGATGATACCGTGGAGCTTCACGAATTGGATTTTGACGAGATCGACCATATTGTAGGCGACCATGTGAACACGGGCATCGTGGAGATCGACTTGACCGAGCTGGACGAGGACATTACAAAAATCGAACTTCCGATGGCTTCCATCAAGCACATTGTCGAAGCCGCAGAAGAAGCCCACAACGATACAGAAGCATTACAGATCGACTTCCCGAACGGCTCTGTGAAGCTGGACGATAAAGCTCTCCGTGCCATCATTGACACCGTTGGCGAGGAAACAACAGTTGACCTCGTGCTTGAGCCTGTCGAAACGGACAGATTGAATAACGAGCAAAAGGCGGCAGTTGATGATCTGACTGTTTACGGCGGCGTGGAAGTGTATTTGCTTTGCAATACGACAAGCATCCGTGTATCGGACTTTAAGGGCGGTGTGGCAACGATGTACGTTCCTTTCACGCTCCCCGAGGGTGTAAGCGCTGACAAAATTTCCGTATGGCACATCGCAGATGACGGAACGAAGGAAAAAATGAATACGTCCTATGAAAACGGCGTTCTCACTTGGGAAGTAGGACACTTCTCGGACTTTATCATTGCGACTGAAAAATCTGCTGACCCCGGCACCGATCCAATAGAACCTACTGAGCCGAACCTCGCATTTCTTTGGTGGCTCATTCCTGTAAGCCTCGTAACGCTCGTCGGCAGTGGTTTTGCAATCTATTGGTTCGTAATCAAGAAGAAAACTTGGGCAGATCTGGTTGCGATATTTAGGAAAAGCAAAGAAAATGAAGAATAAAGAGCCTGCAACATATTGAGTATACGCAGACTCAAACCTCAAAGACGGCGGCTTTTTTCAAGCCGCCGTCCGTCTATGTAAACGGGTAGGCTGAGCCTACCCAAAAGTTATGCTGTTTTACGGATGCGTTTTACGGTCGGAATGCCTTGTGAACCGGATATAAGCAATCCAATTTGTGCCAAGGCACTACTGTCCGCTTTTCGTCTGCGCTCGGTACGGTCAAATCTGATCTGCGTGAAGTGCTGAATATAAGGCTCATCAAAGAGCTCTAAAGCAATATACGCGCGGTTGCCAATGCGAATGAAATCAATTCGTTCCTCATCGACAGCCGCGCGTATCTGTTCTTCACCGATACCGAGCTCGAATTTGTTTCTTTTAATATCCTTTGCCGCTCCTCGTATGGTGCGGAGGAGGGGGATGGTGTTGGTGGCTTCAAGCCCCAACATTTGATTCAGACACATCATTGCGGTGTCAAAATCGGCTACGGTTCTGTTTCCGCGCTTTTCAAACGGTAAGCATCCGGAAGCAATTAAGTTTGACAGCATAGATTCGTTTATCGCCGTATCAGCATCGTATGCTTTTACGGCTTTTACGATTTGTGGTAAAGTTTTGATTTTCAAATGCCTACCTCACTTTCTTATTTCGTTACAATATTGCCGAGAATTTCTGCGGCTTTACGCATATTCTTCTCATAAGGATGGATATAGAGATTGGTGGTCTCGATGCTATCGTGACCAAGTACCGTCTTTACGGTTTCGGGATCCACACCGTTGCTCGCCATCAGCGAACCGCAGGTGTGGCGCAGACCGTGGAACTTCAAGTGATGAAGTCCGTTCTTTTCTTCGAATTTACTGCATATCCGTGAAGGCGTATAGAGACTTATCATATCACCGACCTCGTTGGTAAAGATATAATCCTGCTCCTTCCAATCGAACCCCGCGCTCACACGTTCTTCTTCCTGTGCCGCTTTCCACTCTTCAAAAGCACCTAACAATACCTCGGAGAAGTAAACGGTTCGGATGCTCGTTTGAGATTTCGGAGGCTTGAGCTGTTGCGGTGCGCCTTTCTCCTTATAAACGCTCTTGTTTACGGACAGGGAATGAGTACGAAAATTGATATCCGACCATTTGAGCGCAACGATCTCTCCACGGCGCAGACCAAGAAGCAGAGCGCAAAGGAGCATCAGCCTGATCTTCGGGGACTCGTTTTGCAGAGCCTCAAAGAACTGACGTGCCTCGTCATCGTTATAGACCTCGATGGGCTTTTTCACGATCTTTGGGTATTCGATCGAGCCGTACTTCAATTTGTTCTCGTTGATAAATCCCATCTTGCAGGCTTCGGTCATCACGGATGAGAACACCGTGGCATACCGCTTGACGGTTGCCGCTGACAGAGGCTCGGTGTTGTCTTCGTCTGCCCGAGCACCGGGGGAGGACAGATATTCCACAAATGCTTGCTGATGCTTGATGGTAATGTCGCACAATCGGAGATTACCATACGACGGAACAATGAACTGTTCAGCGATAGAATGATAGAATCGAACCGTGTTCGGCGAGAGCTTTTTCTCGATACGCTTAAAATAATGCTGACCGATAAACTCTCCCACGGTCAATCCAAAGGCGTTGGTCTGTGTGGATCTCGTTTTCATTCCGGGGATATACACGCCGTTGTGAACGGCGGCTTCAAAGAGGTCAGCGAACTGCTTGATCTCCTTTTCCTCTTGTGCCGCCGTGATGCCGACAGGTGGTTTATAGGTAGCGGAGATCAGCTCCTGCTTTCCGTTTTTCATTCCATTGGACACTCTTACACAATAAGTGCCGTTCTTTCTTTTATAATAACTTGCCAAATAAAATACCTCGTTTCTTCAAAATTGTTTTAATATATGGGAGTTACATTCTTTGTTCCCATTCATGCTTCTTACGCTCCTTTCTGCTAATGGGCATCGTGGTGCAATCCTGCGGCTGACGGTAGCTCTCGATGCTTGCAAGGCTACCGACAAGGTCAAGGACGTTTGTTGCGACGGCAAGAAACTGATTGTTTGCCATTCGCGTGAGCGCGAGGGCGGTAGATTCGTTACCTGCGTGTGCCGAGCGATTCAGATATTCAAGCGCCTTTTCCATATCGAATATATCTGCTTCAAAGAGATAGATCTGTGCCAAGCGGTAGTCGGCATACATATTTCCGCGTGCCGATGCGATCTCCAAATGCTCAATAGCTTTGGCAATATCCTTCTTCACGTGCTTGCCGTCCATAAAATATTTGCCGAGCGTATAGGCGGCAAACTCGCTACCGTTACGCTCGGCATTGAATA
>JAFWXY010000099.1 GCA_017522905.1 Clostridia bacterium
GATTTCGCCCTCTGCGGAGGGCGACCAACGCTCCGCGCGTTGGATGGGCGCAAGCCTTTGAAAAGGCTTGACCGAAACTTTAATGCCGCTTCGCGCTGTAGCCATGAAGCCCCCCATAAATCGCAATTTGTTTTTATTTTATTTTGCTTTTTTGCCTTATATTCCATATTATCCCTTGTCCACAGAGGTGTTAAAGCGAAAAACTTGGGCATACTAAAGACGCGGGAAAATTATTGTTTGTTTTTTCGCAAATATCGCTAAGCCGCGTTTTGCGGTGTTGGAGAATTAAATATGAAAAAGATCATTATTTCGATTTCTCTCGCTCTTGTGCTGACGCTCAGCATTTTGTTGACCGCCTGCGGTGGAAACATGAACGAGGAAACAACCACAGCCAAGCCTTCTACCACAACGACCGAGAAGGCAACAGAGGCGCCTACCGAGAAGTCTACCGAGAACGCCACCAACGACATCGTTGATGAGGCGGAAAGTAAGCTTGAGGATATGTCCGAGGACGCAACACACGGCACTGAGGATACCACACCCGGAACTCAGCCCTCTCGTGGCAAGCGCATGCGCGTTCCCAGAGCAAAATAAGCAAAAAAGAGAGGCTAGCCGCGTATAGCGGATAGCCTCCCGTGCTGAGGGTTACATATTAAATAATAAGGAACGCGAATCCTGTCAGGATCAACAAAAATCCGAAGTTGAACGCGCTGAAAAGTCCTATATAGGAAAGCGTCTTTCCCTTTACGTGCGAGGTGTACTCGCGGAAGGTGATAAGGCTTGCAAGCGAGGAGATAAGCGTTCCGACACCGCCGATGTTTACACCGAGCAGAAGCTCCTTGTAATTAGTAGTAAATTCCGAGAGCAGAATTGCGCTTGGAACGTTGCTGATGATCTGGCAAGAGCCGATTGCAGTAAGGAGTGTACTCTCGTTCAACAAGGATGCAAAGAAATCGTTTACTGCTCCAATTCTTGACACGTTGCCTGCAAGCAAGAAGAAGCAGACGAAGGTCAAAAGCAAGGGGTAATCTACCTTTAAAAGCGCCTTTTTGTCGGTGAAGAACACCGCGAAGAATACGAGGGGCAGGCAGATATAGTACGGAACAACGCGGAACACCGTCAAAATTGCGATTGCAAAAAGAACGAGATAGAATATCGCGCGCTTAGGGTCGGTGTGCTCCTCATCGTTGCTTGTGAGCTCAAGAGACTCACGAGGAATAAAGAAGCAACAGAGAGTAAAGAGAATTATAGAGAGAATGAACGGAAAGACCATTATTCCCATAAATTCCATTGTGGGAATATTGAATTTAGTGTAAATATAGAGGTTCTGCGGGTTGCCGAAGGGGGTCAGCATTCCGCCGAGATTTGCGGCGATATTCTGGAAGATGAATATCGGCGCCATGTGCTTTTCCTTACCTGTTGCAGAGAGCGAAATATAGCCGAGAGGCAAAAAGGTGAGGAGCGCCATATCGTTTGCCAGGAACATTGAGCCTATAAAGGTTATATAGACGAGCGCCAAGGCAAGTGTTCTTGTGTTACCCGCGCACTTGACAATCTTCTTCGCCGTGATAGTGAAGAAGCGGATGTTTTTCAGCGCGCAAATGACGGCAAGCGTGCAGAAAAGGCAGGTCAGTGTCTTGAAATCGAAGTAATCTATATACTGCGAGTCGGGCCTTACGATAAAGCAGGAGATAAGCGCCAAGGTAGCCGCTATTACTAAAACAAAATTCTTTTTTGCGAAATCCGCGGTTGCGTGGTGCGCGGTGTCAAGCGCGTGCAGGACGTTGTGGACATTAATATGAGGTCTGTGCAGGTGCGGTCTGCGCGGCAGAAGTCTCTGATTTGGCATTATCCTTCCCTCCTCTTCTAAAATTTCAAACCAAGGATAGAGTATATCACTAAGACGGCACTTTGTCAAGCACTTATTTAAATAAATTTTAGCATTATACAGCAGACAAAAAGGGTTGAACTAATTACGGTTCAACCCTTAATTTTTTTAATATTTGCCAAAAGATATCATTCTATCCAATTATGTCAACTACTTTTTTGGTCACATAAGCATCGCGACCCGCGCTAAGCAAAATTTCCGCATTTTTGTTTTCCGGATTCAATTCGCAAAGAGTTTTCATCAATTGATATGATGGTACATCTATATTTTGTCCTTCCCACATGCAAACAATATTTTGAACAGTGGGAATCTTTCCTTGTAACAAAGTGGCGCAACTCTGAGTTATCAAGTCTTTAACAGAATTGCAAGCAAAAGAATATATCTTTTCTTCTCCCAGGGTGGTTCTTAATATCAAACACTGGTGGTATTCAAATCCCTTAGAGACATTCGTATTAAAATATGATTTAGCTAATGACAGCATATTGCTAAAATTCTCTTCCATTGTTGCCTCATTTATAATTTTACTCATAATAAGCTTTTCCTTTCTTAAAAAGTTATCCTACGTGAAATACATTCCGGATCCATCAGAATATGTATAATAATAGTTATAATATCCTCCACAGTATGAATTGTTCTTCTGCAATATATTAAAAACATCCTGCAAAGTCCCACCGGGTAACGGAATTCCCACTTTACAACATATTGTCAAGAATGTCCAATATAGATTCAAGGCAAGCGCACGCCTCAAGGCAGGTGTCTCCTGTTTCGTTTGTCGTGCGGACGAATATCGTTCCGTTCTCGTCGATCTCGCTACGCGACACGGTGAGTGTTGCGCCGAGCGGAGATTCCTTGATATATGAAAGCGACAGGCTCTTTATACGCATAGGAGACTCTATTGAGGAAAGCTCCTCGATATAGTCACAGAGCATATCGGGGTATCGCGTGTTGTTCATGTGCATATTGTAATCGATGTCCGAATACGCGATCCTTCTCTTGCCGACCTCTCTCATTTCAAGCTCCTTGGGCACTCTTGCCTTTTTGGGCAGGGTATCGGGATCGATGGGCTCGTCATAGTAGAACCTGCCGTCAAAAACGTCGTAGTGATCTGCTCTTACCATTGTCTTTTTGTTAAGGTCGATAAGCACCCAGGTGCTTGCTGCCTCGGCGACTATTTCGCCATCGCGGAGGATCTCAAAATAACGGTTGAAGATATAGCTCTTTGCCTCTCGGCACCAGGTTCTTACCTCTATTTCCTCATAGGCGTGGAGAGGCTTTTTGATATTCAGCGAGATCGCGCCCAATATAAACGCGAGTCCGTGCTCATCTCTCAAGCGGTCAAGCGGTAAGCCCGAGTCCTCGCACTGGCGGTTGGCGGTCTCCTGCATATATTCGACTATCTTGGACGGCCGTACGCAACGGTTTGCATCGGTATCGTGCCAATTGGTCTTGGTTTTATACGAAAATTTCATATTCAAAAATTACGGGACACCGCCAGGGTGTCCCGTATCTCCTTTAAAATCAAAGCTTGTTATCAGAGCCGAGAACGTTTACGATCTTGTGCTTGACCATCTTCTTGACCTCTGCACGAGCAACAGAGAGATATCCTCTGGGGTCGAATATAGAGGGATCCTCGTTGAATACGCGGCGGATTCCCGCGGTCATTGCAAGACGGATATCAGAGTCGATGTTGATCTTACATACTGCCATGCCCGCAGCCTTTCTGAGCTGCTCCTCGGGAATACCTACTGCATCGGGAAGCTTACCGCCAAGTGCGTTGATCTCTGCTACGTACTCCTGGGGAACGCTGGACGCGCCGTGGAGAACGATCGGGAACTCAGGGAGTCTCTTCTCGATCTCCTCAAGGATATCAAAGCGGAGCGGAGGGGGAACAAGGATTCCCTTCTCGTTTCTCGTGCACTGCTTGGGTGTGAACTTATATGCGCCGTGGGATGTACCTATAGAGATAGCAAGAGAGTCAACGCCTGTACGGTTAACGAAGTCCTCAACCTCCTCGGGACGTGTGTATGAAGAATGCTCTGCAACGACGTCATCCTCAACGCCTGCGAGAACTCCAAGCTCACCCTCAACTACTACGCCGTGAGCGTGCGCGTACTCAACTACCTTCTTTGTAAGAGCTACGTTATCCTCATACGCGTGGTGAGAGCCGTCGATCATTACAGATGTAAATCCGCCGTCGATGCACGCCTTGCAGATCTCGAAATCTGCGCCGTGGTCAAGGTGGAGCGCGAGGTCTACGCCGCTATCCTTTACTGCTGCCGCAGCAAGTGCTACAAGGTACTCGTGCTTTGCGTACTTACGTGCGCCTGCAGATACCTGGAGGATTACGGGGGACCTTGTCTCCTCTGCCGCCTCGGTGATCGCCTGAATTATCTCCATGTTGTTGATGTTGAAAGCGCCTACCGCGTAACCGCCTGCATACGCATCCTTGAACATTTCCTTTGTCGTTACAAGTGCCATTGTTCTTTTTCCTTTCAAAGCCTTACTTTGCCCTTTATTGGGGGTGCATTTTTTTACAAATACTATTGTACCATATTAAAAAATGAAAATCAAGGGTGTTACAGAATTTTTATTAGATTTTTATAAAGAATACAATTTGTCAAATTTTGATTTATCGGGGCGACGCCACGGCGGTGTCTTTGGAAAGTTTTCGCTCAAGCCTTTTTCAAAAGGCTTGGCTGAGCCGCCGAGCGCGGCGGTCGCTCTCCGCAGAGAGCGAAACTCCTTATCGTTAGAAAGCGCCACGAGGGGTGAATGCAAAGCCGTAAGGATTTGCAGAGGGGAACACACAAGTGGGGGTTCCCCTTTCTCTACATAAGGTTACTTTTAATCGTTCTCCGCTTTTCTTTTGGCAGAAGAGGCGCAAAAGAAAAGCTAACAAAAGAAAGACGCCGCAAGGGAGATTTCGCCCTCTGCGGAGGGCGACCAACGCTCCGCGCGTTGGATGGGCGCAAGCCTTTGAAAAGGCTTGACCGAAACTTTAATGCCGCTTCGCGCTGTAGCCATGAAGCCCCCCATAAGCCCCAATTTATTGTGCGAAACGATTCTCGGGGCTTCGTTTTTTGAGCTTTATTAATATCGACTTTAACAGTGGAGTGTTGTTCCTTAAAACAATGGTTGGCAGGACGTTTAAAAACAAATTTACTATCGCTACCGGCATAGCAATTGTAACCGCGCAAGGCATTTTCAAGGTGAGCATTGCCAAAAAGCCTACCGCATATCCTATTCTGTGCGTCAGGACGCCCTTGTTGCACTCGATAATGAATTTTTCGATGTATTTCGGGTCGTCGGGTGAGCTTATTGCTCCCTTGCTGAAGCCGCCGAGACCGCCAAGCTCCCAGACCTTGTTTTTCCAGCGCTTTACCTTTAATTTTTTATATATTTCCCTTTCGCGTGGGCTCACGCTATACATAGGATTGTCTACCCCAAACCACGTGTCCGGCATCTTATTTATAGCTATCGCAACAATGCCGTCAAGCAAAAATTGCAAGGCGGTGCAAAAAACCGTTGCAATAACGATATAATACCACGTTGCCGTTCCGAAAACTATATTGAATGCTGAAATTATCAGCATTGCGATACCTATTATTGTCAAATACAGCTTCATGATTCACCATACACGAGGGGCTTTTTATAAAACTCCTCGTAGACCTTTACAAAAGCTTCGTAATTTTTTCTTTTCATCTCTTCCCTTGCTTCTTTGCCCGAAAGAGACAGATTGGGGTAGATGGCAGGAAGGATATTTATTGTGTATTCCTGCACAAAAAACCCGTCAGAGTCGAGGATGTCGCTATCCTCCATTGTGATAAAAATCGGAACGACGGGTGCATTGTTTCTGACCGCCAGCGAAAACGCGCCATCCTGCATCGGCTTTGGCTTGCGGTAGTTCCACCACATGCTCTGCTCGGGGTAGATCAATATCGTCTCGCCTCTGCCGAGCAAGACTTTGACCGCATGCATGAATTTCTTCATCGTATCCACTCTGCTTGACAGGGGCAGAGTGTTGCAATGTCGCATAAACAGTCCGAAGGGCTTTGGCGGATTGGTGTAGTTGCCCTCACGGATGACCTTATATAGCATTTTGCCGCCCATACTGTCACGTAGCGCCACCCACACCGCGTAATTATCAAACACGCTGAAATGATTGCAGGTGACGAATTTACCACCCTTGACGGCGGTGAAATTATCAATGCCTCGCACGTCCTTGATGATAAACTGCTTATTTTCTATCATTTTATCAAAAAAGCGCGTGCCTGCCCGATTGGCTATTTTGTTCTTTATCTTGCTTGAAAGCTTTTCATTGAGATAATCCACCTTGTCGGGCATCAGGGGATACGTCTCGGGGTCGTCCTCTGCGTCGAGGTGCCAGAGCCCGTTTTTTTCAAGCTCGGCTATTCTTTTTAGCAGCTCCAGTTTATGCTCGTTTTGTTGCATATCTGCCTCCCGACTCCTGTCCCAATCTTTTAAGGAAGGTTTCATCCGAATTTACGATTCTGAGCGCGTGCTCAAGTATTTCTCTCGCACACGCCTCCTTTTTTGCTCTTTCGGCTTCTCCGAATGCGCTTCTGCGGCGGCAGATCTCATAATAAAACGGAGATCTTTCCGCATACTCCCAAAAATACTCTCCGTACAGCACGTCGTCGTATTGCCACGGCTTTTTGTAAAGCGCGAAGTGTACTATATTCTTTTTCCCTTCCATCACGTGAGGCATCGGCTCCTTATTCCAGCTACTCGGCAAAACGTGTATTTTGCCAAGGCAGAGATAGTTGAGATATGCCTGGTCGGGGTCAAGAAGATCAAAGTCGTATTCGCTGATAAGCTCTATAAATTTCTGCTCTATTCTGTTTTTTCTGAACTCTGCAAGGTTCATCAAAAGCACTCCCGCGTTTACGTATCCGTCGGGATCAACGCCAAGAGCCTTCTCTGCGTAAAGCCTGAATTCACGGGTGCTGCGGACAAAGCCCTCCGGTGCCGCGCCCAAAATGTTCTGTCCGAGGTCAATGTTAAATAGCTCGGATACATCCCCAAGCACCACGATGTCGCAATCAAGATACAAGACCTTATCATATTTTGGAAAGAGCGAAGCGATAAAAAGTCTATAGTAGGTCACGACGGAAAAATGGTATACGTCCTTAAGGCGAGCGCGGATTCGCTCTACCTCGTCCGATATGTCAACGAAGTCGATGCTGACTCCCTCTCTTTCGTTTTGCAGGATCTTATTTACGTTGTCCGCCGAAAGCCCGGTGTTGAGGATCATGATCCTGTATTCATATTCCCTTGATGCGTTCTCTAAAAGAGAGGATATTGCCACGTCGAGGTACGGTATATAGTTGTCGTCTGTTGAAAAGAAGATCGGTATTTCTTTGTTCATGCAAAAATTCTCCTTTGAATGGGTTTTACGTATCGATTATACCCACAAAAGGAGAGGTAAGTCAACCTACGCTTGCTACGGCTCGGTCTACTTATAAAATTCCGCCCGTAGAGTTGCGTTTGTTCAACTCTACTAATCGTAGAGTTAGATAAAAAAGCCTTGTTTTACAAGGAAAACAAGGCTTTTGAATGCTTATTTGGATTTAGGCTTTGTAATAAAGGAGCTGAGCACGATAACTATCTGCCCCGCGACACCTGCAAGATATACTAGGGATACGTTAACGCCAAAATACAAAAACGTAATATGTATTGTGCCAAGCACCGACCACATCAGAAGCGAAATGATGAAGTAGTTGTGTCTTCTGTTAAACCACAGGGAGTTGAACACAAGCTTCACTATCAGCACCACCGGCAATGTGTAGACAAAATATAAAAATTGAAAGGACATCTCGCCAAGGCAGAGCGTTGTAACTATAAACGCGATAACGGCAATGATCCACGCGCCGCATTCCGACACGTAAGCGACGGCTCTGCGATTGAAGCGCTCTCTCTTTTCCTTCTCCTCACAAATCTCCTCGATCGGATGCTCCTCTGCGACCATATAGTCGAGTGTTACGCCGAAAAGCTCCGCGATCTCGATAAGCACCGATACGTCGGGCGTGGATTCTGCCCTCTCCCACTTGGATATCGTTTTATCCGAGTAATTTAGTTTTTCAGCCAGATCCAGCTGCGTCATGTTATTCGCCTGACGAAGCTCGGCTATATTCTTGGCAACTGTGTTTTTTATATCCCTCATTGAATTATCTCCAATATTAATCCTCTTGATTCTCGCTATGGGCGACGAGATATTATAGCATAATTTATCCAATTTGTCAAGAAGCCGCGCAAGCTCGGCGCAGAGTGGGCACGCAGCCCTCTCAAAAGATCGGGCACCCGTCTTTCGTTGGGTGCCCTTAAATTCAACCTAAAAGTCCGTTGTCGTGTTGCGAGCCTGCAGGGTCGCGGAGTGCCACCGCACCTCCGCTCCGCGTTACAGATGCCGCGCCCTCGTAAGCCTCGGGCAAGATGCCAAGTCCGAAGCTTACTGCGATTGCCGAGTTTATCCGCGTCATAACGCCTCCGTCGAGGTGACCCATTTTTTCCTTTAATCTGCGCTTGTCAAGCGTTCTGATCTGCTCGAGCAGTACGACAGAGTCCTTTGAAAGTCCGACCCCGTCCGCGTGGATGTCTATATGAGTAGGCAATCTCGCCTTTCCCATTCTCGACGTTATTGCCGCCGCTATTACCGTGGGGCTGTACTTATTCCCCACGTCGTTCTGTATGATCAGCACGGGGCGAAGTCCCCCCTGCTCGCTCCCAACAACGGGACTTAAGTCTGCGTAAAATATATCTCCTCGTTTTATTGTCGGTATCATTGCCGCTTCCTTTCCGTGCCGCACCAAATATTTCTCTGCTCTTATTTTTGACACGGCAAGCCCCGCTTTAAACATTTCGGGAGAATTATCTTTGCGTTTTTGAGAAAACCAAATGCCCGTCGGTTCTCCCATTAATATAGTATGCTCCCTCGACAGACTTTGACAAGCCGTCTCCTTGCATATATATTTGTACAAAAAGCGTTTCACCACATGAAAAATTGTGTCATTTATAACAAATTTTTCGCTTTGTCACTTTAATTTGCTAAAATCTATTGACGATTTAAGCGGGGGAGACTATAATAGAGGTATATTTCAAAAATCCGCCTTTCTTGTTTGTGGCGGAGAACGGAGAAAGATATGAATAGAGTTTATAACTTTTCGGCAGGTCCCTCGATGCTTCCCGTGCCCGTGCTTGAGCGTGCGGCGGCAGAAATGCTCTCTTACGGCGAGTCCGGTATGTCTGTTATGGAGATGAGCCACCGCTCCCCCGACTACGAGGCAATTATCAAGAAGGCCGAGGCTGATCTACGTGAGATTATGAATATTCCCGACAACTACAAGGTGCTCTTCCTTCAGGGCGGTGCTTCCACGCAATTTGCTTCCGTGGCGCTTAATCTTATTAACCGCGCGCCCTCCAAAAAGGCGCTTTACGCGGTTTCGGGTCAGTTCTCGGGTAAGGCGTACAAGGAAGCGGTCAAGATGGGTCTTAACGCCAAATGCATCGCGACCACAAAGGACACGAACTTCGACGAGGTGCCCGTGATCACAAGAGATATGGTTGATCAGGACGCGTCCTACCTCCACATCTGCTTTAACAACACCATCTACGGCACAAAGTATAGCTACATTCCCGAGTGCGGTGAGGTCCCGCTTGTCGCAGACCTCTCCTCCTGCATTATTTCCGAGCCCATCGACGTATCTAAGTTCGGCGTTATCTACGCCGGTGCGCAGAAGAACATGGCTCCCGCGGGTCTCACTCTCGTTATCGTGCGCGAGGACTTGCTTGGTCTTGCCGACGAGACTATCCCCACCATGCTTGATTGGAAAACTCTCGCTGACAACGATTCCATGTACAACACTCCTCCCTGCTACGCTATCTACATGGCAGGTCTCGTCTACGAGTGGATCAAGGACCTTGGCGGCCTTGAAAAAATGAAGGAGATGAACGAGAAAAAGGCGGCTGTTCTCTACGACTACCTCGATTCTCAGTCATACTACATCGCTCCCGTTAAAGCAGGCTCCCGCTCTATGATGAACGTGACCTTCGTTACAGGCAACGCAGACCTCGACAAGAAGTTTGCAAGCGAGGCGGCTAAGGCCGGCCTCAAGAACCTCAAGGGTCACAGAAGCGTTGGCGGCATGCGCGCTTCCATCTACAACGCGATGCCCTACGACGGCGTCGTCGCCCTCGTTGAATTTATGAAAAAATTTGCCGAGGAGAATCCTAAGGATTAAGGTGAACGATATGATCAAGAATATTAAGCTTTTAAATAAAATTGCCAAGGTTGGCACCGACAAGCTCGACCGCGCTTATTTCAACGTAGGCGAGGACGTCGATGCACCCTACGGAATTATGGTTCGCTCCGCGAATATGCTTGACATGGAATTCAATCCCGAGCTCCGCGCCATTGCTCGCGCAGGCGCAGGTGTCAACAATATTCCGATAGACCGCTGCACAGAGGCGGGAATCGTAGTATTCAACACTCCCGGCGCAAACGCTAACGCCGTCAAGGAGCTTGTTATCTGCGGACTTATGCTTGCTTCCCGCGACGTTATCGGCGGCGCAAAGTGGGCATCCACCCTTACAGAGGACGTTGCAAAGCAGGTTGAAAAGGGCAAGTCCAAATTCGCAGGCGTAGAGGTGCGCGGAAAGACTCTTGGAGTTATCGGACTCGGCGCAATCGGCGGAATGGTTGCAAACACCGCAATCCACCTCTCTATGAGCGTGGTTGGCTGCGACCCCTACCTCTCTGTTGAGGGTGCATGGAACCTCAATCACCACGTGACCAAGGCTGCTCAATACGACGAGGTATATGCCAAGGCTGACTACATCACCCTTCACGTTCCCTCCACACCCACAACAAAGGGCATGATAAACAAGGAGACAATTGCAAAGATGAAGGACGGCGTGAGGATCCTGAACTTCTCCCGTGCGGATCTCGTTGTAGCGGCTGATTTAAAGGAGGCCCTTGCTACGGGTAAGGTTGCATCCTACGTTACCGACTTCCCGACCGAGGAGGTGCTTAACGTTCCCGGTGTTGTTGCTATCCCCCACCTCGGAGCATCCACCGAGGAGAGCGAGGATAACTGTGCGGTTATGGCTGCGCTTCAGCTTTCCGACTACATGATCAACGGAAATATCGTAAACAGTGTAAACTTCCCTGCGATCTCGATGCCCAGAAGCACAGACTACCGTCTCTGTATTCTCCACAAGAATCTTCCAAGCATGCTTGCAAAGTTCACAACGCTTTGCTCTGAGCAGGGTATCAACATTGAAAATATGACAAGTAAGGCTCGAGGCGACGTGGCATTCACCATGCTTGATGTCAACGATAAGCCCGCAGAGGCTTCCCTTGACGCGCTCAAGGCACTTGATTCGGTCTTCCGCGTAAGAATCATCTAATTGAACAGATCGGACGGATCACATCCGCTCGTCTGCCCCACTGCGGCAATAGTCGCGGTGGGGTTTTTTGAGATCTCGATTCAAAGTTTAAATTGAATATTAATTATTCGTATGAAAGGTTAATTCGCATTAAAGTCCCTTGACTTTGGCAAAGATTAGTATTATAATGTTTTACAGGATACATTTTCCGACAAAAATGTATTTTTTAGTTATACGGAGGAAATAATGGCAAAGAAGGAATACTATAAGGTTCGTTCCAAGCTTACGCGCGATCAGGTCTTGACGATACCGAACATGCTCTCGTTCTTCAGATTTTTACTGATACCGATCATTATTTGGCTTTACGCGTTTGCGAGCATGCGCGAGTGGGCGACTTTGGTAATACTTATCTCGGGATTTACCGATATCTTGGACGGCTTTATCGCCCGCAAATTTAATATGATGAGCGATCTTGGTAAAGCCCTGGACCCTCTTGCAGACAAGCTGACTCAGCTGGCGGTTCTTTCCTGTCTCATCATAGATTTCCCGCTTATCGCACTCCCTGTGGGAATTATGGTAATAAAAGAGCTTAGCTCCTTTATTCTCCGCTTTATTCTTTTTAAAAAGACCGAGCAGGTTGGCGGCGCGCGCTGGCACGGCAAGCTCAACACCTCGCTTTTAGTAGCGATGATCGTTTTGCATATCCTTTGGACAAATATCCCCGCAGAGGTTTCCTCTTTCGCGATTCTTGTCTGCACGGCGACAATGACGCTTTCCTGCACTCTTTACACAATAGAGGTAATTCGCGCGCTTATGGCGTCAAAGGATTCCAAATAATGATAATAAAGAAGAGCACTACCGAGGGTATGTACTCTTAAGGACAGTTTTGTAAATGAAATAGAATACGTTACCTACCGACAGGAAAAGGACGAAGAATTGTTAAAATTCCTCGTCCTTTTTCTTGACAAGCACTGCTTCTGTGTCCACAGAAGCTTTTTTAGTTATAAGCTATAAGACTCACTTACGCTCGCCGTTATGAGTTTGCTTCGCAAACGTTATGATATGATCGCCTTGTTTATTCAAACTGTGCCGAAGGCACATCATAACTTGGCGTAGCCAATCATAACTCTAAACTCGCCGCAGGCGATCATAGCTGCGTAGTGTCCTTAAGGGCACTACGCTAA
>JAFWXY010000100.1 GCA_017522905.1 Clostridia bacterium
CATTATATTTTATTTTCTCCATTTGTCAAGGAATTAAACCTTGTAAATGCTAAAATTAAAAAGAAAAAATCCACAATTTAGAAACAAATTGTGGATTAATATCTATTTTTCATAATCTTCTTGTACTTTTTGTCTTACCCAACGTCCAGCATGCTTGACTTGGATATGCTATGAGTTGACTGCAAAATAAAGCCCGACGAAAACGCGCTTATTCCGCAAAGGTAAAAGTATGGCTTTCGAAAAACATTTTTCTTTTCACCTGCCAAGATGTCCTGTTGCGTGGGTGTAGACTTGTATGACTCCTCTTTTGTCACTACTTGGGGCGGCTGTCTGACAAGCAGCACGACTATCACCCCTACAAAAAGGAAAAGCAGAGCGGTAAATACCGAAGCAAGTCTCCATCCGCTTACCGAAAAAATATCCGACAGCCATGCGAAAAATGCATTTTCTTCTTCAAAGCGATCTCCGTCATACACGATTTTTGTGATGACTTGCTCACTTGCTATGCTACCAAGGCCGCTGGTTGCAAGAACGATACCGGTTACGGTACCCTTGCTGTTTGGAAACCATTCTGCTATCAGTAATGCATTAATTGCCGTTCCCGTAAAGCAGACGCCAACCCCCATAAGGCTTCCCACAACATAGAATTGCCATATTTCAGTGGAAATCGACTGTATCGCAAATGATACGACAAGGAAAAGGAATCCCGCCCCGATCATTTTTCTGGCACCAAACCATTTTATGAAGGTGCCAAATAAAAAGTATAATATTGCCAGGACAATAGATTGGAATGTGGTACTGAATGAAAAAACACTTCTGTCAAATTCCAGATCGTCGCATATCGCTTTAAGGTATGTAGATCTGGTTTCGGTAGAAAAGCCCAACACCACGAAAATCATCAAAGAACAAAGAAGAAAATAACAATTCCGTAGCCTATGTTCTTCCCCTTTTTACATTCCATGTTGTTTTACCTCATTTGATCCCGGATATATTTATTTTACGAGATCAAAAATAGTCTTATCTCCGTATACTTTTGCCCAGTCGCGGTCAAAGCCTGCAACGGCCATGTCCGTCATGGGGTGAGAAACGATGCCCTGAAGAATATTGAGCGGAACGGTTACGCTGTGGCATCCGACAGACGCGCACTTGTGAACCTGCTCAACGTTCTTGAAGCTTGCGGCAAGAACCTTGCAGTTCATACCGTAGATCTCAAACTGCTTTACGATCTCACCAAGAGCCGCGCATCCGTCAGCAACGATGTTGTCAAGACGGTTTACGTAGGGTGCTACGAAATCAGCTCCCGCCTTAGCGGAAAGGAGCGCCTGGGCAGGGGTAAAGATCGCAGTCATAAGAACGCCGATTCCCTTGCTCTTGAGAATGGGAGTTGCCTTGAGTCCCGCCTCGCTGATCGGAACCTTCAAATAGAAGTTTCCGCCTATCGCGTCGCGAAGCATCTCGCCGTCGCGAACGATGTCCTCAGCGGTCTTTTCCATAGTCTGAACGCAAAGCATCTTGTCAGGCCCGATTATTTCACGGATAGCCTTTATATGAGGAAGGAACTCCGCCTTCTCCTTTGAAATAATAGAGGGGTTTGTTGTTACGCCGTAGAGGGGGTAGAACTCGTTAGCGTGCTTAATATCGGCAAGATTTGCCGTGTCCAAAAGGTATAACATCTGTCTTTTCTCCTGATTATTCTACAACGTAGTCCACCTTGATGCCGAGAATATCGCAGAGATTCTTGATCTTCGCTCTGTTATCACCGTATGTGATGATGTAGTGCTGGCACGCTACGTTGTCTGCAAACTTTTCTACGTCTCCGATAACGATCTCAAGCGCAGAAAGCTGGGGAGCGGGCTGATCCCAACCGCACTCTTCCCACTTGGGAGGATTCTTACCCTCGCCAAGGATAACCTGCATTGTGTACTCACCATCCTTGTATACAAGTCTGGACATAGTCACAGTGCCTGTCTTAACCTTGGAAACGTTGAGAATTCCCTGGCTGAGAAGTCCGAACGCTGCAGGAAGAACTGTGTATGTATCACCGTCGATCATATCAGCTGCGATAAAGTCCGGAACACCTGCAAGAACTCTGTTATCAAAGAACTCATAGAACTCAAGGTAGCCTGCAAGCTGACCTGTAAGTCTATGCATCATAAGCTGTGTTACTGCACCGAGAGAGTCGTTCTCGGGAACAGTTGTATATCCGTCCTCAGAGAGGAGCATGAAAATGGGCGCGGGGGGGAAGCCGCAAAGCTTCTTCATTCCGTCAACGTCCTTAAGTGAGATTGTCTTGTAGTTTCTCTCCTCTGCAATAGCCTTAACTGCGAGGTAGTAGCCTGCAGCCTTCATCATAGGCTCCTTGTCAGCGGGCTTTAAGAAGTTCCACTTGAGCATTCTGTTGTTTACTACTTCTTCCTTCTCTGCATCAGTAATCTTCTCGTATCTCTGCTGCATCTCAAGCATCTCAAAGGTCTCAATCTCGACACCTGTTGTCTTCTTGAGAGACATTCCGTCATAAAGTGTTCCGTAGAGGTTCATATCGCGGTAGCCCGCCATACCAACCTTATCAACGAGGAGCTGCTTAGCTGCAACTGCGGCGCGGCAGTAATCTGCAACGACTGCACTTCTTGTCTTTCTGCCCATTACGTCGTAAACGTACTTGAACTTATAGCCAAGTCCCTCGAAGGTTGCGCGGAGACCTGTTGTTCCCGCCTGGTCAGCAGTTGTTACAAGTCTGTCGCCCTCATACCAGCCGCAAAGACCCCAGAGAACCATGGGGAGATGACGGAAATGCTCCGTTACCTTTACAACCGCGTGTGTGGGGATCCAACCTGCTACGCAAACCACGAGCGCGTCGAAGCTCTCCTTCTTGAGAGCCGCAACAGCCGCGTTTACCTGAGTTTCCTCATAATCGTCGGCTACGGGGTATACGGAAACGAGATCAAGTCCCTCTTCCTTAAGTGCCGCCTCAGCCGCCGAGCATTTTCTGATTATTACGTCGACGGGGGTGTTAACCTCGCCGAATCCTACAAATCCGATCTTTGCCATCAAATTAAGATCCTTTCGTAACGTTTAATATTTTGTCGTAGCTCTGATATCTCTCAAAGCACTCGGTATAGTCCGTGCCCTTTGACTCGTAAACACGGCCAAGCTGAATCATTTCAGCTGCCTTCTCTACCGATTCAAACGCGCCAACTCCGACTCCTGCCAAGATAGCAGAGCCGAGACAAGCGGTTTCTTTATTTTTAAGTGTAACGAGCTTCTTGCCCGTCATATCTGCCTTCATCTGGCACCAGAGGGGGCTGTTCGCACCGCCGCCCATAGCACGTATCTCCTCTACGTCAAGTCCGAGGTAGTCGAGATTTGCCTTGAGCATACAGGTAACAGACTCCATTACGGCACGGACGAAATGTCCGCGGTGATGCTCGGTCGTAAGACCCGTGAAGCTTCCTCTTGCCGCAGGATTGTACTTGGGCATTGTAGAGCCGCAAAGGTAGGGCAAGAAGGTAACACCGTCACTTCCCGCAGGAACGCTCTCGGCAAGCTCGTCAAGCTCTCTGAAAGAGAAATTCTCGCAGAGTGCATTCTTGAACCACTTAAGCGCCATTCCCGCAGTGGGCGTCCATGAAAGCAAGCAATACTTATCGTCAAAGTTATAGTGACAAGGAACTATGCTCTTCTCGTTGTATGCGGGAACTGTGTCGGACGGCATGAAAATAACCATCGTTGTACCCGTCATCTCGCTTACGATGCCCTTCTTGACAACGCCTGCGCCGATAGCGCCTGCGATCTGGTCAATAGCGCCTGTAACGACTTTGATGCCCTCATACTCTCCAACCTCTTTTGCGCTGGAGTGAAGCTCGGGGAGCATGCTCTTGTCTACGCCGATAAAGTCGAGCATCTCCTGCCACCACTCTGCCTTGTGAATATCAAAGTAGATAGTAGATGACTGGAGTGTCTTTTCCGAAATAAATCTGCCTGTGAGCTTAAAGAGTATCCAGTCCTCAAGAAGGAATACCTTCTTTGTCTTTGCCCAAACCTCAGGCTCGTTTCTCTTGACCCAAAGGAGCTTACAAGCGGGCCAGGTCGCCGTGATCTCGGGCTGACCTGTTACCTCATAAACCTTCTTGTGTCCGAAATGCTTTTCGATTATCTCGGCTTCCTCTACCGCGCGGTTATCAAGCCAGACTATCGCCGGGCGGACGGGGTTGCCG
The DNA here is from genome assembly GCA_017522905.1 of Clostridia bacterium. Classification (GTDB taxonomy): domain Bacteria; phylum Bacillota; class Clostridia; order Oscillospirales; family CAG-272; genus SVTX01. The sequence goes on from JAFWXY010000100.1 coordinate 4,215, forward strand.
TCCGCATCGGTCAATATAAGGGTCTCGCACTGAGTGTCAACAGCCAGGGCGTCGATACCCATCTCGCGCTTGACCTTCTCGATCTCGCCCTTAACGATAGTCCAATAGCTTTCGCTGTCAAACTCAACTATATCTCCGTGTGAATCAAGAGTATAGTCGGCTGTCAGCGTGATTTTTTCTTCGAGAGTCTCATTGAATACCGCCGTTTTGACCGAGGTGGTACCAATGTCTATTCCCATAAAATTCATATTTTTATTCCTTATGTAAAAGAATTATCTCATCTGCTGGAGATCGTAGTGGATATCGTATGCCTTTTCTTCCTCGGTGAACTTGTGGCGTGTATCGATTACCTTACCGTCATTCCACTTTCTGTCGCCGATCTCATCAGCTGTACCCATAATAGTGATGTTTACCTGACGGCGACGAGCGATAACGTGGTCCCAGTCGATGAAGTAGATGTGAGCGAAGAGACCGAGGTCGAGCTTGCCGTCCTTGATGGTCAATGTCTCGCTTCTACCGAAGAAGCAGGAACGGAGG
>JAFWXY010000101.1 GCA_017522905.1 Clostridia bacterium
ATGATCGCCTGCGGCGAGTTTAGAGTTATGATTGGCTACGCCAAGTTATGATGTGCCTTCGGCACAGTTTGAATAAACAAGGCGATCATATCATAACGTTTGCGAAGCAAACTCATAACGGCGAGCGTAAGTGAGCCTTATAGCTTATAACTAAAAAAGCTTCTGTGGACACAGAAGCAGTGCTTGTCAAGAAAAAAGGACGAGGAATTTTAACAATTCTTCGTCCTTTTCCTGTCGGTAGGTAACGTATTCTATTTCATTTACAAAACTGTCCTTAAGAGTACATACCCTTTATCCGTCGGAATTTGATTTCTCGGAGAGATTATTTTCCCTTTTTGAGCATCGTATCAAGTGAAATATACACAGAAAAATACACGATGACTCCGAAAAGTGCCTTAGATACGTAATTGATAATCATATAAAGCCAGGTGATCCCCTCCTTCGGGAGTCCGTATGCTACGATATACATAACGTCATTGGCAAGCTCGCCGCCAAGCTTGGCTATAAAGGTAGCTACAGCGCACACCAAGGCTGCATACAAAAGACAATTGGTCTTGTCGTAAACACGCTCAAACGGATAGACGGGCTTGATGGGTGCCATCTCCCCTGTCTTTTCGTAGACTCTTTGTGCAATAAGTCTTTGATCGGTATATCTGCCTATAGCTCTTCTCGAGATCGCGTAGATAATATAGAACAAAAGAAGCTCAAGCGCTGTAAAGTAGATATCGTCAACGATATCCCATATCCAAAGGTCGGATATGCCGCCCGCCTCCCACCACAATACCGCGGTGGTAGCAAGATTCTTATACCACGTCAATGATGCGAAGATCACAAAAGCTCCGCGTGTCCTTTGACCTTCATAAAGTGCCGAAAGCAATAGCGCGTAAGAAACCGATACAGCACAGACCTCCATTATCCCCGCAATATACTCAAGGATTACGACAAAAAACGAATCCGCGTATATTACGTCGTTTGTAAGCATTCTTACAACAGGCAGAACCAAGAATGCGTTTATTGAATATATCACCGCCATAACGACAATAGAGAAAACGTTCCGATTTATCGCACGCGGTCCTTTAAATTTTCTCATACCCTTCCCTCTCATCTCACAAATTGAGGGGTGCAAACACAAAATGCTCGCACCCCTTCACGGTTCGGCACGCTAAGCCGATACGCTTTTATCTATCAGATGTACTTCTTTACGATATCGCTTGCTTCCTCTGCGGGAATGGAAGATGTCATAACAACGTTAACGTTAATCTTGTTAGAAAGCTCGTCAACCGCCTTAAGGAATGCCTCAAAGCCGTTCATATCGTTGTTAGCTATCTTGAGTGCGGAATCTATAAAGAGATCGGTAACGTCATGGTTACTTGCAAGAATACCTGCTACGAAGCCGTAAAGTGCCTCCGCATCAAAAATGAGATAATCATTTGTGTTGATAAGACGAGCGGTGTACTTAACGTCAAAGCGAAGTCCTACTCCCTTTTCGATACATACAACGGTTCCCGCGGACTTTTCAACAGCCTCGTTTACCATCGAAATGAGTGTCTTGGTCTTTCCTGTTCCCTTAACGCCGATAATCAATTTGAGCATAATGTCCTCCTGCGCCGTACGATACGGCTTTGTATATTTTTTATTTCCTACGAAATAAGCTTTTCGTTAATTCATTATAGCATAGTCTACAAGGATTTGCAAGTATAATATTGAAATTTATGCAAATTATTTCAATTTTTCCTCAAGCACAGCGCGAAGCTCCTCGTATCCGGGCTTGCCAAGAAGCGCAAACATATTCTTCTTGTATGCCTCAACGCCGGGCTGGTTGAAGGGATTTACACCAAGCATATAACCCGAGAGCGCACAGGCAAGCTCAAAGAAATAGAAGATGTAACCAAGCGAGTACGCGCTTCTGTCCTTCATCTCGATGAGGATATTCGGTACTCCGCCGTCAACGTGAGCAAGGAGTGTTCCCTGCATTGCGGTCTTTTTGACCACGTTGAGGTCAACGCCGGAAAGGAAGTTAAGTCCGTCGATATTTGCAGGGTCGTTGGGGATCTCAAACTTAACGCCGCTATCCTCAACCGCGATGACTGTCTCAAAGAGGTTTCTCTGTCCGTCCTGGATAAACTGTCCAAGAGAGTGAAGGTCTGTCGAGAAGATTACCGATGCCGGGAAGATACCTCTCAGATCCTTGCCCTCGCTCTCGCCGTAAAGCTGCTTCCACCACTCGTTGAGCATCTGTGAATAGGACTCGTATCCAACGAGGATCTCTGTTCCCTTGCCCTTGCGGTAAAGAATGTTTCTGATTGCCGCGTACTTATACGCGTCGTTCTTGTTTATGTCCTCATCACGATATGCAATACGGGCATCGTTTGCACCCTGCATAAGCGCGTCAATATCAATTCCCGCAACGGCGATGGGAAGAAGTCCTACTGCGGTAAGCACCGAGAAGCGTCCGCCAACGTCGTCCGGAACTACAAACGTCTCGTAGCCTGCCGCGTCGGAGAAGCTCTTGAGTGTTCCGCGAGCCTTGTCGGTGGTTACGAAGATTCTGTCCTTAGCACCCTCTTTGCCGTACTTCTCTTCAAGCAGAGCGCGGAAAACGCGGAATGCCACTGCGGGCTCGGTGGTAGTACCAGACTTTGAAATTACGTTGATGCAAACGTCACGTCCCTCGCAGACCTCCAGGATCTCAGACAGGGAGACCGCGCTGATATCACAGCCCGCAAAGTATATGTCGGGGGTGTCCTTTTTGAGATTGTTATATTTGGGAGACTTCAAAAACTCGATAGCCGCACGTGCGCCGAGATAGGAGCCTCCGATACCGATAACAACGAGAACGTCGCAGCTCTTCTTGATCTTCTCTGCAGCTACCTTGATTCTTGCAAACTCCTCCTTGTCGTAGTTTTCGGGAAGGTCTATCCAACCGAGAAAGTCGTTGCCCGCACCGTTTCTGTCAAGGATCTGGCGGTGAGCCGCACTCACCGCACTCTGAATATTTTCGTATTCGTGCTCTGCGATAAAGCCTGCCAAATACTTGTCATTAAGCTTGATTGCCATTTATGTATCCTCCTTGGGGATCATCCTGAAATTTTATATTAACATTTTATCACATTTTTCCTTATATTGCAAGAGTTTTTTGACTTGATTTTAAACTATTTGAGAAAAAATTTTGCCAATATACGGCACCACAGCTCAAAAAATCCGATCTTGTTTATTTCTTCGGCGGCAAGAATAGCCGATCTGCCTATTTCCACGCCGTCAATCGTGAAGACGATCTCTCCCACGCGGTCTCCCTGCTTGATCGGTGCACAGACCGATTCGGGCAGCTCTATCCTGTACTCCACCCTTTGCACCTTACCCTTCTCGACAACCGCAGAAAAGCCCTCTGCCTCGACCCTGACACACTCGCTGATACCACCCGTGACCTTGAGGTCATTTATCGTCTCGGGGATATATTGATATACCCCGAAGTTTGCAAACCCGTAGTCGAGGAGGCGCGCCGCCATTGCGTTCCGCTTATCGCCCGACTCCGCTCCCATTATGACGCATATAAGCGACACACCGTCGCGCTCTGCGGTCGCGCTGACGCAAAAGCCCGCCTTGCTCGTCGAGCCGGTTTTCAGTCCCGTACAGCCCCTGTAAAATCTTACAAGGCGGTTGGTGTTTGTAAGCCCAAACATTCCGTTTCTCACTGTATCCATCCATATCGAGGAGTATTCGAGTATCTTTTCGTGCCCTATAAGCTCACGCGACATTATCGCAATGTCACGCGCGCTTGTAAGATGGTTCACCGCGGTATCGTCGAGACCGTTGGTGTTCTCAAAGCTCGTATTCTCCATTCCAAGCTCTCGGGCGCGCTCGTTCATCCTCTTGACGAATGCCTCCTCACTGCCCGAAATATGCTCCGCAAGCGCACATGCCGCGTCGTTAGCCGATGCGATAACCACGCTCTTGACCATATCTTCAACACTCATCTCCTCCCCCTCCTTCCAGAATATCTGCGAGCCTCCCATGCTTGCGGCGTGGGCGCTTGTGCGGACGGTGTCCTCAAGGCTTATCTTCCCCTCCTCGATCGCCTCCATTACAAGCAGGAGCGTCATAACCTTTGTGACCGATGCGGGTGGGAGTGCCTCGTCGGCATTCTGCTCATAAAGCACCCGCCCCGTGCCCGCCTCCATCAGTATCGCGCTCTTGCACTCCAGAGAAAGATCGGCAGACTGTGTTTTGGCGGTATCGGTCCCGCTCGACCCCGCGGCAAGCACCGAGAAGGATAAGGCCGAGATAATCAGCAGCGGCAGTAGCATAATTGCCGTGATCTTGACAAGATTTTTCTTAAAAAACATAAAAACATCACCTCTCACTTGATTATATTTCGGTGAGAAGTGATGTTATGTATATACTGTTTGTCCAAATTTTTATTTCGCGCTCTTTTTGTTTGCCTTCACGCTTGTCTTGATATGGGCAAAGGTCTCCGCCTCTCCCTTATCTGCAAGCATCTTAAGCCAGCTCTCAAGCGTATCCGCGGTATCGGGGTGCATCTTTGAGCGCGCGTGTCCGCGTAAGTAGTATTCAAGCGCAGAGGAATCGGTATAATCCTTGCCCTTGTATATCTTGCATGCTGCAACTCTGTCGCAGAACATCTCGGCAATAAAGTTCAGCGGCATAGGCACGGGCTCGTATTGCTTTGTCTGCATATTGAGATCGACCCAATACTCAAAGTGGTGCTTGTTTCTGCCCTTGTGGTGCATCCAGGCGTGCGAGTAGCCGAATATCTCGCGCTCGCGCTCGTTGGGGCTTCTCGTTCCCTGATAGTATTTAGCACCGGGAATAAACTCGGCGGGGCCGTACTTTGACATATCGTGGAGCATGCCCTGAAAGCCTATTCCTACCTTAAAGCAATGCGATATCACCTTGTTTCTGTGCTTTGTTATCGTAATAAAATGCTTTATCGGGTGAGCCATATCATTCTCCGTTCATTATTTTATAGATCTGAATTCAACTCTGTCAAGAAGCGTAAGTCCCGGGGTGTTGTCGATAAACCTTTTCGCATAATACAGCGCTCTCTCGGGCTTTATTCCCCTTGTTCCGTGTGCGTCGCTTCCGATCACAACGTAAGATCCGATATCCCCCGCCATCGTCCAGAATGCCATGTTGGGATAATTGCGCTGCACCTGGAGTCCGAGCAGGTTCATCTCAAGCGGAACGTTGCACTCACTTGCAGTTTCTATAACACGCTTCATCTCCCTCTCGTACGCCTCAAGCTCTCCGTGATAATTGCAGAGATCGGGGTGCGCGAGATAGGTGAATTTGCCTGTCTTAAGTCCCTCGCAAACGAGGTCGGCATAACCCGCAAGCGTTCTCGGGGAGCGTGTTTCCTCTCCGTAATAAATTCTGCCGCGCGGGGATTCAAAGTGCTGACCGAGTATGATGTAATCGGTGGGAAATTGATTTAAGAACGCGATCAATTCGTCAAATACCTCGGGAAAATATTCCACCTCAAAGCCAATGTGGAGCTTGATGTCGTTCTTATACTCCTCTCTTAAATCGAGAAGCTTGGAGATATATCCCTCGGTCTCCTCCATGGTCATTCTGACACCCACCGAGCGCAGGCACTCGTCAATCGATACGCCCGCGGGGAGCGGCATAGGTGAGTGGTCGGCAAAGCCGAGCTCCTTATATCCCGCCTTGATCGCCGCCTCAACGTATGCTCTCTCGTCCTCCATGGACGCGTGGTGGCATCTATATGTGTGTGTATGATAATTTGCTGTCATTTTGTATCCTCTGTTTTTATTTTGCAAGCCATTTTTTCAGGTACTGGCCCGTGTACGAGCCTTCAACCTCAGCCACCTCTTCGGGTGTTCCCTCGGCTACGATTCTGCCGCCTCCGTCACCGCCCTCGGGACCGAGATCTATAATGTGGTCGGCGCACTTGATAACGTCAAGATTATGCTCGATTACAAGCACGGTGTTTCCGCCGTCGCATATCATCTGCAAAACTTCAAGGAGCTTTGCAACGTCGGCGGTGTGGAGACCCGTGGTCGGCTCATCGAGAATATATATCGTCTTGCCCGTGCTTCTCTTTGCAAGCTCGGTTGCAAGCTTGACTCTCTGTGCCTCACCGCCCGAAAGCGTTGTTGAGGACTGACCGATCTTGATATATCCAAGACCAACGTCGTAAAGGGTCTTTAGCTTTTTGGTTATTCTCGGCAATCCGTCAAAGAAGTTAAGTCCCTCCTCTACCGTCATGTCAAGCACCTCGAATATATTCTTGCCCTTGTATTTTACCTCAAGGGTTTCTGCATTATATCTCTTTCCCTTACATACGTCGCAGGTGACGTAAACGTCGGGTAAAAAGTGCATCTCAATGCACTTGACTCCGTCACCCTCGCAGACCTCACAGCGTCCGCCCTTGGTGTTAAAGGAGAATCTGCCCGGCAGATATCCCTTTGCCTTTGCATCCTTGGTCTTGGCAAAAAGGTCACGTATATCGGTGAAAAGTCCCGTGTAGGTCGCGGGATTGGAGCGAGGTGTACGTCCAATCGGGCTCTGGTCGATGCAGATGACCTTATCAAGAGCTTCAAGTCCTTCAATACCCTCGCACTTACCCGGGTATGCTATCGCGCGATTGAGATCATGCGCGAGCTTAGGGTACAGGATTCCATTTACAAGCGAGGATTTTCCGCTGCCCGAAACACCGGTGACGCATACGAATTTTCCAAGCGGAATTTTCACATCGATCCCCTTGAGGTTATGCTCTGCCGCGCCCTTGACGGTAAGATATTGCCCGTTACCCTCTCTGCGCGCCTCGGGAATTGATATCCTCTTCCTGCCCGAAAGATATGCGCCTGTCAGAGAGTCCTCATTGTTCTTTATCTCGTCGGGTGTTCCCTGCGCGACGACCTGTCCGCCGTGGATTCCCGCACCGGGTCCTATATCTATGATATAGTCGGACTCCTCCATTGTTTCCTCGTCGTGCTCGACCACGATAACGGTATTGCCGAGATCGCGGAGCTTTTTGAGGGTGGCGATAAGCTTTGAGTTATCGCGCTGATGTAATCCTATACTCGGCTCGTCGAGGATATAAAGCACTCCCACAAGCGATGAGCCTATCTGTGTTGCAAGCCTGATCCTTTGCGCCTCACCGCCCGAAAGCGTGCCCGCCTTTCTTGAAAGCGTGAGGTAGTCAAGTCCTACGCTGACAAGAAATCCGAGACGCGCGCGTATCTCCTTGAGTATATCGCGCGCAATTACCTGCTCGGTCTCGTTAAGCTCAAGCGAATTTACAAAATCAAGCGCGTTCTGCACCGACATGGCACAGAATTCGTGTATATTCCTGCCGCCGACGGTTACCGCAAGCGACATTGGGTTAAGTCTCTGTCCGTGACAAAATTCGCAGTCTGTCTCCTCGATAAACTGCTCGTAATAATCGGGGCTCATGCCAAAATTGAGCCTCTGCTCCATCATTTTGATGATTCCGTCATAGGTCGACCTTTTGTTGTGCGCCTCACCGCCGAAATAGCGCGTGACCTGATATGTCTCGGCTCCCGAGCCGTGCAAAAGCACGTCGTAAGCCTTCTCGGTGAAGTCCTTTATCGGCATATCAAGAGTAAAGCCGAATTTCTCTCCAACCGCGCGGAAAAGAGGACCGTTCCAGCTCTCCTCCTCAAGAGATTTAAAGCCGTTTACATTTATCGCGCCCTCGGAAAGCGAAAGCTTTTTGTCGGGGATTATTCTCTCTACCGATATCTTTCTCGTCTGCCCAAGACCCGAGCAATGCGGACATGCACCCTGCGGGTTGTTAAAGGAGAACATTCGGGGCTCAAATTCACCGACCGAGATTCCGTGCTCCTCGCAGGCATAGGACTGGGAAAATGAAAGCACCTCAGCATCACTCTCCTCCTCGCCTCGCTTTACGGGAACGATGAGAAGGTGACCGTCCGCCAAGGAAAGCGCGGTCTCGATAGAATCGGCAAGGCGGGGGCGAATTCCCTCGCGCATAACAAGTCGGTCAACGACTATTTCAATTGAATGCTTCTTATTTTTATCAAGCTTTATTTCTTCCGTAAGGTCGTAAAGGATCCCGTCAACGCGCACGCGGACAAATCCGCTCTTTTTCGCGTCGGCAAGCACCTTTTCGTGCATTCCCTTCTGCGCTCTTACAACGGGGGCGACGACCAAGAATCTCTCGCCCTCGGGAAGCTTCAAAACTCGGTCAATTATCGTGTCTACACTCTGGCGGCGGATCTCCTTACCGCATACGGGACAGTGAGGAATACCGATCCTCGCGTACAAAAGTCGGAGATAGTCGTATATCTCGGTAACCGTTCCAACCGTCGAGCGGGGGTTCTTTGACGTTGTCTTCTGGTCGATAGAGATAGCGGGCGAAAGTCCGTCTATCGAGTCGACGTCGGGCTTGTCGAGCTGACCTAAGAACATACGCGCGTAGCTTGAAAGCGACTCGACAAACCGTCTATGCCCCTCGGCATACACGGTATCAAACGCGAGTGACGACTTTCCGCTACCCGAAAGTCCCGACAAGACTACAAGCTTGTCTCTCGGTATCGTGACGTCAATATTCTTTAGATTGTGGACGCGCGCGCCCTTTATCACTATGTTTTTTTCCATTCTTTTTTTGCGGGAGGCCTGCAATAAGCCCCCGAGCCCTTCAAAAACTTTATATACTTATTTACCGTCGCGTAGCTTCTTTATCTCGTCGCGCAGGTATGCCGCCTTCTCGAACTCAAGGCTGCGGGCGGCGTCCTTCATCTCGCGAGTGTACTGCTCGATAAGCTTCTCACGCTCGGAGGCAGTCAGCTTCTTTTTCTTCTTGTCAAGTCGGCTCTTGCCCTTGTCCTCGCTCGATGCTCCCATATCTATTATATCGCGGATCCCCTTGATAATAGTCTTAGGCACGATGCCGTGCGCCTTATTGTAATCGTCCTGTATCTTGCGGCGGCGGTTTGTCTCGCTTATCGCGCGCTCCATAGATCCCGTTATATTGTCCGCGTACATTATTACCTTACCCTCGGCATTTCTCGCCGCGCGTCCGATGGTCTGAATGAGAGAGCGCTCCGCGCGCAGGAATCCCTCCTTATCGGCGTCAAGTATCGCGACAAGCGACACCTCGGGAATATCAAGTCCCTCGCGCAAGAGGTTGATTCCGACAAGCACGTCAAACACACCCATACGCAGGTCTCGGATTATCTCCATTCTCTCAATCGTGTCAATGTTAAAGTGGATATATCTGACCTTGATCCCGTTGTCCTCAAGGTAGTCGGTAAGATCCTCTGCCATCTTCTTGGTCAAGGTAGTTACAAGCACTCTTTCTCCCTTTTCCGTGCGCTTGCGGATCTCACCCATAAGGTCGTCGACCTGACCCTCAATGGGTCTTATCTCCACCTCGGGGTCAAGGAGTCCCGTGGGTCTTATTATCTGCTCCACGGTCTGCTCGCCGTGCTCGTTTTCGTAGTCACCGGGGGTCGCACTGACAAATACCGCCTGATTGATCCTCCCCTCAAACTCGTCAAAGAAAAGCGGACGGTTGTCGTATGCCGACGGCAGACGAAAGCCGTAATCTATAAGGTTTTTCTTTCTCGCGGTGTCGCCGCCGCTCATACCGCGAACCTGCGGCAGAGTTACGTGCGATTCGTCCACGAAAAGAAGAAAGTCCTTCGGGAAATAGTCAAGAAGCGTATACGGAGTCGAGCCTGCGGGGCGGCGCGAGAGTATTCTTGAATAGTTCTCTACGCCCGAGCAGAAGCCTATCTCCGAGAGCATCTCCATATCGTATTTTACCCTCTCGGTTATCCTCTGCGCCTCGATAAGCTTGCCCTCCGACTCAAAATAAGCGGCGCGCTCGCGCATTTCACTGAGTATCTCGGATATTGCCGCCTCGCGCTTTTCGTCCGACACCGCATAGTGTGTCGCGGGATAGATCGGCACATAGGAAAGCTGACGGATAAGCTCACCCGTCACGATATTTATTTCACTTACTCTGTCAATTTCGTCGTCAAAGAACTCAACGCGTATCGCCTTTGAATCCATGCTTGCGGGGATTATCTCAACCACGTCGCCGCGCACTCTGAAGCTGTCGCGAACAAGATTGAGGTCATTTCTCGTGTAGCTTATCGAGATAAGACGGCGGATAAGCTCCTCGCGCGCCATTGTCATTCCCGGACGGAGAGAGATAACGAGATCCTTATATTCGTCGGGCTCACCGAGCGAATAGATACAGGAAACACTCGCCACAATTATAACGTCGCGGCGCTCAAAAAGCGAGCTTGTCGCACTGTGGCGAAGTCGGTCTATCTCCTCGTTTACAAGCGCGTCCTTTTCGATATACATATCCTTTCCGGGAATATACGCCTCGGGCTGATAGTAGTCGTAGTAGGACACGAAATATTCGACCGCGTTCTCGGGGAAAAACTCACGGAACTCGGAGCAAAGCTGAGCCGCCAATGTCTTATTGTGCGCCAAGACGAGCGTCGGACGGTTGATCTCGGCAATAACGTTTGCCATGGTAAAGGTCTTACCCGAGCCCGTGACGCCAAGCAAGGTCTGCATGCGCTGACCTGCCCTTATTCCGTCAACTATCTTCTTTATCGCCTCGGGCTGGTCGCCCGTCGGCTTGTATTCACTTTTCAGCTTGAAATCCGCCATAGCGACCTCCTGTAAATAAATTTTTTCATCTTTGATCAAACTATACCATGCTATATTATATCACTAATCAAATTAATTGTAAATACGTTTGCTCCATTTCTTTAATCCAATTTATGCAAGAAACGGACTCAAATTGGAAACGATTCCGTCTAAATACGAATCTTTTTTGTTATATAATCGCACCTCAGTTGCATCAAAATCGCGCATAAATCTGCAAATATTTTTAAAAAGCAAGAACAAACTCGGCTTCTTCTTAAATTTTTTGAAGCACAATGATAATTTTTTGGCTCAAAACAAGCCGATTTTGAGATGAAACGCATCGAAAAAAAGCGCCAAATTGATTCAATTTCAGTCCAAAAATAATCAAAAAAGTTAAATTACGTATAAAACTCAGTGAAAACCTCACTTTCTCATACAGCCCAAAAGCCTTATGTGTAAAGGAAAATCAGGGAATGTGTCAACGGGTTACCCTAAACCTATATTTAAATATAAATATAAAATAAAATATAAATTTAAATAAAAAGAAAATTAAAAACAAATAAAATACA
>JAFWXY010000102.1 GCA_017522905.1 Clostridia bacterium
CTAACAAATGTTTATCCATAGTTTTTACCTCTTTATTTATTCAGCGTAATGTCGTAGATCGCGTAGGTATGAGAGCCATCGTCCTCTTCACCGCAATTGAGCCAGAACATCAGTCTTTCGCAATCTTCGCCAAGCGGGACGGTATAGGTGGTAGGTTCCATATTTTTAGAAACAGTAATTTCCTTCACGCACTCGTCATCAGCGACGATCATCAGCGTAGATTCGTCCTGAACGATAATACTGCTGTTATCCTGTTGCATTGCGACGGTAAATGTGACAGACGTATATCCGCTGTCCTTGATATTTGCCAGAGCAAAGGAGGATTCGTGTGCCTCGCCGGAGCCGGCAAGAGCAATGATCAAAAGTCCCGGTCCCCACACGCCGCCTCCTCCAAGGAGAGACGCAGCACCAACGCCTGCCATATTCAGTTCGAGATAGACACTGGTTCTCAGCAAAATACCCTTGTTGTAGGTTTTATCTCCGATTTGAAAGGTGTTTTTGTTGGTAGTACCGTCATAATAACCGTCTTCCACGTTAACGGCTCCAAGCTTTTTACTGAGTATGGAATTGTAAACATCATAGAATCCAAAGGTGTCTATGAGGTCGCAGGATTTACCGAAATCTTCGGGTTTTCTTTCGGGGAACAAATCGGTCTCCACGTATCCATCGGGATATGCGACCAATTCGGCAATACCGTATGCAGGGCGTTCCATAAGAGCGTTGGTCAGTTTGCCCGAAACGAATTCAAGATGCTTGCAACCCGTAACATCAACGACATATTCTTGCGGTGTCATATGGAATTTTATATCAATGGTTTTAATAAGGGTTCCATCTGCGTATATTTCGATTTGGTCATTTTCATAAACGTTACTGTTGGAGATATGGCCAACGATGAAGGATATGGTATTATACTTACCGCCGAGATTGAAGGAAGCGTTTGCGGGCTTTGTTGCAATAACGCTATTGGGCGCATAAAGAATAATGCCTTCGTTATACTTGATACCTCCCATAGAGAAGGTCTTGAATTTTGTAGAACCGTCGAACACCGCCTGCTCCACGTTGCTCACAACGCCGAATGTGCCAAGCTCAGACACCATTTTCACAGGTCTGTCGAGCAAGTTCTGAGAAGAATCCGAAACGCCGTCAAGAGCTTCTTTGGTTGTGGCAACATATGCATCGGCAATACCGTAATAGGAGCCGGTTGCAGTTCCAAAGTTTTCATTTCCTTCGTCGGTCAGCCAACCGAATTTGAGCTGACGGCAACCCGTTACATCCAGAGTGACCTTCCTTGGCAACTCGTGTGTAGAATATGTTTCCTCATAAATAATCTTTCCGTCTGCATACACGGTCAGCCACGCAGTACCCTCGTCATAGCTTGTCGTTCTGTCTGCCGCGCCTGCGGTAAAGGTCAGATAATTGTATTTGCCCTCAAGGTCGAAGTAAATATCTTCCTCATCATCGGTAACCATTCCCATCGAAACGAAGGTTGCAATAACGTTTTCGTATCTTGTGCCGCTCATATTGATATAATTTCTGCCCTCGGAAGTTTGACCGTCATTAGGATAACATACTGCCCCCGAAGTGCTGGGAATCAAATAGGGTTTCAGATCCTTGACGAGTTGAACGGGGGCGCTTCCTGCCGGCGCGGGAACATAGCCCGTTTCGTGAGGCTCGCCGTTCCAAACGGTAATTTCCGCCATAGTGACAGAGAACCCGTCATCACCGGTAACCGCCTTTATTTCAATATTCTGTGCGCCCGAAACATCGTATGTAAAACGCTTTACCACATCATAGCAGGACACGACGAACTCATCTACCGTCTTGCCGTCAACGAGAACCTGCAGACCTAACTTCATTTCTTTCGCTTGACCCACCAGAGTCGGATATGAGCCATCCATTGCAAATTCCGTGTAGGCGTAAGAATCCTCACCGTCGGAAGTTTTCATAATCACACAAGACTCACCACCCAATACAAAGGAAAAGTGATCGTATTGTCCTTCCAGCGGAAATTCTATGTCAAAATGCTCATATTCAAAATAATCGTACCGAAGAACGACACCGCCGTTATATCTGTTTCCACCCATAGACAAGCTATAGGATTGAGCATTCTCATATTTATAGATATCAACGGCACCCGATTTCATAACCGGCTCGTGTTTGTTCAGATAATAATTTTCAAAATGCGGTGGATTGAATTCGTCCACGGGCTCGTCCTCGTCGCCGCCGAACAATCCGCAGCCCGCGAATGTTGACGTGAGCATTGCTAAACAGAGCAACAATGCTGTTAATTTGAAAAGCTTTTTCATTATGTATATTCCTCCATTAGAGTAATTTTTTCAAAATCTTTTTCATCTTCGCCAAAGAAGAAGTAAACGAATCCGTCGAGTGTGTCAAGAAAATCCATTTCATTGTCGAGGGGATCGTACTGAAATAGAAGCTTGGGGGGATCGTCCGCATAGTTCCAATCGCTTGGGTTTCCGAATAATTTCGTGCAGATTTCGTCCTCGTCTGCCTC
>JAFWXY010000103.1 GCA_017522905.1 Clostridia bacterium
CCTTTGCGAGCAGGCATCTGACGAAGGTGAGGATACGGAGTTCGACAAGCTCTCGGGTAACGTGGAAATGCGAAACGTGACCTTTGGCTACTCCCGTCTTGGAGAACCGCTGATTCGTGACTTCAACCTCACCTTGCGCCCCGGCAGCCGTGTTGCTTTCGTTGGTACGTCGGGATGCGGAAAGTCAACGCTCTCCAAGCTCATTTCGGGACTATATCAGCCGTGGAGTGGTGAAATCCTCTTTGACGGCAAGCCAATGACCAAAATCGACCGCAGCGTGTTTACAGGCTCCCTTGCGGTGGTTGACCAGGATATTATTCTGTTTGAAGACACGATTGCCAACAACATCAAAATGTGGGATAGCTCCATCGAGGACTTTGAAATGATTATGGCGGCCCGTGATGCACAGCTCCACGAGGACATTATGCAGCGTGACGGCGGCTATCACTACAAGCTCACCGAGGGCGGTAAGGATTTCTCGGGCGGTCAGCGTCAGAGAATCGAAATCGCGCGAGTGCTTGCACAAGATCCCACGATCATCATCCTTGACGAAGCAACCTCGGCTCTTGATGCCAAGACCGAATATGAGGTCGTAAAGTCCATCAAGGACAGAGGAATTACCTGCATCGTTGTTGCTCACCGTCTTTCCACCATACGTGACTGCGACGAGATCATCGTAATGGATCACGGCAGCGTGGTCGAGCGCGGAACACACGAAGAACTTTATGCTCTCGGTGGTTTCTATACGAAGCTCGTCACGAGCGATTAATATGAGGAGTTTTTATGAAAGTATTTAACAGTGAACTGATAGAAAAGGCAAAAGCTGCAAAAACAGCTGAAGAATTGATGGAAATCGTACAGGAAAGCGGTGTGGAGATGACCGCCGATGAGGCGACTTCATGCTTCGCACAGTTGAACACTAAGCAGGGTGAAATCCTTGATGACGATCTTGAAAACGTTGTCGGTGGCGGATGCGGTGATAGCGACTCGAAAGAAGATGCCCCGAGTTTCGTTTGTCGTATGTGCGGATCCCAAAATCCGCCTAAAAGAGTTTATTTGGAAACGCTCGGATATGGTCGCCGTTGCTCCGATTGCGGAAATTATTATGAATTTGATGGAAATACGTAATTTTATGTATTAAATTTTCGGAGATAAATTTATGGGTTGGTTTGACGAACAAATAAAACAAAGAAGGAAAAACGACGAGGAGCAGTTCTCCGAAGCTTTTGTGGGCATTGCCGATGCGGTGCTTGGTTCAAAGATGAGCGCAGCATTCAGCACAGATGAGGCAAAGGCACAAGGCGCAATCGAAGCAATCCTCAAATACTATCACGTAAAGCCCCGTGAGGTTCCAGATTCCATCAAAGGACTGAATGACCGTCTTGAATATCTCCTCCGTCCGAACGGTATTATGCGCCGTAACGTAAATCTTGAAAAGGGTTGGTATAAAGATGCCATCGGTGCTGTGCTTGGCACACGAAAGGATGACGGCAGCGTGGTCGCATTTATCCCCAAAGGTCTATCCGGCTACGTTTATTTCGATGCTCCCACAGGCAAGTGGGTAAAGCTCACAAAGAAAAACGAATCACTCTTTGAGGACGAGGGCATCTGTTTCTATAAGCCGTTCCCACTCGGAAAGCTCACACTTCGCTCCCTCATGCGATACATCACCCAAACGCTCTCCGTTGCAGATTTTGTGTTGATTGCCTTGGCGACCTTGGCGACCACAGCCATAGGACTTCTTGGCCCCAAGCTCAATAATCTGTTGATGGGAACTGTCGTAAACAGCAAAAACTATCAGCTTCTCATCGGTATTACGGTGTTTATGATAAGCGTTAGCATCAGTACGATGCTGATCGGTTCGGTTAAGTCGCTCTTGATGGCGCGGATTAATACAAAAATGTCTTTGTCGGTACAGGCTGCAACCATGATGCGCGTGCTGTCGTTACCTGCCGACTTCTTCAAAAAATACGCCTCGGGCGATCTTTCATCTCGTGCGCAGTACATACAGTCCCTTTGCTCAATGCTCATATCTACCGTACTCACTACGGGACTTACCTCGCTCTTTTCTCTGATGTATATCTCGCAGATATTCGCGTATGCACCTGCACTCGTCGTGCCGGCTCTTGGCATTATTCTTGCGACGATTTGCTTCTCGCTGATCACAACCTTTGCGCAGATGCGTTACACAAAGAAAAAAATGGAACTCTCCGCGCAGGAATCAGGTATGAGCTACGCCATGATTACAGGCGTGCAGAAAATCAAGCTCTCGGGTGCAGAAAAGAGAATGTTTGCCCGTTGGTCAAAGCTCTATTCTGAGCAGCTTGCAGTTTCCTACAATCCGCCGATGTTCCTTCGTGCGGGCGGTGCGTTCAGCGCAATCATTTCCATGGGTGGAATGATACTGATGTACTTTATGGCGGTACAGAGCGGTGTCAGCGTGTCAGATTATTACGCATTCAATACTGCCTACGGTATGGTGTCGGGCGCGTTTATGTCGGTTGTAAGTATTGCCAGCACGATAG
>JAFWXY010000104.1 GCA_017522905.1 Clostridia bacterium
ATGTTTGCAGGCTATGATGCCACGGTCAACGTTGGCTCTCTGATCATAGCAATTCTCGGCAAAATGGTGATGTCGCTCGGTTGGGCAAGCCTCTATACCTTCCTCAACGTGATCTTCAGAAGATATTTCGGCATTTCCGTTGCTTCGTCCTTCTTCTTTGGAACGGGTATCCTCATTATCGGTGCAGCGGCGATCGTCGAAGGGCTGGGGCTTCCTACGGGCTTCCTCAACGTTTTCCTTTACGGCGCATCGGTTAACGCCAACCTTTCAAGCGGTATCGGCTCTTTGCTTATTTGTATCGTCGTATCGGTTGCTTGGGCGTTCATTTATAACGTAGCCGGCACACGACTTTTGAATAAGAGCGACGTATATTAAAGGGGGATGAAAAAATGAATGCGGTTGAAATAAAAAAATTATCTAAAAACTTCGGCCCCAAGCAGGCGGTGTGCGGTCTGAATATGACCATACCGATGGGTGCAATCTATGGCTTTATCGGAGAAAACGGTTCGGGCAAATCCACCACCGAAAAAATGATATTCGGTCTGATCCCCACAAGCGGCGGTTCTATCAAGCTCTACGGCAAGGACTACACCGATGAAGCGGTAAGAGCTAAGGTTGGCGTACTGATTGAATCTCCCGGATGCTTTCCCGGACTAACCGTTTGGGATAATATGATGCTTGAAGCAGCAAATCTTTCCGTTCCTAATGCAGAACAGGAAGTCGTTAATGTGCTAAAAATGGTTCGCATGGAGGGTGCGGCAGGTAACAAATACAAGAACTGCTCCCTCGGTATGAAGCAGAGAGTCGGTATTGCGATGGCTCTGCTCGGCAATCCCACGCTTCTCGTTCTTGACGAGCCCCTGAACGGCCTTGATGCCGACGGTATGAGAATTATGCGCGAGGTGTTCCTTGACATCATAAAGGACGGAACGCGCAGCATTATCGTGTCCTCACACCTCCTCGGCGAGCTTCAAAAGGTAGCGACTCATTACGGCATTATCCGTCACGGCAAAATGCTCGTGGAAATGACTGCCGAAGAGCTTGACGCGAGCTGCCGTACCTACGTTGCATTGCAAAGCGGTGAAATGAACAGAGCGAAAATGCTCCTCGGCTGTAAGTGTTCCCGTGTAGAAGAAGATGAAGCAGGCTATATCCGTGTGTATGATCTGACCACGCCCGAGGATATTGTTAAATATCTGTACGATAACGGTATCATTGTGACGGAGATCAAAACCGACAAGATCGGTCTTGAAGAATATTATATCGACCTTATGAAAGGAGGCAGATGAGAATGGAAAACGCAATGAAATTTGAAAAGATCAGCTTCGGTAAGCGCATAGGAAGTATGCTGAAGGTGGACTTCCGCAGAATGTTCAAATCCAAGCTGTTTTACATCTTGATCGCCTGCGCTCTTGTGATGCCGATACTTATGACCGTGATGATGGCAATGATGGACGGCTCTGTTTCGGTCGATCCGCAGACAGGTGTGGAAACGGTTATGCAAGGCCCCGAAAACACGTGGCAGAATATAGGAACGCTTCCCGGCGGTGAAGCAATGGGTGGAAACGAGATATTTATGATGTGCAACATCAATATGGTGTTTATGCTCGTCGCCGTGTTCGTTTGTCTCTTTATTTCGGATGATTTTAGAAGCGGTTACGCAAAAAATCTCTTCACCGTTCGTGCAAAAAGAGGCGAATACGTGGTGTCAAAGACGGTCTCGGGATTTATATGCGGAGGGTTAATGCTGGTCGCATATTTTATCGGCTCCATTCTCGGCGGTGCTATGGCAGGTCTATCCTTTGACCTTCACGGACTTAACGCAGGCAATATCGTGATGTGTATGCTCGCAAAGATATTCCTTATGCTCGTGTTCGTATCTATCTTTACGCGTATCAGCGTAGCGGCAAAGCAGAAGGCTTGGCTTTCGATCTGTGGCTCTCTTGGTGGAGGAATGCTCCTGTTTATGATGGTTTCTATGATCACGCCTCTCGGCTCGACCTTCATCAACGTCATTCTCTGTCTCGCAGGCGGTGCAATATTCGCTGTCGGCTTGGGATTTGGAAGTAAGGCTGTGCTGAAAAAATCAAGTTTGGTATAATTTCCAAGGCAACGCTGTAAATATCGGCGTTGCCTTGACTTTCAAATCAACACTTTTAGCAATATGTGTTGTTCAGTTAGGGGTTACATAGTGATAAAATAAATTTGAAAATCTTTCAAAGAGGCCAAAACATAAACAAAACTTTAACATTTGGGTGTTATACTGTATAATGAATGATAGTAATAAGCGGAGGTAACACGATGTTTAAGATATTGGTTGTAGAGGATGATAAGGAGCTGAACAAGACTGTTTGCTCGTTTTTGAACCACAGCGGATATGAAGCTACCGGATGTTTGAATGCAAACGATGCTTACGATGCGCTTTATGAGAATATGTTCGACCTTATCGTATCCGACATTATGATGCCCGGCGTGGATGGTTTTGAATTTGCAAGAAATGTGCGAGAGCTGAACGAGGACATTCCGATCCTCTTTATGACCGCCCGTGATGATATTGCCTCCAAGCAGAGAGGCTTTCGCATCGGTGTGGACGACTATATGGTAAAGCCCATCGACTTGGACGAGCTCTTTTTGCGCATCGGCGCACTTCTTCGCCGTGCTAAGATTGCATCGTCCCGCAAACTGGAAATAGGCAGTTTCCAAATGGATGCCGACGAACATACCGCTTATCTCGGCGATAAGGAAGTTTCGCTTACCAACCGTGAATTCAGTATCCTTTATAAATTGCTCAGCTATCCCAAGAAGACCTTTACAAGAACCCAGCTGATGGACGAGTTCTGGGATGCAGACACAGAAACCGCACCGAGAGCCGTAGACGTGTATATGACAAAGCTGCGCTCCAAGCTGTCCGGCTGTGAGGACTTTGAGATCAAAACTGTCCACGGCCTGGGATACAAGGCGGTGATCAAATGAAG
>JAFWXY010000105.1 GCA_017522905.1 Clostridia bacterium
ACGACTTTGCTTTTAGATTGGCTACACGCCGAATATTTTGCGCCTCTTGTGCCAAAGAAAAAAGCGGATAAAGGATTAAAATATGCCTATGTAGAGAAAGGGAAACCCCCACTTGTGTGGTTCTCACTTCGCCGTTGGCGAAGCACTCCCCACCGAAGGTCCCCCCCCTCTTTCGGCTACGCCGAAATTCACCCTTCGTGGCGCTTTCGAACGATAAGGAGTTTCGCTCTCTGCGGAGAGCGACCGCCGAGCTCGGCGGCTCAGCCAAGCCTTTTGAGAAAAAATGCAAACTCGCAAGCGAGATTTGCTCGAGCTTGCAATGCAAACTCTGCGAGCGAAAACTTTCCACAGTTTTTGTCGCCATAGCGCCCCGACAAATCAAAATTTGAATACAATAGGATTTAAATCTTATTGCTAAACCCAAAATTTTGCCCAAAATCGTCAAACCGCTTGATTTAATCCCCGCACTGTGATAAAATATATAATAGGAAAATATGTATCGCTTGGAGGTAGTTTATGTTTGTAGATATTTTAGGAAAAACCAGAGTGAAAATAGCACTTCACGTGCAGGCGGGCAAGGGCGCTTCGCCCCGCTTTCTTGCCGAGGAATATCTCGAGCATGGCTATGACGCGATCGCTCTCACGGAGAGCTGGCAATACACCCCCGAGGGCGAGCTCTCGGGCATCAAGGTCCTCTCGGGCTGTGAATACAGCGTCGGCGGCCTTGGCGAGAGCGAGGAGGCGTATCACATCCTCGGCATCGGTATGACCAGCGATCCCGAGATCCCCGTGGCTTGGCAAAATATGAAAAAGACCGCGCGCGCAAAGGCAAAGGAGATCGTCGGCATGATCAAAAAGCGCAACGGACTTGCAATTCTTGCATACCCCGCGCACAACGGCAACTCTGCCGAGGAGCTTCTTGATCTTGAGGGCTTTGACGGCATCGAGATATTTAACTCCGAGGTCGAGTACGGAGTTACAAGTGACGGCCACGCAGGCGGACTTTGCGACCGTCTTTCCGCATTCGGTGTCTCTCCCGTGCTTATCGCCTCGAACGGCGTGAATTGCTACGAGGACGAGGACTACATCTGCTCAATTATGGTCGAGGCGACCGATATGGAGAGCACGCACATTCTCCGCGCCATCCGTCAGGGCAGATTTTATGCAACAGAGGGCCCTCAGATCCACATCGAGCGCCGCGGCGCAGACCGCGTGAGAGTTATCTGCTCACCTGCGCTTAAGATCGAGTTCTTCTCGGATATGGGACAGACCCCCGGCAAGATAATGGTCGGCGAAAATCTCATTGAGGCGGACTACGTTATCAAGGAGGGTGAAAAATTCGTCAGAGCCGAGGTAACGGACGAGAACGGACTCCGCGCGTTGAGCAACACGGTTAGATTTGACGATATTTACAGATAAAGCAAAAATACGAAGGATCAAAAAATGTCAATAGCAGAAGAATCTTTAAAAAAGCATTATGAATGGCAAGGCAAGATAGAGGTAGTCACGCGCTGCTCTATTGAGGACCGCGAGGACCTCTCGCTGGCATACACACCCGGTGTTGCACAGCCCTGCCTTGAAATACAAAAGGATATAGACAAGTCCTACGAGCTTACAAGGCGCTCCAACATGGTCGCGGTTGTCACAGACGGCACGGCGGTGCTTGGTCTTGGCGACATAGGCCCCGAGGCGGGAATGCCCGTTATGGAGGGGAAATGTGCGCTCTTTAAGGCGTTTGCTGACGTTGACGCCTTTCCGCTTTGTATAAGAAGTAAGGACGTTGACGAGATAGTCAGAACCGTCTATCTTCTCTCGGGCTCGTTTGGCGGCATCAACCTTGAGGATATAAGCGCACCTCGCTGCTTTGAGATAGAGCGCAGACTCAAGGAGATCTGCGACATTCCCGTATTCCACGACGATCAGCACGGAACGGCAATAGTTGTCGGCGCAGCACTTTTGAATGCCCTTAAGCTCGTTAAAAAGGACATAGACAAGGTTAAGGTGGTAATTAACGGCGCAGGCGCGGCGGGCATATCTATAGGTAAGCACCTTTTGAATCTCGGCGTCAAGAACCTTACCATGGTTGACCGATTTGGCGCGATATATAAGGGTAAGCCCGAGAATAACGCGGCGCAAGGAGAAATAGCAGAACTTACAAATCTCGGATGTGACAAGGGCAACCTTGCCGACGTGATGAAAAACGCAGACGTATTTGTCGGCGTGTCTGTTCCCGGCGTTGTTACTGCGGAAATGGTATCGGCGATGGCAAGGGATGCTATCGTCTTCCCGATGGCTAACCCTACGCCCGAGATCATGCCCGACGAGGCAAAGAGAGGCGGCGCGAGAATAGTGGGAACGGGACGCTCTGATTTCCCCAACCAGATAAACAACGTGCTTGCATTCCCCGGAATCTTCCGCGGCGCACTTGACTGCCGCGCAAGTCAGATAAACGAGGAGATGAAGATGGCGACCTCTCGCGCGCTTGCATCGCTTGTTTCCGACGATGAGCTTTGTGAGGACTACATTATCCCGTCTGCTCTTGACAAAAAGGTTGCGGCGGTCGTTGCCAAGGCTGTAATTGAGGCGGCAAGGGCGACGGGAGTTGCGAGAAAATAAATATATAATTTAAAAATAAACGAACGGTTGTAAAACAAAGAGGAAAACAAAGTGTCTCTCTCAAAAAGTGAATCACACTATATAAAAATGACCGAAACACCGGTCTGGAAGCTTGTTCTTGTGCTTGGGCTTCCGACGACGATTAGTATGCTGGTCACAAATATTTACAATATGGCGGACACTTACTTTGTCAGCACACTTGGCAATAGCGCAGGCGGTGCTACGAGTATAGTATTCAGCATCATGGCGATACTCCAGGCGTTCGGATTTATGTTCGGACACGGCGCGGGAAGCCACGTAAGCCGTCTGCTTGGCGCAAAGGACTCTGAGAAGGCGGGAAGATTTTTGTCGTCAAGTGTCTTGCTTGCGCTGCTAAGCGGACTTACAATAATGACCGTGGGACTTTTGATGTTGGAGCCGTTGATGCTCTTCCTTGGAAGCACGCCCGACATTTTGCCCCACGCCAAGAACTACGCGCTCTATATTCTTATTGCCGCTCCCGCAATGACTACCTCATGCGTATTCAACAACGTACTGAGATACGAGGGCAAGGCAACGCTTGCGATGTTTGGTCTCACATCGGGCGGTATATTGAATATACTTTTCGACTACATTTTGGTAATTCAGTTTGGTATGGGAACCGCAGGTGCAGGCATTGCGACCGCTGTATCGCAGTACATAAGCTTGATCATACTCTTAACCCCCTTCTTGATTGGAAAAACACAGAGTAAGCTTGGCTTTGCGCGCGGATTTATCACTTCCCGTATCGTTTGGGATATCGTCTCAACAGGACTCCCAAGCCTTATCCGCCAAGGACTCTCAAGCATTTCTATCGGCGTGCTTAACGTTCAGGCAAAGGTGTACGGCTCTGCGGCAATTGCGGCAATGGGCTACGTTTCAAAGACAGTTCAGTTCATTTTCTGTGTTGGTCTCGGCATCGGACAGGGCTTTCAGCCTGTCGCGGCATTCAATTACGGAGCCAAAAAATACAGCCGAGTAAAAAAGGGAAGCTATTTTACAATGTTCTTCGGGCTCTTCCTTATCGGATCACTCTCGGCGGCGTGCTATTTGCTTGCTCCCTTCATAATCAATATCTTCAACTCGGAGGGAACGGCGCTTGTGGCGCAGATCGGCGTAGAGGCGCTCCGCATCAACTGTATGGTGCTTTGGGTATTGCCGGCAACTGTCGTTGGAAATATGATGTTCCAGAGCATTGGCAAGCGCGTGCCTGCAATCTTGCTCTCGGCGCTGCAAAACGGAATCGCCTTTATCCCCATGCTCTACCTCTTGCCATACTTGTTTGAAACCTATTACGGCAACGGACTCTTAGGTCTTGAGATGGCACAGCCTATGGCTTATATAATAACCGCAGTCGTAACTCTGCCTTCAATGATGATATTCCTCTCTAAATTACCCAAAGACGGCACCGAGATTAAGAAAATCAAAACAGCTATATAAAATTCGGGCTAAATATAGCCTTAAAAATAAATGAAAGGAGAGAAATTGCAATGAAATACCCCGAAAACGTGATTAAAATAATGAATATCATGTCAAGGCACGGCTATCGCGCGTATGCGGTTGGCGGATGTGTCCGGGACGTCGTGATGGGCAGAGAACCGTCCGACTGGGATATGACGACAAATGCCTCTCCCGAAAAAATGATAGAAATCTTCGCCCTTGAGGGTGTTCGCACAATTCCCACGGGTCTCAAGCACGGTACGGTCACAGTCTTGCTTGACAATGAGACCTACGAGCTGACTACCTTCCGCATTGACGGAATCTACACCGATTCCCGTCACCCCGATGAGGTTATTTTCACTTCAAATATAGAGGATGATCTCGCGCGCCGCGACTTTACCGTCAATGCTATGGCGGCCGCGCCTGCGGCGAGCACACCTGCGGCGAGCACACCTGCGGTGGGCGAGCCTGCGGTTGGCAAGGCTGCGGCAGATGAAACTGCGGTGAGCACACCTGCGGTGGGCAAGCCTGCGGTGGGCAAGCCTACAGCAGAAAAATCCGACGATCAGGTACTCGTTGGCAACCTCGCCCCGAAAACCGCAGAGATCATCGACGTTTTCGGTGGGATTGAGGATATAAACAACAAGATCATCCGTGCGGTGGGCGAACCCGAGCGAAGATTTCGTGAGGATGCACTCAGAATCCTTCGTGCCGTGAGATTTGCGGCGTCGCTCGGCTTCGAGATAGAGGAAAACACAAAAAAAGCGGCGGTAAAGCTCGCCTGTGGGCTACAAAAAGTCTCTATCGAGAGAAAAATTGTTGAGCTCAAAAAAACACTGCTCTCAAACGGCGCAGACGAGGGAATTGATCTTATTTTTGAGCTTGGTCTTGCAAAATACATTCACCCCGATATAAAGAAACCTTCACGCTCACTCTTGACTCTCCCCGCAAAATTCGAAACGAGAATGGCGGCGCTCTTTTTTGAGAATGCCTGCCTGCCTGATCTGTCGAGCCTTAAATTGTCGCGCAACGAATCGCAGAGCATAAAAAAGCTTTGCAATAAAAAGGTTTTTTGCGCCGAGCTCTCAGAGAAGAACGCGCGCAGAATGATTTACGAGTACGGAGAGCTTGCATATGATGCCACCCTGCTAAATAAAAGTCCCGAGCTTGCGGAAATTATAAAAGTACAGGCTAAAAATAGCCCCTGTGTGACGGTGGCGGCGCTTGACGTCAGCGGAAACGACCTTATAGCAGAGGGAATTGAGCCAAGGAGCATCGGTAAAATAACGGCTTATCTCTTGGATCGCGTTATTGATGAGCCCAAGCTTAATAAAAAAGAGACTCTGCTCGCTTTGGCAAAAGGCTTTGAGGTGTAAAACATGTTCAAAAAGATAATAGAAACAAATAACAAGGGCGCAAGGATAAGCGCGATTATAGCGCTGATTGGCGGTGTGGTTGCCTTTATCATCTCCGTAGGGGAGAATGTATTATACGAATGGGTGCTGCAAACGGTCTCGATTGCTTTTTTCACTTATGCCGCATATATTACTATCTGTCGAATTTCCGTCCGCTATATGATCGTTATAGAATCAACGTCGGGCGCGGCGGAGGACGGCGAGGGAGCATACGATTTTATTGTTTATCAGATCAGCCCTCGAAGAAATGGAAAGAGCGAGCTGAAGGTCTGCCACGTTTCGGTCAAGCACATAGATTTTGTCCGCGTGGTCGACGCGGAGAATAAAAGGGAAGTGGCACGTGACCGCCGCCCGAAGGACAAATACACCTACGACGCGCAATTTGCCGCGCGGCGCCGTCTTGAGGTGTCGATAACAAACGGCGGCGAGGTCGCGTCGATATTTCTCACCTATGACGAGGAGGTGCTTAACGCGCTTCTCGCAGTCGGAGTTGAGAGAAAATATTGACAAACAACACCACATATAATAAAAAGGAGAAACCCTCGCGGCTTCTCCTTTTTTGTTGCGGTTGTCAAATATGGTACTTTCAAATTTTGATTTGTCGGGGACTTCACGGCTGTAAACAATTTTGTTTTCCGTCGCTTTTACAAAAAGCGACCGCAGGTGGAGGGCGCGGAGCCCTCCTCGCTCGTCGCAACGAGCGAAACCTCCCACACAGGCGGAGTAGTGGCACCCACTGCGACGCCGTGGTGCGTATGTGGCATTTCTTTTTTGCCAAGCTTTTGTTGCTTTAAGAAATTACTCGGACTCCCTGCTTGCAGGGAGCGGTTTCGGCAAAACGACTTTGCTTTTAGATTGGCTACACGCCGAATATTTTGGGCCTCTTGTATCAAAGAAAAAAGCGGATAACGGAGTAAGATATGCCTATGTAGCAAAAGGGGAACCCCCCACTTGTGCGGTTCCCCCTGACAATCCTCGCGGATTGTCATTCCCCCTCTGTGGCGCTTTCTAACGATAAGGAGTTTCGCCGCTTGCGAGCGGCGACCAACGCTCCGCGCGTTGGATGGGCGCAAGCCTTTGAAAAGGCTTGACCGAAACTTTAATGCCGCTTCGCGCTGTTTCCGTGACATCCCCGATAA
>JAFWXY010000106.1 GCA_017522905.1 Clostridia bacterium
TACGGATACAAGATAATCAAGGATCTGAAGCCCTACGTTGAGCTTTCGGAATCAACCCTGTATACTATTTTAAAGCGCCTGGAGGGGGCAAGCCTCTTGACCGTGCGTACTGCAGAGCACGGCGGCAGGCTTAGAAAATATTATCACATCACTACGCAAGGACTCAAGCGTATTGGGGAGTTCAAGGAGGAGTGGAAGGAGATCTTATCCATATACAGATTCGTAGCAAAGGAGGATGGCGACGATGCAAAAAAAGGAATTTATAATTGAGCTGCGCCGAGGCTTGTCGGGATTGCCCGGAGAAGATATTGAGGAGCGCGTGAGCTTTTACACCGAAATGATAGACGACCGCATTGAAGAGGGTCTTACCGAAGAAGAAGCTGTCGCGGCAATAGGAAATATTGACGACATAATCTCTCAGACACTGGCTGACATTCCACTCTCCAAAATCGTCAAGAAAAGAATAAATCCTAAACGCAAATTGAGTACGTGGGAGATCGTGCTTTTGGCGATCGGCTCCCCGATATGGTTTTCCTTGATAATCACCGCGGTTTCCGTAATTTTTGCGCTTTACGTTGTTTTGTGGAGCGTTGTCATTACGCTGTGGGCTGTATTTGCAGCATTTTGCGCCTGCTCGGTTTGCGGTATACTTGTCGGAATCGTTTTTTTCGTTATCGGTCACGTTCCCTCGGGAATTGCCCTGATCGGCGCAGGAATACTCTTGGCAGGTCTTTCGATTTTCACGTTCTTTGGCTGCCGTGCGGCAACAAAGGGTATTATGATCCTTTCCCAAAAAATAATAATATGGATCAAGGGCTGCTTTATAAAAAAGGAGGAGGCGTAAATGAGTAAGACAGTGAAAATATGGCTTATTGTAGCAGCTTCTCTTACCTTGGTGGGCTGCTTGATATTAGGAGGTGTTATAATGGCGATCGACTGGGATTTTTTAAAACTGTCAACTAATAAATACCAAATAAACAAATATGAAATAACCGAGGGATTCAGCGACATATTGGTCGTTGGCGCCACGGCAGAATTAAAGGTCCTTCCCTCGACCGATGGAAGGGCGTATGTTGAGTGTTATGAGCAGGAAAACCTTGGGTATTCTGTCTTGGCAGAGGACGGAAAGCTATCGATCCGCCTTGAGGACACGAGAAAATGGTATCAGCATATAGGCATAAACTTTGGCGAGTGTGCAAAGCTGACCGTTTATATACCCGAGGGTGAATACGGCGCACTTGAGGTAATATCAAGCACCGGAGAGGTTGAGATATCAAAAGATTTCAATTTCAAGAGTATTGACGTAAGAACCAGCACGGGTAAGATCGTATGCCGTGCGTCTGCAGACGAAGGGATAAACCTCAAGGCGACAACGGGTGATATCACGGTAGAAAACATATCTTCAAAAAGCTTGTACCTTTCGGTTTCGACAGGCGATGTCAAAGTGACGAACGTAACCTGTACGGAAGACGTAAAGATCGGTGTTACAACGGGAAAGACAAGCCTTGCGTCTGTGAGGTGTGAAAACCTCGACACTACGGGAAGTACGGGAGATATTTCCCTTAATAACGTCATTGTATCCAAAAAGCTTGCGGTAAACAGAAGCACGGGCGGCGTACGCTTTACAGACTCTGATGCGGGTGAGATATTGATTGTCACGGATACAGGCGACGTCAGAGGCAACCTGCTTTCGGATAAGATATTTATTGTCAATACCGACACGGGCAGAAAAGACGTACCCAGAACAACAAGCGGCGGAATATGTGATGTAACCACCGATACAGGCGATATCGTAATAACTATTTCCGATAAATGAATTATATAAAAGCAAAGCCCCACCGCAGGCGCGGTGGGGCTTTATATACCTTGGATCTATATTCTTCTGACCTCGCCCTTTGCGGCGCGACCGAGCAGATACGCATCAATGATGCTGTCCACTTCGGTGCCGTTTTCAACCGTAAAGATAAAATGGCGGTCGGTCATAGCGGCATCGGTAAGCGCCACTTGCCTGTCTGCCATATAGGTCGGCATACTGTTAAATACAATATTTCTGTGGTCTGCCGTGCGCATTATCGGGAAAACAAAGCCGCGGCGGTCGGTCATTCTTGCGCCGTTCTCTGCACAAGCGCCACATCCGCGCTTGTCACCGTAAAGCTCCTTGATAACGCACTTTTCAAGCAGCATAAGCGGAATTCTTCCGTAAACTATCGCCGCCTTCGCGCCGTCAAGATCGCGCAACTGAGGGATAGTCAGCTCCGCCGATGCTACGTAACTCTCAAAGCCGAGATCTTCAAAGAAGAGAGCGGAATCTCGGTTGCCTATATTGAATCGGAAATCGGCTATCAGCTTCGCCTCAGGCAAAGCTCTTCTAACCGCCTCGATCTGTCCGAGATTGGACACTATCACGTATTCAGGTGAGCGCTCTGCCGCCCTTGAGAGCTTTTTCTCAACTTCTGTCCACTCGGAATCGAATATCACCTCGGGCATCCAGAATCCGTCCGCCTGCGAGCCGTTATCCGCATATTTGTCAAGAGGAAGCAGAGCAACGTCAAAAAATGCTCTTGCCTTCCGGGTTATCTGCGCGGGAGAGTAAAATCTACCAACGTTGCGTTTCTTGGGTGTGCTCTTGCATCCTTTGCCTGAAAGCTTACCTGTTTTGATACCCTCAATTTTTGTTATCTCGTCAAGAAGCTTCTCTGCGCCCTCGCGACGGAGCGAATTAAGAGCCGAGATCGGCATCATAACGTCCTTGCCAAGTTCTATTTCGAGATTGCCAACCGAAAAAGGAGTATCTCCAAGCTTTGAGAGTGACTTTTCTACGTTTTCTTTGCTGATCGGGGCATTTATCGCCGCTTGCGCCACCGCTCCGTGCACTGATACAGAAGTGTCGCCAAGCGAGAGGGTAAGCTCTACAGCCTCTCCCCGGTGTATGTTGATCGACATATCTATCGGCACTTTTCTTGTTATCTTATTAAATTTCTCGGTTTCGCGCGACGCCTGCTTGTCCTCGTCACTTCTGACACCAAGCATTCCGCGACCAACCGTTTTCTTATAGTAGGAATCGGTAAATCCACCGCGTGAGAACAGGCTTGCCAGCCTTTGCATATCCTCGTGCGTCGCATTTCTGCCTTCGTCGAGAAGCGCTCGCCATATGGCAGTCACTCCGCGCACGTACTCGGGAGATTTCATTCTTCCCTCAATCTTGAGCGATGCGACGCCGCTCTCGATTATATCTCCGATATGCTCGGCAAGTGAAAGATCCTTAAGCGACAAAGGATATTTGCTTCCAACCCTCTCTCCCTCGCATGCGTATGGAAGTCGGCAGGGCTGGGCGCAAAGGCCGCGGTTCCCGCTTCTTCCGCCTACAAGTGATGAAAAGAGACACTGTCCCGAATGACTGACGCAAAGCGCGCCGTGTATAAACATTTCAACCTCAAGCGAGGTGTTTTTCACAAGATAGGCGATATCCTCGCGCGAAAGCTCTCTTGCAGGGACTACGCGCGTAAATCCGTAGTCCTCAAGCAATTTTGCTCCGCTTGCATTGTGTATGCTCATCTGCGTGCTTGCGTGGAGCGGAATTTCTGGCAGATACTCGTGCAAGATACTTGCCGCACCCATATCCGAAACGATAAAAGCGTCGATTCCCGCGCGTGCCGACTCCTCCGCCGAGCGAAGGAAGTCGCCTCGCTCCTTATCCAGCACCATAACGTTTACCGTCTGATAAAGCTTTACGCCATAGACGTGGGCCAGCTTTATCGCCTCGCGCATGCTTTCCCTCCCGAAATTCTCCGCGTTTATTCGAGCATTAAAGGAGGCGCCTCCCATATATATAGCATCGGCGCCTCCCTCTATTGCTGCCTTCAACGCTTCAAATGAGCCCGCAGGGCTTAAAAGTTCAGGCAATTTATTCATATTATCAGATCTCGTCAAAGGTAAGAAGATCAAACATGCTTCCTACGCGGCTCTTCTGAGACTTCTTTTCTTCCTCGGGCTCTGCTGCCGCCTCTGCGGAAGCTGCCTCTGCAGCAAGACCAAGAGCATCAACGTCGGCTTCGGATACCTCTCCCTTTTGCTTTGCCTCGTCAAGAAGCGCGCGAAGCTTCATGTTTTCTATCTCAAGTCTTGCCTTCTCGCCCTCAAGAGCGATGGAGATTCCCTGTGCGCGGGCGTACTTGTCGTCGGACGCCTTGAGAGAAGCTTTGAGTGCCTCGATCTCGTCCTCAAGTCTGTCTATCTCCTCCTTAGCCTTTACCTTGTCGGCACAAAGGTCAAGCGCGCAAAGCAGCGCCGCCTGAGTTTTGGGGCAATATTTACTTTTGAGGAGAATGTCCCTCATCTTCCTGTCGATAACACCGACTATGTATTCAACGGTCTCTGGAGACTCGTCAACGGTTACGTTGAGCTCGACGTCTGCGATAGAAAGCGAATACTTCTTTTTCATAAATTCCTCCGGATATGTGATGTAATTATTTTGCAAATATACTTGAAAATGGGCACAAACTGTTGTATAATGAATAAAAGATGCCCTTTTAATATATTATAATACAAAATTCAAAATATTTAAAGGGCTTTTACAAAATTTTTTCCCCGAAAGTGAGATTTTTTTATGGGCTTGTTTAAAAATTGCAAAAGAATAGTCGTCAAGGTGGGCTCGTCAACTCTTACTCACTCTACGGGACAGCTCAATCTGCGGAGAATAGAGGAGCTTGCAAAGGTGCTTTCCGACCTTAAAAACACGGGCAAGGAGGTAGTCCTCGTCTCATCGGGAGCGGTCAGCGCGGGTATCGCGAAATCCGCACTCGGTCACAGACCCTACTCTCTTGAGGAAAAGCAGGCAATGGCATCAATCGGACAAAGCGAGCTTATGAAGATATACGACAAGTTTTTCTCGGTGTTCGGACATAAGGTGGCGCAGATACTTATGACGCGTGACGTCATAGATAATCCCGTTCGCCGCACTGCTGCCGAGAATACCTTCAACACTCTGCTCAGAATGGGATGTATCCCGATAGTCAATGAAAATGACGCGGTCTCCACCGATGAGCTTACAAAGTTCGGCGGAAATGATATTCTTTCTGCCCACGTTGCAAATCTTTGCCGTGCGGAGATACTTATAAACCTCTCCGACGTAGAGGGGCTTTATGATAGCGATCCTCGCAAAAATCCCGATGCCAAGCTTGTAGACCGAGTTGATAATATCGACGGGATCCTTTCCTTTGCAGGCGGCGCCGGTACGGACCGCGGAACAGGGGGAATGGAAGCCAAGCTCACTGCCGCCAAGATGGTTACCGAAAACGGAATTCCAATGTTCATTATGAACGGAAGCGACCCTGAGATACTCTACAGATTGCTTGACGGTGAGAAGGTCGGTACATATTTTACCGCAAAATAATTAACGGAGGGTACGATATTTGAATAAGCTTGAAAAGGACATTCTCGATAGTGAGATGGGCTTGTATTCTCGTTATCAGAATGAAAAGGAAGAAGAAGCAACAGAGACAGGGGAGCCGGAGCTTTTAGTTGAGGTGCCCGATGATATTTCCGAGGAATATACCGAGGACGGTGTTCAGCTTAATTTTTCCGATATGTTTGGTGATGATAATTCCACATACAATTACCAGGAAGAGCTTGATATGAGCAGCCTTGCCAACGAAAACGAAGGCAAGGAAGAAGTGCCCACAAAGGAATACGACGGAAGCCGACTTTACCACGAAACGGTGCTTTTGCTTGAATCGGGCGAGGTAGATGTAGACCATTGCATCGCCCTATTGAAGAAAAACGCGGCAGACGGACACGCGCTTTCGTACATATACCTCGGACAGATATATTCCAACAAGACCGGCATTCTCTATAATCCCGCGCTTGCCTTTGATTCTTATCAAAAGGCGGCAGAGCTTTCTGAAGGCACGGGCTACTATAATCTTGGACTCTGCTATTCTCGCGGATTCGGATGCGAGAAGGATGAGGAGAGAGCGGTTGAATATTTCTCGGACGGAGCGAGAATTTTAAATCCCGACTGTATATTTGCACTCGGAGTCTGCTACGAATTCGGAGCCGGATGCGAGATCAATTACGAATATGCAGTTACTTTGTACCAAAAGGGCTATGAGCTCGGGCACGCGGGTGCGGCCAATAATTTGGGCGGTTGCTATTTTTACGGTCACGGCGTTGAACAGGACAAGGAAAAGGCTATCCGTATATTCGGCGAGGCGGCAGAGCTTGGAAGCTCCAATGCCTTGTGCAGACTCGGTAAAATTTGTGAGTCGGGCGATGGTTGCGAAAAAGACGTGCAGAAGGCTTTTGAATATTACAGATCTGCGGCAAATGCCAAAAACCCGACGGGACTCTATTTGCTTTCTCTTTGCTATAGCCGAGGAATCGGGACAGAGCAGAATTTCAATAAGGCGTATAGAGCCGCAATGCGAGCGGCGAGCCTCGGCCACGATGCTGCAAAGTATGAGGCGGGCAAAATGGCTCTTACGGGTATGGGAACCAAGAAGAGCTATAGCTCGGCGTACAAGCTCTTTGTTTCGGCGGCGGAAAATGGCTACGCACCGGCAGAATATGAGGTTGCAAATTGCTTCTTTGAGGGCCTTGGCGCTATGAAGGATAGCGCGAGCGCATACTCATATTATTGTAAAGCGTTCCGTTCCGACGACAAAAACCGTGCCGATGCAGCATATAAAATAGGCCTTTGCCACCTGAAGGGCATAGGAACCACGAAGAACTACGAGTACGCGTACGAATGGTTTCTGAAGGGTGCGCGGCTTGGAAGCACGGATTCCATGTATATGCTTGGAGAATGCTATTTCTACGGGGTGGGAACTGCGGCAGACCCGTCTTTGGCGGTCAATTGCTTTATCGACGCAGAGGAGCAGATAGCCAAGAGCAGCGACGAGAGCGGCAGATATTGCTCGCTTAGATTGGCGCTGGCACAGTGCCTTGAAAAAGGAATAGGTACCGAGGTCGACCAAAAGAGAGCAAGACTTTTATATAAGGCGGCGGCGGAGAGCAGTCGTGCTGACGCTATGTACCGCATGGGATATGCCGTGACGTATGGAATCGGTATGAAAGCGGAATACGCAGGCGCGAGAAATTATTTTTTGCGTTCGGCAAGAAAGGGCTATGCCCCCGCAATGCTTATGATGGGAATCTTCTCCGACCAAGGGCGCGGTGTGCCGAAAAACAAGAGAGACGCGCAGAATTGGTATCTTAAGGTGGTTAACTCCGAGGACGAGCCGCGTATGACGGTATACGATTTCCCCGAGAGATTTGCCGATGAGCTCAAGCTTTACACCGAGGCAAAGATCAAGGCGCAGTACCGTTACGGAATGTCGCTTGCAAGTCACGTGAAAACTATACAGAGCTACGTTGAGGCGTTTGAACATATCTCCCTGGCGGCGTCTATGGGCTACCCTCCTGCTCACAACGAGATAGCTAAGATACATTCATCGGGCGGAGATCTTCATTCCTATTTTGAGGGACCCTTCTTCGTTCCCGACAGCTACGTTGAAACAAGTGACAGTCTATATTCAAAGCCGGTACTCGGCGAGGCTATGAATAAGCTTGGAGACACCTTCTTTGAGGGCAAAAACATTCAAAAGAACGAGGCCGCCGCGGCAAGATGCTATCGCTTTGCGGCAGAGCTTGGCAATATAGATGCATCGTATAGCTACGGCTGGTGCCTCCGCCACGGAGTGGGAGTTCGCGAGAATGACTCGGAAGCGATCAAGTGGCTCAAGATGGCGGCAGACAAGGGCAACAGTAATGCGGCGTACAGCTACGGACTCGCCTGCGAAGAGGGCTCGAGTACGGGTGTCAAGAATAAGCGCGAGGCATTGTACTACTATAGAATGGCTGCCGGAGCAGGACACCGCGAGGCGGCAGAGCGATTCTTGAGGCTTTCGGAGCGCGATGAGCAGTAATCCTTGTGCTGATCAGAAAAATAACCAATCCAAATGAAACGGGCTGATATCAGCCCGTTTTTTCGATAAATTGGGGTTTATCGGGGATGTCACGGAAACAGCGCGAAGCGGCATTAAAGTTTCGGTCAAGCCTTTTCAAAGGCTTGCGCCCATCCAACGCGCGGAGCGTTGGTCGCCGCTCGCAAGCGGCGAAACTCCTTATCGTTAGAAAGCGCCA
>JAFWXY010000107.1 GCA_017522905.1 Clostridia bacterium
GCGACCGCTTGTGTGCGGCGGCATATGCGGTGGGTTTTGCCTTTTATCAAGAACGTTGTTTGGGAGTCCCTTGGAAATGCTCCATCTCACAGAGGGCATTAATCTGTTGCCTTCGGTATGGTTTTTTAATCTGTTGTCTGTGTTCGCATGTTTTTTAATGGGTATGAGCTTTGGTTGGATAATTGATTATGCGGTCAGGGGGCACAATTCGGGTGTCAAGGAAATTTGCGCATACAGAGGAGCGCTATGTCTCTCATTTGCTTTTTTTCTGTTTCTTTTGTGGTTTCCCGTGCTTTTTTATGCGAAGAGACTTTTCATCTCCTTTGTAATTTCCGTAATTGCAATGATATGCTCTCTTGCGTGTGCTGTTGAGTGGACCAGACTTCTTCCGACACGCGCTTCATTGGTAATTTATGCCGATACCGTGTGGCTTTTTTATATAATGCTAATCAGTCTTTCTGTATGGTGGGGAAGTTGATAAAATAATTTTATTGTTTACAAATAATACACTTGACAAATCCCTTATACTATAGTATAATTATCGTAGTTATTTGCGACATAAGGGAGGAAAATAAAATGAAAATAGTAAAGATATTGTCATTTGTTTTGGTTCTTTCAATGATCACTTGTGTATTTTTCTCATGTGATGCCGGTGGTGCAGGTGATGCTGACGTTGCCATCCCCGAAAGAGATTTGTATAAGGTAACAGTTTCTTTCCAGATCAAAGATTCTACAGGAAAGACTGTAATCGAGGCTATAGACTATACCTACAAGGGACACGCGGAGCCTACGATTTTGAACGTTCTTGATACTTACCTCGCTGTAGAGGAAGACTGGGTATGCAAGATCGATAAGAACAACACCATCACACAGATAGGTGGTATGAAGGCAAACAAGAACAACGGTGACTATTGGGGTTATGTTTCCAACGTCAAGGGAGAGCTGACCGATGAGCTTAAGAGTAAGCGCAACGGTGACGAGGAGAAAAATGTTTCCCCTGAGGCTCTTACTGTTGAAGAGATCAATAGCTGCTTCACAATTAAGGATATGCAGGCTATCGGACTTGGCTTGGAGCAGATCAAGAAGAATCAGAGTGAGGGCGCATTGAAGGATGCATTCCTCATCGATGGCGCAGAGTTTACAGTAATTCTGTTCGTTTCAGAGGATTAATTACAACGATAACCGACTTTTCTCCTATAAGTGTATAGCGGAAAGGTCGGTTAGTTTTTATCAGTTTAAATTTTCGGAGGCTCAAATGCTTATTTCTATTACAGGAAGACTTGGAAGCGGTAAATCGACCGTGTGCAATATCATGAAGGAAAGATACGGATACGAGATCTTCAGTACCGGAACGATCAACCGCGAGTATGCGCGCAGACTTGGAATTACTACCCTCGAGTTAAACAAAAGACTTAATGACGATCCTTCTCTTGACCACGAGATAGACGGAACGGTTACAAAGCTTTCCGAGGAGCGCAAGGAGGACAAGCTTATATTCGATTCCAGAATGGCTTGGCACTTCGCAAAGAATACCTTCAAGATATTCTTGACTATCGAGCCCATGGAGGCTGCAAAGCGCGTTATGAAGAATCAGCGCGGATGCGAGGAGCACTACGAGAACGTTGATGAGGCGTGCGCAAAGCTTATTGAAAGAAGCCGCGTGGAGAGAGATCGCTTCGTTGACATTTACGGTGTTGACTATTATGACTACAACAACTTTAACATAGTTATCGATACCACATCCCGTACACCCGACGAGGTAGTTGCGCTTATTATGGAGAATCTTGAGGCGTATGGCAAGGATCAGACCGCATTCGTTTCCCCCAAGGTAATGTGATTTAAGGAGATATAAATGAGTTCTAAGGTATATTTTACAAAAGAGATAAGTCCTGAAAAGGTGCTTGAGCTTTATAAAATGCTTGGATGTGAGCTTGAGGGCAATGTTGCAATTAAGGTTCATTCAGGAGAAAAGGGAAATCAGAATTTTCTGAAGCCGGATATGTGGAAACCCGTGATCGATCACGTTGGCGGCACCGTAGTAGAGTGTAATACCGCGTACAAGGGTGCAAGACATGAGACCAAGATTCATTTAGAGACACTCCGCGATCACGGCTGGAGCAAGAGCTTCAAGGTGGATCTGCTTGATGCGGAAGGCCCCGATCTCGAGCTTGATATACCTACCGGCAAGCAGATCAAGAAGAACTACGTTGGAAAGAACATCGTCAATTATGACTCAATGCTCGTGCTTTCGCACTTCAAGGGACATCCTATGGGAGGTTTCGGTGGAGCAATAAAGCAGCTTTCGATCGGAGTTGCATCCTCATACGGAAAGAAATATATCCATGGGGTTGGAGATACCGCGAACTTCTGGGGCTCAGACCACGATTCCTTTCTTGAGGCTATGGCAGATTCCGCAAAGTCCGTTGTGGATTATTTCAGCGGCAAAATAGCCTATATTAACGTGATGATGAATATGTCAGTTGACTGCGATTGCTGCGCTAAGGCAGAGGATCCCTGTATCGCGGATATAGGCATTCTTGCTTCGCTCGACCCGGTTGCAATAGATAAGGCGTGCGTCGATCTGGTGTATAACTGTAACGACAAGAACAAGGCTCACCTTATAGAGCGAATAGAGAGCAGAAACGGCACGCTTACTATCGATGCTGCAGAAAAGCTTGGAATAGGATCTAAGGAATACGAGCTTATAGTTGTTGACTGATTTTTGCAAAATGCTACCTATAGTTGCGCTGATGTAAAGCCCAAGTTGTTGATAATTCGGGTAACGAATGATATACTAAACATGGAAATCAAACAACGAAAGGACAACGTAAATGACAAAATCATATTTTGGAGATAATCTTTATACCCTGCGCAAGCAAAGAGGACTTTCACAGGATGAATTTGCTGAAAAAATGGGTGTTTCTCGTCAGGCAATATCGAAGTGGGAAAGAAACGAGTCCTATCCCGACACGGAAAACCTTATAGCTATTGCAAAATTCTTTGGGGTCAGCATAGACGACATGATCAACACATCGCTTGATCATGGAACAGAAGACACCATATCCAACGACACAGTGTCGGCTGATGTCATTGATATTGAAGACAAGGATAACTCCGAAACAAACCGGGCGAAAAGCAAACGGACCGCCATGGATATCTGGCTTAATCTCCCATATCCAATTGTTATAACGGTAATTTATCTGCTCTGGGGTTTTCTTACAGATGACGGTTGGTCGATAGGGTGGACGTTGTTCGTCACTATCCCTGTATATTCTTCTATAATTGAATGTATAAAGGTGAAAAGAATTACTCCGTTCTGTTATCCCATATTCGTTACGTTCATTTTCCTCCTTTTCGGTATGCTATACGGCGTTTGGCATCCTCTGTGGGTGATATATCTTACAATACCAATATTTTATTCTATTGCTCCCG
Source organism: Clostridia bacterium (assembly GCA_017522905.1). Classification (GTDB taxonomy): domain Bacteria; phylum Bacillota; class Clostridia; order Oscillospirales; family CAG-272; genus SVTX01. Next base: position 3,433 of record JAFWXY010000107.1, read on the forward strand.
CAATAGATAAGGCGATAAAAAAGAGATAAAACAGATTAAAAACGGGCATAGCTTTAAGCTATGCCCGTTTTTTCTGCTAACTGAACCTAAAATCGTTAAGCCAAACTATCGATAGTGGTCTTTACCCACGCAAGTGCAGCCGCCTTTTCCTCGTCTGTAACCTTTGAGTTGAAAAGACCTATCTTGACGTTATGTACTTCCTCAATAACGTTGGTGCCTGCCTCGCGGAGAAGCTGCTTTGTGTGGTTCACACAAGCCTCGTCACCTGCAGCGATGATTGCAACGTTTGCCGCTCTTGCCTTTGTGAGCTCACGAACGAAGAGACGGTAGTTATCGGGGAGATTACCCTTGATCTGTGTTGCGAGAATAACCAGTCTTTCCTTGTCGCATGAATATGCGGGCGGGATCCTATCAACCGAGTTGACGTTAAGATTATACTCAGCCTTGATTATCTCTGCTAGAGTGTGAAGCTTTTTGTTGTTCTCAGGGTAGCAGAGAACTCTCATTTTGATTGCCATTTTGTTTCCTCCATTTTGAACGGTTTTACCGTATAAATTATTTTTTTATTTAAATTCAACCATAAAGCCGTCGTAGACCTTGTTTCTCATGATGGTGTATGTCATACCGTTAAGCTCGTCACTTAATTCTTCGCAGCATCTGAGAGCAGAAACAACGTATTCAGGGTTAAGATTTTCCTGGCTTCCCGCAGAGAGAATCGCTCTGGCAGTAAGCTGTCCGTCACATGACTCGAACTGAATCTTCTTTATATATTCTGTAATATCTACTTCTTTTTCGCCCGACTTTGACTTTTTTTTCATAAAAATCGGGAGAGCAAAAATGCTCGTCGCCTTGAGCGCGGTATCAGCGTTTATTTTGGTTGAATTAATCTTAATTGTGTAGTCAGCGTAAGCTATATCCGCAAATTTGGTTGTAGGATAATATGCATCAAGGACGTACATCTCATCAGTAAGCTGCTCGTTGAGCTGCTTTACAATGTCCTCAAGCTCGATCTTTCTCTCTATCTTTAGGTCAGCCATCTCACATGTACTCTCGGTTCCAACCGAAAGGGGAAGACCGAAAACAAGCTTAGCGTGAGGATTAAAGCCCTTTGTATACCACATGGGAATATTCGCACGCACAAGTACGCGGTGGAATGTTCTTTGAAGATCCAGGTGAGATACGAACTGAAGATTACCCGTCTTGCAAAACTTGATTCTGACCGTTATCGGATTATCAAGCAAGGGAAGAGCAAGCTTCTTTTCTCCGGGAGTTATTTTCTTTTCGGACAGCATGTTCTTTCACCTCCCAGTTTATTTGCTCCACAGCCCGAGCATTTCTCGCGGCAGTTGGGTGTGGTCTCTGCTGCATAAGCGTTTTTGCATTCACGAATGAGGAAGCTCTTGTCTACTCCGCAGTCAATTATATCCCAAGGGAGCACCTCGTCAAACGAATAGCGTCTGTTGGCATAAAAATCGGGGTTGACTCCGGTTTCTTCGAATACATGTATCCATTTATCATAGTCAAAGAACTCGCTCCATGCGTCAAATTTGAAGCCCTCGCGGCATGCCAGCTCAAGAGCGTTGCAGAGCCTTCTGTCTCCTCTTGCGAGCACCGCCTCGATTCTGCAGGTTTCTGCATCGTGGTGCTGGTACTTGATCTTTCTGTCATTAACACACTGACCGACAAATTCCTGCTTCTGCTTTATCACGTCTAGCGAATCCTGAGGCTCCCACTGGAAGGGAGTGAAGGGCTTGGGAATAAAGGGAGACACGCTGAAGGTAACCTGAGGCTGTTTTGCGCGGTTTCTGTTGGGGTTGGCGTAGAATGCCTCGATGACACTCTTGGCAAGCGCGGGGATAGCCGCAAGATCCTCCTCTGTCTCTGTAGGAAGTCCCTGCATAAAGTAAAGCTTAACAAGAGTCTTGCCGGCATCAAATGCAACGTTCACCGCGCGCATAAGATCATCCTCGCGCACGTTTTTGTTGATAACGTCACGGAGTCTCTGAGAGCCCGCCTCGGGAGTGAAGGTCAAGGATGAGGAGCGCACCGATGCTACCTTATCCATAAGCTCCTTTGTAAAGCTATCGACACGGAGTGAGGGAAGCGAGAAGCTGACCATATTATCCTTTGTCCATTCAAGGAGCTTGTCCGTAAGCTCGGGAAGACCTGTATAGTCGCTGATAGAGAGCGAGGAAAGGGAAATCTCCTCATATCCCGTGTTTTCAAAAATGCACTTAGCCTGCTCGTTAAGTACGTCGGGAGATTTCTCACGTACAGGGCGGTAAACAATACCTGCCTGGCAGAATCGACATCCTCTGATGCAACCACGGAACACCTCAAGCATAATGCGGTCGTGAACGACCTCCGTATAGGGCATTATAGCATAGTCGGGGAAAATGGATTTATCCATATCCTCAACTATACGCTTTGATATTTTTGTGGGGATGTCGTCGTATTTGGGAACGTAAGCCTTAATAGTTCCGTCCTCGTTATACTCTACGTCATAGAGAGAGGGAACGTACACACCGCGAATTGTTCTTGCCGCCTCGTGGAGGAAGTCTGCCTTGGTGTATCTGCCCTCCTCCTTCATCTGAATATATAGACGAACTATATCTACAAGCATGCTTTCGCCTTCTCCGATGTTGAAAATATCGAAAAAGTCTGCCACAGGCTCGGGGTTATATGCGCAGGGTCCACCACCTATGACGATGGGGAACTCTTCTCCGCGCTCGGATGCTCTGAGGGGCATTCCGGCAAGATCGAGCATGTTAAGCACGTTTGTATACGACATTTCGTACTGCAAGGTAAATCCAAGAAAATCAAAATCCCTTACGTTGTCCTTGCTTTCGTGTGCCCAGAGGAGAAGATTATTTTCCTTCATCTTTTCCTGCATATCCACCCAAGGATTGTATACTCTCTCGCACCAAATGTCGTCCTGACGGTTAAGACATTCGTAAAGGATTCTTATGCCGAGGTTCGACATTCCTATCTCATAGGTGTCGGGAAATGCAAAAGCAAATCTTGCCTTTATTTTTGATTTGTCCTTTATTATCTGGCCATATTCGCCGCCCGAATAGCGTCCGGGCTTTGATACCTGCTTTAATATGGCGTTAAGCTTTTCGTTCATGCTGTTTTCTCTTTACTTTCGCTTTAAAACTTTTACTATGTGTATTATGTTGGGAATGATTATTGCAATTGCGACTGCATAAAAGAGTATGGGGCTTAGGTTCTGCAATATTCTGATCAACTTAATTTTACTTGGCAAGCAAAGCAATATTCCAAGCGCAATTGATAATGCAAATCCGATAATGGATTGCAGCCTGCATTGCTTCTTGTTCTTTTGAATATCGTTTGCAATGACCTTTGAGTAGATAACTGCGCGACATAAATTGAGCGGATCGGATGAGACAAGCTCACAGTCCGAAACGTCAGACGCCTCTATACCCTCGTAATTAAGAGACTTAACGGTGCTTATTGGGAAATAGGGAATATTTAATTCAAAGAATGATTCATTTATCTCC
>JAFWXY010000108.1 GCA_017522905.1 Clostridia bacterium
CAGCAATCGATGAAAACGGCAACGTATACCACGGTCTCAAGAGATCAAAGTACTTAGAGGTTCTCGTAAAGAACGCGGACGGAATCGATCTCCGTCAGGGCTGTCATGATATCGTTATCGAGAACATTGCAGGATTTACCGAGGACGATACAATTGCCCTCACAGCGCTCAATGGACGCCTTGAGAGAGCATATAAGGTTGAAGGGCTTCCCTCCGACCTCTGCAACATCGAGATCAGAAACGTAAAGAGCGCGGCATACTGCACAGGCGTGCGCCTCCTCAATCAGGGCGACCTCAAGCTCCACGATATTCTCATTGACGGTGTGCAGGACGTTTCGCGCCACTCCGAGTACACAGACGGCGGCATCTACGCAGTTCGCGTTGGCGACACCCGCATGTACGGCAAGAGACACGCTACCGCAGACGAAACCTTTAACATCACCATCAAGAACGTATATGGCGAGGGTGAGGCAGCCGTAGCACTTGCAGGACAAATGAAGAACGTTACCATTGAGAACGTTACCTCAAGAGAAGGCACTCCCATTCTCCTCGACGAGCGTTAATAATTGAATATATCAGAATTAAGCAACCCGCACGGGTTGCTTAATTTTTCTTAAACCGGTAAAAAAGGGGTTGTTTCACCTGTGTACGTATGATAATATATAGTGTGTTGATAATATTGAACGTAAAGAAGGAATTTTGACATGTATACTAAACTACACGACATCTTTGCGGACAAGACCGGGGGAGAAGTATTTACCTGCTTTAGCGCGTGGCATTTCTTTTATATTTTCCTTGTAATTGCTACGGTTTCGCTCACGGTTTATCTTTGCCGAGATAAAAACAGATACATAAAGGAAAAGGTGTTGAAGTGCTTTATTGCGGTAGCCTTTGGACTTTATATGCTTGATTTCTTCCTCATGCCCTTCGCATACGGTGAGATCGACGTTGACAAGCTCCCTTTCCATTCCTGCACAACCATGTCTATCATGTGCTTTTTGAGCAGAAACAACCACTCTTTGCGTAAGTACAGACTTAACTTTGCTCTGCTCGCCTTTTTGTGTAATCTTATGTACCTGTGCTATCCCTCGGGTGTAATGTCGTACGAAATACACCCGCTCTCATACAGAGCCGTGCAGACGCTGCTCTTCCACTCAGTGATGGTAATGTACGGAGCCCTTACGCTCCTTATCGACCATGAGAAGCTATGCCTCAAGCACTGGTACCGCGACCTTGCCATTCTCGGTATTCTGACGGTATGGGCTACCCTTGGAAACGCGCTCTACAGCGGCACGGCAGATTCGGTCGGCTACGCGCACGATTTCAACTGGTTCTTCGTAAAGCAGGACCCCTTCTACGCGCTCCCCGCGGATATTGCGCGTTACATAGCACCTTGGCTCAATATCGTTGCATTCTTTGCGCTTGAAATACTGATACGCTGGGCGTTTGATTTCGCGCAAAAAAAGACGGCGAAGAAAAACGAGTCTGCGGGAGAATCGGTTTTAGCCGAGCATGCAGTCAAGGAGCTTGTATAATTTAATAAAAATATTAAATCAAAGGACACCCGAGGGTGTCCTTTTTTGCTCAACTTGTTTCTAAAAACCGGCGGGAGCGCGTGGATCACTCCGAAGCGAATAAAATGAGTTTTGGGGGCTCCGAGCTTGCCCCCGCCCTACGATCATAGATCGATATATTATTGATATCTTTTGGGATTGTCCGTTTCTCCAAGCAAATAATCGATGCTTGTATTATAGAATCTTGCAAGCTTAATGAGAATGCCCGTAGGAATATCATTTTCTCCCGTCTCATATTTTGAATAACCGGTTTGCGACATACCGAGCATTCTTGCAACCTCTGTTTGATTCATATCCTTATCTTCTCTCAAATCGCGAATTCTCTGATACATATTCCCCTCCAAAACAAATATTTACATAATTATTATATTTTAATCTGATTCAGGGTATTGACATTTAACCTGAAACAGGTTATAATGTCTATAATCAACAAAGAGAATGCGTTGTCGGTGGCGAAGCTTTGTTGATGATAATTTTCTAAAACTTTGGAGGAATACAAATGAACAACAATAATCTCGTACGCTTCCTGCTTACATTTTTCCTTGGTTGGATCGGAAGCATAATCATCAATCACACAAGCCTCAAGCCCGAGGGCTACACATCAAGAACTCTTGCATATCTTTTCCTTACAATGATTACGTTTGGAATTTACGGTCTTGTTGCATCAATCTGCAATCTTACATTTGATCCTGCAAAGGAAAAGAATATAGGTTATAAGAAGGACTAATAATCCCAAAACAGCATATACACCGAACTATGCTATACTAAGAAAAAGCACCGCTTTACGGTGCTTCTTCGTTAAATAATCAAAAACGGCTTGGAAATCCAAGCCGTTTTTTAAGTTTCTTTAATTTTTGTTAAGTTTATTTAATTTTAGTGGTTTATTTTTACCAAGGTATCAATACCACTCTTAAGAGCCTCGCCAAATGTGGCAATTTCTTCCTCTGTGTTATACTCGGAAAAGCTTATACGCACCGTGCAATCGGCTTGTCTTTCTGTCAGCCCGAACGCAAGCAGGGTGCTTGACATATTTCTTGAGTGAGCCGAGCAGGCAGAGCCTGCGGAGATACATATACCCTTCCCCGACAAGAAATTGAGCATCGTTTCGCTCTTAATATCAGGCAAGCTGATGCTCAGGACGTGCGGAGCGCGAGCACCCTCGGGGAGGTTGGCCTCTGCCCCCGCCTCAATTATCGCCTTCTCGCATACATCACGAAGCGACGTGACCTTAGCCACACTTGCCGAAATATTTCGCTTTGCCTCGTCTGCCGCCGCACCAAAGCCCGCAATACCGACAATGTTCTCTGTTCCCGAGCGATATCCGTTTTCCTGCCCACCGCCAATAATATAAGGAATGATCTTCTTTTGCTTGATTATATCGGGGCTTATATAAAGCGCACCAACGCCCTTGGGCCCATGTATCTTGTGCGCGCTGACGCTTATAAGGTCGGCTGAGATAGTCTTAGGTGTAAAGGGCACCTTCATAAAGCCCTGCACCGCATCACAATGCGTGATAACGCCCGGGTATTTTCTTTTCGCCAGAGAAAAGAGCTTTTTTACGTCATACACCGCTCCCGTCTCGTTGTTTACAAGCATCATGGAAATAAGCAGCGTCTTGTCATCAAGTGCCGAAAAGAATTTCTCCTCGTCAACCTTGCCGCCACGTGTAGGAATACGTACTACCTCAAAGCCCTCTTTTTCAAGCTTTCTCATCACGTTCTCAACCGAGGGATGCTCGGAATCTGTAGTGATGATCTTATTGGCTCTTCTCTTCTCCTTAGCAAATGCAGAGCCGAGAATGGCGGTGTTGTTCGCCTCACTGCCCGAGCCCGTGAAGATAAGATTTTCGGGATCGGGACGAATAACGCCAAGCGCCGCTCCAACATTCTCCCTTGCCTCGTCAATTATTCTGCGCGCCTCTATTCCCGCCTTGTGGGTGGATGAAGGATTGCCGTATATCTCCATCGCCTCAAGCATTTTCTGCTTGGCGGATGCGGAAATCTCGGTAGTCGCGCTGTTGTCTAAGTAAATCATTTTTCCTTTTGGCACAAAGGCAAAAGCCTTAGCACCCGTCCTTTATTTTCGTTTATCTGATATCAAAATTCTCTATCATCTTCTCAACGTCTGAAAGATGCTTTTCAAAGTTCTCGGGAGTTGCAGTATATGTTACGTAATAGAACATTTCGCCCTTTCTGACTATCGCCTGAACAAGCTTGTACTCCTGAGCTCCGCTTACGACCGTATATGTGTACTTGTGCGCGGAAATACCGTCCATGGTGATCTCCTCGTCGCTTATAAGCGTGTACGAGGAAAACGTCGTCTTATAGCTCTCCTCAAGTCTCTTAAAGTGATCCGCAACCGTCTCTGTTGCATAGCTTGACATATACATTCCAACGTTCACGTTCGAGCTGTCGCTATCCGAAGCGTACGCCGCCGTCGAGTCGGTGCGGTTGTTGATCTTCCAAGACTTTGGTATAAAGAATCTGTAGGGGCGCTCATCGGTAGAGGCAAGCTTCATGCCCTCGGGCGCAACCACGTTTTCGTCGTATTCCTTCTTGTTGTCCTCGGATGTGTAAGCCTCTGCGAATTTAAAGTAAGGGATAACTCCCGCACCGTCCGCGCTTCCGACAACGACCTCAAGCTGTAGATCAAACTGATCGGTGGGAGCGGAATAGTTAAGAATATATGTCTCGCCGTTATTCTGTACCATTACCTGCAAGAACTTGTATTCAAGTGTAACGTTTTTGTTCTCCGTCTCGTTATATCTCGTTACCTTTGCGGTAAACGTTCTCTGGTGTGCCGCCTTACCGCCCATAACGATCTTTTTTAGGTTTCCGTCATAGCTGTATTCCTCAAGCTCTGTCTTGTGATTTTCATCGCACACCGTCCAGTATTCCTCAAGCGTAAGACCCTCGGCATCGTCCGCCTTGGTCACCGTGATCGCCATCTCGCCATCGCTTGTGTAATACGCGCTTGTAATGCCGCTTGTAGTATTCTTGATCCACTGCGTGGGTACGTAGAGACGGAACTCGTCTCCCTCGCAGGCAATAAGCTGGTAGCCGTCGGGCACGTCACTCTGGGCACACGCCGCAAAGGAAACAAGCATCAAGGTCGCGATGCATAATATCAAAATTGCTTTTATAGTTCTTCTCATTTCAATCTCCAAAATTATTCAAGCATTGCCTCTGCAGCAGACATTATACCTATCTTGCCGCTCTCATATGTAAGTCCCCCCTGGAAGAACGCCGTGTAGGGCTCACGCATAGGTCCGTCCGCAGAAAGCTCAATGGATGCACCCTGTGTGAATGCACCTGCAGCCATGATAACCTCGTTGGTGTATCCGGGCATTGCCCAAGGCATAGGAGTTACGAAGGAATCTACGGGAGAGCCCTTTTGTATTCCCTGACAGAACCTGCAAAGAAGATCGGGCGAACCCGTGATCACCGTCTGAATTATATCAGAGCGCCTCTCGCTCCACTTGGGCTCAACGTTAAAGCCTAACGCCTCAAACATATATGCCGCGAGATGCGCGGTCTTAAGAGCCTGAGCCGTGGTGTGGGGAGCGTAGAAAAGACCCTTGTACATATTCTTGGTCTGACCGATCGTCGCACCGACCTCAAGTCCGCAGCCCACGCTTGTAAGTCTGTAGGATGCAAGCTCGACGGCACGCGCGTTGCCCGCTATATAGCCGCCCGTCTCTGCCATTCCACCACCGGGATTCTTTATAAGCGAACCGATTATCATATCCGCACCAACCGCACAGGGCTCGCGCGTCTCGGTAAACTCGCCGTAGCAGTTGTCAACCACAACGTAGGTCTCGGGAGAGATCGATTTAATAAAGCTCACTGCCCCACCTATCTCGTCAACAGTAAGAGTTTTTCTGTTCAGATAACCCTTGGAGCGCTGAATGAAGGCTACCTTTACGGGCTTACCCAAGGTAAGCTCGGCATTAAGAGCCTCGGCGATCGCCTCAAAATCGAATGCATCGTCCTTAAGGTCTATCTGCTTGTATCTCACGCCGAAATCGGCAAGTGAGCCGTTACCCGGCTCTCCCGCAATACCGATGACCTCCTCAAGAGTGTCGTAGGGCTTGCCGGCAATAGAGCACATAAGGTCACCGGGACGAAGGAGTCCGAAAAGACCTATGGTCAATGCCTGCGTGCCGTTTACTATCTGGTGACGGACGAATGCCGCCTCGGCACCCATAACGTCTGCCCAGATCCGGTCAAGAACGTCACGTCCGCGATCGTCGTAGCCGTATCCGCTTGTCGTATCAAAGTTTGTCGCGGCAACCCTGTGCTCGCGGAATGCGTCCATTACCTTGTTCGTATTTTGGTACGATACCTCGTCGATCTCGGCAAATATCGGAGCAAGAGCGCGCTCCGCCTCGCGAGCAAGATCGGTTATCTTCTGTGAAAATTGCATTTTGGTTTTTCCTTTATTTTTGATTGTTTACTATTTCCTTAAAATAATTGCCTCTGTGGGCAAAATCCTTAAAGCGGTCAAAGCTCGCGCAGGCGGGAGAAAGCAATACTACGTCCCCGCTCTCGGCCATATCCGCCGCCGCCTTCACCGCGTCGTCAAAATCGGGGATATGCCTGACGGTAAGCTTTTCTCTATCATAAAGCGGACATTTTTCGATCTCTGCGAGAATATTGGGCGCAGACTGTCCCGTAAGCACTACCGCCTTGGTGCGCGTGCAAAGATCAATTGCCAAGGTGTCAAAGGCTACTCCCTTTTCAGAGCCGCCGCAAATGATTATCGGCTTTACCTTAAGCGCACCGAGCGCCGCCGCCGTCCTCGTGGGCGAGGAATCTATCGAGCTGTTGTAGTATTTTACACCGTTAAGCTCGCGTACGAATTCAAGCCTGTGCTCAACGCCCTTAAAGCTCTTGGCGATCTTCTCTACCGTTTCTCTTGAAACAAGCCCCTCGGTAAGAGCAATTGCCGACATATAATTTTCCACGTTGTGTCTGCCGGGGAGAAGTATACCCTCAACGTTTATAATAGGCGTTGCCCTTTCGCCGTCGTCAATAACGATAACGCCGTCCTTTTCATATATCGCCTTAGCATTTTTCTTGCCCGTGGGCACTATATCATTGTAGGATTCGCGCTTTGAAGAAAAGCAGGTAAGCCTCATCTCGCTTTTTTCCGCAATTCCCCTCGTCACCTCGTTTTCTGCATTCAAAACGAGCAGCTCCGCGCCATCGTTTGCAAAAATATTGCACTTTGCATCAATATACTCCTGCATATCGACGTGCCAGTTGAGGTGGTTGGGCGTTACGTTGGTTATAAGCGCACGCGCGGGCGAGCTTTTCATGGTCTGAAGCTGAAAGCTTGAAAGCTCAACCACCGCCACGTCGTCCGCCTTCATCTGCATAGCAAGCGTCAAAAGCGGCGCACCAATGTTTCCGCCAACGTACGCGCGTCGGCTTGTATTCTTAAACTCCTCCTCTAAAAAGAGGTGAGTCAGGGTTGTCGTTGTCGTCTTTCCGTCAGAGCCCGTTATTCCAATGATGTTGCAAGGGCAGATCTCGAAAAAAAGCTCCATCTCGCTTGAAAGAACGGCTCCGTTTTGGATCGCCGCCAGCATCTCGGGAAGATCGGGACGGAATCCGGGTGAGCGGAAGATATAATCCGCACAAAGACCGCCTTCAAGGCAAGTCTCACCGAGAACGAACTCTACTCCCCTATCTACCCACGCCTTGTAGTCGGGCTGATTAACGATATCCTCGTTTTTATCGTGCACCGTTACCGTAGCCCCCGCATCGAGAAGTATAGTAACCAGCGGCTTGTTGGAGCGCGCAAAGCCGAGTATTCTGCATCTTTTATTTTGGAATTTATCCTTCAAATATTGCTCTGTATTCACCCTGTCGCCTCCAAAAGAAACCTTAGTACATATTATTGCATTATATATTATATATCATTTAGAGAGAAGTTGCAAGTAAAAACCGCAATTTTTCAGATTATATTAAAAAATTCATCAAAAATTCCCTTTTTGCAGAAAAAAGCCCTTTTCAAACATAAAAAAATGTGTTATAATTTAGGGTGATTGATGTGATAAAGATGAAAGGAGCAATTTCATGCCCCAGAACGATACAAATAAAAAGGCTCATCAGTATAACGACCAAAGCATACGCGCGCTCAAGGGTGCGGACCGTGTGCGTAAGCGCCCTGCAGTAATCTTCGGCTCGGACGGTCTTGAGGGCTGTGAGCATTCATATTTCGAGATACTTTCAAACTCTGTTGACGAGGCGCGCGAGGGCCACGGTAACGAGATCTTGACTGTTCTCTACCGCGATAAGTCGATAAAGGTAGACGACCACGGCCGCGGAGTACCGCTTGGCTACAACAAAAAGGAAGAGAGATGGAACTGGGATCTTATTTACTGTGAGCTTTACGCGGGCGGTAAATACGATAATAACAACGGCGGCTCGTCATACGAGTATTCCTTGGGTCTCAACGGTCTCGGCGCCTGCGCCACGCAGTACAGCTCCGAGTTTATGGACGTTTACTCCTACGACGGCAAGATGGAGCGCCACATCGCCTTTAAAAAGGGTGAGCCTGTAACAGGAATCCTTGAGGAGCGCGAGCTTGAGAGAAAAGAAAAGCGCACAGGTACCGTCATCCATTGGAGACCCGATAAGGACGTATTTACTGATATTAACATCACTCCCGAGCGCGTGCGCGAGATACTCCACCGCCAAGCGGTCGTTAACGCGGGAATCTCCTTTGTTTTCCGCTATGAAAACGAGGATAAAACCTTTACTGAGGAGAAATTCCTTTACGAAAACGGCATTTCCGACTATATTAAGGAAAAGGTTGGCGACAGCGCAAAGACAGAGCCCGTGCTCTGGCACCTTGAAACCCAGGGACGCGACCGCGACGATAAGGACGAGTATAAGCTCAAGGCAGATATCTCCTTCTGCACCTCGACAAACGTCAGTATGCTTGAGTACTACCATAACTCCAGCTTCCTTGAGCACGGCGGCTCCCCCGACCGCGCAGTCAAGAGCGCGTTTGTATTTGCGGTAGATAAATATCTTAAAAATAACGGCAAATATACAAAGAACGAGGCAAAGATAACCTTTGCCGACGTTGCGGATTGCCTTGTGCTTGTCAGCAACAGCTTCTCTACCATGACCTCGTACGAAAACCAGACTAAGAAGGCTATTACAAACACCTTTATCTACGAGGCAATGAACGAATTTCTGCGCTACAACCTCGATATCTACTTTATCGAGCATCCTGTTGAGGCAGAGATAATGGCAAATCAGGTGCTTGTAAACAAGCGCAGCCGTGAGTCTGCCGAGAGCCAGAGAATCAATATCAAAAAGAAGCTTTCGGGTACTATCGACATCGCGAACAGAGTTGAAAAATTCGTCAACTGCCGCTCCAAGGACCCCAACGTCCGTGAGCTCTATATCGTTGAGGGTGATTCGGCTTTGACGTCCTGTAAGCTCGGCAGATCTGCCGAAATGCAGGCGATAATCCCCGTCCGCGGTAAGACTCTTAACTGTCTTAAGGCAGATTACGAGCGAATCTTCAAGAGCGAGATTATCACCGACCTTCTCCGAGTAATCGGTTGCGGCGTTGAAATTAAGGGAAAGGTCAAGGGCGACATCACACCCTTCGATCTCGATGCCCTCCGCTGGTCCAAGATCATCATCTGTACCGATGCAGACGAGGACGGATTCCAGATCAGAACGCTTCTGTTGACCCTCTTCTACCGCCTCCTCCCCACTCTTATCGAGGAGCAGCGCGTATTTATCGCCGAAACTCCCCTTTTTGAGATAACAGTCAAGGAAAAGGGCGGCGAGAAGACCTACTTTGCCTACGACGAGTTTGAAAAGGCGGATATCTTAAAGGAAAACGGCAACAAGAAGTATTCGATCCAGCGCTCCAAGGGTCTTGGCGAGAACGAGCCCGAGATGATGTGGCAGACTACGATGAACCCCGCCACACGTCGACTCATCGCGGTTACTCCCGCAGACCCCGAAAAGACCTTTGAAATGTTTGACACCCTTCTTGGTGACAACCTCCCCGCGCGTAAGGCGTTCATCGCCGCCCACGGCAAGGAGTACATGAAGGATCTTGACGTGTAATAATAAAAAATAGAGGTGCAATTGCACCTCTATTTTTGTTATTCAAGCCCCAGCTTCGGGAAGATCTTGAATATATCCCCCGCGCCCATGACGATGACCGTGTCGCCGTCCTTGACGGTCGCCTTTATCGCCTCTGCTGTCGCATCAAGGTCGCCCGCGTAAATCGCCTTGTCACCGACAAGCTCCGCGATCTTAGCCGAGCTTATTCCGCTCTCGTTTACCTCTCTCGCTGCGTAAATATCGGTCAGAATAACCTTATCCGCACAGGTAAACGCGTCGGCAAACTGACCTTTCAGCGCATCGGTGCGACTGTAGGTGTGCGGCTGGAAAACGCAGACCACTCTGCCCTTGCATGTCGTCTTGACACCCTCAAGCGTTGCTCCTATCTCGGTGGGGTGGTGTCCGTAGTCGTCGTATACCTCTGCGGTTCCGAGTCTGCCCATAAACTCCATTCTGCGCTTCGCGCCTTTAAAGCTCTCAAGACCCTTGACTATCTCGTCCTTACCGATTCCGCAGGAATACGCCGCCGCGGCTGCGGCAAGCGCATTGTATACGTTGTGTATTCCGCGTGAGGGGAGCTTGACGTGGGCAAAGCTCTCACCGTACGCAATTATATCAAACTCCATCGGGAACTGGCAGCTCTTTATATTTATAGCACTGAAATCCGCGCCCTTCTCTATTCCAATACTTATCTTTTTAGCCTTTATTTTCGATGCGGAAATTGAAATGTTCTCATCGTCCGCGTTATAGATAACTATTCCGTCCTCACCCACAAGAGAGGCGTATTTCATAAAGGAATCCCTTATCTGCTCAATGCTCTTAAAGTAGTCAACGTGCTCCATTTCGGCATTAAGAAGCACCGCAATTGTGGGATTGAAATCAAGAAAGCTGTCCATATATTCGCACGCCTCGAATATAAAGTTCTCCTTCTCGCCAAGGTAATACGCACCATGCATCGACTCGTATTCCGCGCCCGAAACTATCGTGGGATCACTGTATCCGCTCTCTCGGGCGCTCAAGAATATCTCCGCGCACATAGAGGTGCATGTGCTCTTTCCGTGCATTCCGGCAATTCCAACGCGGTTTTTGTATTCGGTCATTATGTAGCCAAGAAAGTCAGCGCGCGAGATCGTGGGAATTCCCCTGCTTATCGCCCTCGAATACTCCGGATTGTCGGGAGAAACCGCCACGGTATATACTACCGCTCCCGTATTCTCGCCGAGGTTCTCCTCACTGTGTCCGTAAAACATCTCGATCCCCGCGCATTCAAGCTTCTCTGTAAGCGCAGATCTCGTTCTGTCGCTTCCGCGCGTCGAGTATCCCGCTCTCTTTGTAAGAAGCGCCAATGATGACATCATTATACCGCCCGCACCAAGAAAAAAAACATCCTTATCTTTGCAGGAAAGCATTATCTCGCGTATCCTTTCGGCTCCTATATGTGTATTCGGTGTTGACATAGTATGAAAACTCCTTTTGACAGTTTACGACTTTACTATATGTATATTCACAAGGCTCTCTGATTTTCACCCTTTGGCGACAAATTTTTTTGTCTCCACTTCACAGAAAAATCCGCATTCTTTTGTTTAGCCTTCACATTGGCAATGTATAATTATATCGTAAAGGAAAAACAAGAGCGCCGACGGCTGCTCACACAAAAATCTTTGGAGGTTTAAATCATGAAGATCACAGATATCAAGGTAAGAAAGCTTTTTGAGGAGGGCCCTATGAAGGCGATCGTTTCGGTCACCTTTGACGGTCAGCTTGCAGTTCACGACATAAAGGTAATAAATGCGCGTGATAAATTCTTTATCGTTATGCCCAGCAGAAAGAACCCCGACGATACCTACCGCGACATCGTTCATCCCATCAACGCGGAGTTCCGCGCGATGCTCGAGGATGCGGTTGCAAGGGCATACGAGGAGGCGCTTGCAACGGCTGAGGCAGAGCCACAGGTCCCCGTTGAAATCTAATATCCACATGAATTGGGAATGGCTTGCCATTCCCTTTTTATTTTACCGTTCCGTGTGAGAGGAGCACTCTGCCCTCTCTGTCTATCGTAATATTACCAAAGCTGTACGGATAATCCCCGATGCTTCCGGGATTCATTACGTACACACTCCTGTCGGTCTTTATTCCGTAAGCGTTGTCGGGCAAAAGCTCGCACTCAAACGGCATATGAGTGTGTCCAAAAATAATAATATCCGCCCCTCGCTTTACTCCCTCACACAAAAGCGGACTTAGCGTGCTTTTGACGCCGTATTTGTGCCCGTGTGTAAAGAATATGCGCTTATCTCCAATTAAAAGATTCTGCTCTTGCGGGGTGTTACTGTCAAAAAAGACAGATCCCGCGTCGCAATTTCCGGCCACACTATATACGGGGACGCCACTTATGTCCGCGCTTACTATATCTCTGAGTCCGTCGCCGAGAAAAATTATGGCGTCGGGCTTTTTTATTTGCCGCGCAACCGCTTCCTCTATCATAGAGCGCCGCGAATGCGAGTCGGACAGTACGAGTATATTCATTTTTCCATCCTTATTTTTTGATCCTTTATAATTATAGCATTTATCCTTTGCTTTGTCTATACCTTCACACATTTTTTATTTTTTCATACTATGTAAATGAAGTACCGTGCCGTAATCGGTTCCTTTGATGATTGCGGCAGAAAGGAAGGTTTTATGAATCTTGATAAAAACTCCATCAACATGCTGCTCTCTCTTGACGACCAAAGGCTTGCGGTAGTCATCCGCCAGCTTGCATCCTCTGCGGGCATATCCCCAAGCTCTATAAATCTCGGTCCCGATGAGCTGAACAGTGTCCGTCAGGCGCTGTCCATGGCGACGGACGGCGATCTCTCACGCGCCGCGGAGCTCATAAAGAACTTCAAAAAGGGCAATCGGGGGTAGAATATGACTCAAAACGATAATGTTGCAAGTGAGTCAACACAGGACGAGATACTCGCATCTATCCTGCAAAAGATCACTCCGCCTCCCACACCGCCCCCACCGAGCAGCTCAGACGGTGGAGATATACTCTCCTCGCTTTTGTCAAACCCCGAGCTTATCGGAAAGCTGCCGGCCATTCTGTCAACCATAAAGCCCATACTTGATATGCTCAAAGCAACGTCGGGCACCTCCGCCGCCGTTTCATCTCCCGTGTCCGCTCCCGTGTCGGCGCCTGTTTCCGAGGCAGATCCCGAATCCACCACACCAAAGGATGTCCCGGCAGCGTTAGTCAATCACTCGCCCGGCGCAGACTCAAGGACAGCCCTGCTTTGCGCTATGAAGCCTTACCTCGGCCGCGACAGACAAAACGCCATCGACTATATCGTCAAGATCGGCAAGCTTGGCGACATACTTAAAACGCTTTAAGGAGGGATAAGTATGTACGTAAGACCCCCTGCAAGCAACCACGGGGGCGTAAGGATCCCCGAGAACTATTCGGGCAACGCCTTTTCACGTCAGCCTATATACACACAAATGCCACCACCCATACGCACTCAATCAAATAGGCAGGAGGATCACCAATACGGGCGACCGATGGACCTCGATATTCCGCCGGAGGAAGCAAGAGAGGATCTTCCCCTTCCCGCGTATGATCCCGTCGAGGAAGAATCGGAAGTAAAGCCGAACGAAAAGGCAACGGAACACCAAGCCTCCATCTTCTCATCTCTTTTGCCGCGCGGAGCCCTCTCCACTCATTTTCCCTTCGGACACGGAATAGGAAGCGAGGAGCTTCTGATCCTCGCGGTAATGCTTCTCGTCTTTCTTTCGGGCAATGAAACGGGAGAGCTGGATAGCGAATTTATCCTGCTCTTGGGGCTTTTACTTTTTGCAGGCTAAAATCAATTCAAGGGCGACCCAAGGCCGCCCTTTTTTACATAAAATTATTTACACGACAAGGAAATGTACGCCCTCAAGCGTTGCGGAGGCATCAGGGCTGTCGGTGGACTGAAGCTTGTTTGTTTTTGCAAGTGAGGCAACCGTTCTGCCGTATCTCTTCGCCACACTCCATAATGTGTCGCTCCTTGAGGGGTAGCAAATAACGTATTCGCCCCTCGTCCTTTCGCTCTCCTCACCAAAGCTTACGCTGTCAAGCATTCTCGTCTTGCAGGGGCATGAGATAACACCCGTCATCATTATCTCACCGTCAATGCCTATCCTTTCTCCGTCAAGTCTTGCTCTTGTGTTGATTATCTCTGCCGTAGCACTCGCATATGAGCTTTCGTTATCTCCATCCTTGGCATCTACCGCATAACGGTACGGCATCTCAATTTCAATATTGGAGTACTCTCCGTCCTTTTCGGCAATAACCGAATATTTCGACTTGCCCGTAAATATCCATCTTCCGCCGTCAAGCTCCGCACCCTCGGGATATGCTACACCGCTGATATCAATTATCTTGTGACCCGGAGAGAGCCCTGCCTCCTCAAGAGTCATAGAATCGCTCTGAGTGAAATTTGAATTGAACGCCCTGCCTCTCAAAAGCGTGGGAATGTCACGGTATTCACACTCGGTCTTGTGGGCGGTCGAATACATATCCTTTACGTAGCTTACCGCCTCGTTCTTGCAGGCCGAGACCTCAAGCATCACGCCTACGTCAATTCCGATCCTGTCGTCCTCTACGTTGATGCTCATCTCGCATACGCTTCCCTTGGCGTTAGCCTGTGAGCTTGCATCCGCTCCCTCGGTCATAACAAGCTGGGAAAAGGGTAGGCGTCGGAGCATAGTATAGGGCACTCCGTCCGATTCGCGGCACATAAGAAGCGTCAGATAAAGCTCTCCCTTGACGTTGACGGCGCCCGCTCCCGCACTCGCCTCACTTATAAGAACGTGACCGTCCGCACAGATCACTCTCGTATCACTGTCCTTGCCCTGAATTATCTCGTCTGCGAGATGAATTACCTCGCTTTGGGCAAACATTCTGCGCGCAAACTGACCGCTTGCAACAAGCACCTGGTTTTCCCCTCCCATATTCATAAAGCCCATATCAAGCGGCATGTCTCCATACATCCTGGCCTTCGTCTTAAGACGGCACTTAATATTGAGCTTTCGGGGCGAGGTCACTCTGCCGCCGACGTTTTCGGGGATGATCTCCGCATCCGCACTCATATTAACAAGCGTCAGCTCGTTTTTGTCCATCGGCACGCTCGTCTTGTATTCTACGGACAGGGGCGCACAGTATATCTGATTGTCGCTACCTATGTAATGTACGTAGTAGTCGATGCTTCCGACGAACTCTCCCTCGCTGTCCCCTACGTATTTCGCGGGTGGAAGAACCTTGGCATTCACCTTCAAAAGTCTCTTTATTTCGGGCTGATAGTCAGGCAGGGTAAAATCGCCCGAAAGGTCGGTCGTAGTGCTTTTTTCATTTATCGGCACCTGGATATATGCGCCGCTTGCTTGTTTCTCCATTCTGTTTCCTCCGATTTTTGGTGTTTGTTTCTCGCTTAATTGTATGTCAAGATGGACAAAATTATGACGGAGAGAGAAAATCAAGATTGCCTTGTCAAGCCGAGGAGTTAAAACATATACTTCTATGGAAAAGCTTTTTTCAAAATTCATCGCCGCCATGCGGCAGACAGAGGTGTTTTATGATAGCATACAAGGAATATAACCGCGCACGCGCGGTAGAATACGCGCGCCGTTGGGCGCTCTCACGCAATCCCCTTTTCACCGACTTTGCAGGTCGCGGGGGTGATTGCACCAATTTCGTCTCACAGTGCATCTACGCGGGTAGCTGTCAGATGAATTTCACCCCCGACTTTGGATGGTACTACATAAATCCAAACGACCGCGCGCCCGCGTGGAGCAGCGTCGAATTTCTCTATGATTTTCTCACAGGCAGACAGGAATTTATTCAGGCAAACGGCGGTATCGGGCCATACGGTATCGAGGTGGACTCAAGAGGAGCGATAGAGGGCGACGTGGTCCAGCTTGCCGATGAGACGGGCGACTTCTATCATACGCTTATTATCACAGGCTTTGCGGGCGGCCAGACGCTCGTATCGGCACACACGAACGATGCCCTTGATAAGCCCCTGGCAACATACAATTTCACCTCGCTCAGATATATTCACATTGAGGGCGTACGCTTTGAAACGGACGAGGATACCTGCTTTACGGAGCTCATAGACGGAATATCGCTCGGTCTGCCCGATAGCATAGAGTGATTTTCTTTTTCTTTTATGGTAAAATCTCTCGTCAAACATTGACAAAGTACGTGCGGTATGATAAAATGTAGATAAGTATTCTCGCAGCTTCACGCGAAAGGAATTATACGTAATGAATAAGGAACAATTTAAAAAGGGACTGTCAATTTCCCTTATCATCTTCTTAGGTCTCGCGCTTGCGATAACCTACTTCTTTCTGCTTTACAGCAACGCCTCGATCGGAGCAGTAGTCGGCGAGGTTTTCGTAGTCCTCAGACCGTTCATTATAGGTGCGATAATCGCCTATATTTTGAAATCCACCTGTAACGGCTACGAAAAACTGTTTTTGAATATCTTAGCCAAGAAAAAAGCTCCCGACCATAAAAAGGATGCAAGCAAGGCCAACGTAATAGCGGTTATTCTGACTTATCTGACCTGGACTATATTAGTCGGCGGACTTCTTTTGATCGCGGTGCCTCAGATCGTGGAAAGCATTACGGTCTTCATTCATGATCTGGTAGATAATATACCTATGTATATCGAAACGGTCAACACCTGGGTGGTTGATTTCAAGGCGCAGTACCCCGACGTAGCTCCTTACGTTGACGAGGCGGGAGATGCCGTTATAGGATGGCTTAACAATGACCTCGTTCCCCAGCTTCCCGAAATAGGCAGCACTATCGTGCTCGGTGTTTTTGAGGTGTTCAATGTTTTAAAGGACTTCGTTATCGGTATTATCATATCGGTATTCATGCTTTCGGGCAGAAAGGTGTTTGCAAGAAAGATCACGTTGCTAATTAAGGCATTGTTCAAGGAAAAGCAGGCAAATGCAATACTGACCGAGGCAAGATTTGCCGACAAGATGTTCGGCGGATTTCTTGAAGGAAAGATCATTGACTCTACTATCGTAGGTACGATATACTTTATCGCGCTTATCATCATGGATATCCGCTATGCCGCGCTTCTTGCGCTTATATGCGGAGTAACAAATATAATTCCCTTCTTTGGTCCGTTCATCGGCGCAATACCCTCGGGACTCATTATTCTCATGTCAAATGAGGATCCCCTGCCAAAGCTCCTCTCATTTATTGTATTCGTTTGCATAGCTCAGTTTATAGACGGATACTTTATTGATCCGCACATCGTAGGAAGCAATATAAAGATGTCTCCCTTCTCGGTCATCTTTGCGGTTCTTCTCTTTGGCGGATTGTGGGGATTCGGCGGACTTCTTATCGGTGTTCCCACCTTCGCGGTTATTTACGATATCGTCAGAAGGATCGTCTTCCACCACCTGCAAAAAAGCGGCAAGCAGGATATTCTTAAAAAATATCTTGATGAAACAGGAAGGCTTAAGAAAAAGCCCAAGCCTGAAAACGCAGCTCCTGCCGATGCAGAGCCCGTAGCAGAGCCGCAAAATACACCCGAAAAATAAAGCAAAACGGTCGTTGTGAGTGATCTCACAACGACCGTTTCTCTTATAAATTTTCAGCAAGAGAATATTCTCCGCGCCTGTTGCCGACTAAAAGCTTTCTTGAGGTTATGGGTAAAGCCTTTTTATTTATGTTTGCAATATGCACCGCCACCGCGCTATCGGCAATCTCCGCCAATTTGGCGATCTCTCGCTTGTGCATCATCCTTTTTGAGTCAATCAGGATTCTGACTATCTCGTATTCCTTCTCGGTAAGCTCTGTTTTGTATCCGATGATCAGCACGCTTCTTTTATCCTCGCAAAGGACTATTTTATCATATTCAAATACAAACGTTACCTCTGCCTTAAGCTCCATTTTTATCTCCGACACGTATCATTTTTTATCAAAATAACCCGACGGCTAAATGCCATCGGGCTTTCTTGGTGACCCGCCGGAGACTCGAACTCCGGACCCCTTGATTAAAAGTCAAGTGCTCTACCGTCTGAGCTAGCGGGTCATTTTTTCGCTACCTGAATATTATACCACACATAAACCTCTTTGTCAACAATTAATTTAAAAACAATATACACAAATTAAGATTTTTTTAAAAATCCGCCTTTGTGTATATTGTAATCGTCGATATTTAAACCGATTTTTTGATAAGATCGGCAAGCTGTGATATATTTTCGTCAAGAATAGTTGGCAAAGCCATGTCGTCCCGCTGATCGCCGTTGTTTCCGCCACCGAGTATCTCGGAGCGCACCGACTTTACTATAAGCTTGTCAAATCCCTTGAACCGCGCAGGGTCAAGACTACCTCCAAGACAGGTTATGTCAAGCGCGCTTTCATAAAGCTCACACGGCAATGCCTGTCTCGCATACTCGTCCGCGAAATCAATAAATCCACAGCACATATAGTACGCGCTCTTTATTGTCAGAAGCTCGCCCTTGTGCTCCTTTATGTATCTTTTTGCCCTCCTTGCAGGTCTTGCCATTCTAATAGGGAAACCGATAACAGCAACGTCATAGTCGGAAAGATCATGCCTCTCGTCCATATCAAAAAGAGTAACGTCCTGCCCCGAAAGCTCACGGGCAAGAAGCTCGCCGCACTCGCGCGTAGTACCGCCTGTCGTCGTATATATTATAGCAATTTTCACTTTTGTCTCCGTTTTATCGCTTTTTTATAATTATACATCTTATTTGTTAATAAATCAAGATAAAATCGTTGAAAAAGTGGTCATTTTGTGATATACTATTTATATATGTTCATTTAACTTGAAGGGACGGTATTTTTATGCCCGAGAAAAAAGAGATATTTGAAAAAATAAAAAAGCTGCGCCGTGAGCTTACTCACCACGCAAAGCTTTATTACGTATACGACTCCCCCGAGATCTCCGACTACGAATACGACATGATGTTCGCAGAGCTTAAAGGACTTGAGGGTGAAAATCCCGAATTTTTCGATCCCGAGTCTCCCACCGTCCGCGTTGGCGGGCAGGCTCTTGACAAGTTTAATAAGGTAACCCATACCGCAAGAATGGACTCGCTTGCCGACGTCTTTTCCTATGACGAGCTGAAGGATTTCATTTTTGGAGTAAATAAGATAGTTCCCGATACGCCTTGGTCGGTAGAGCCCAAGATAGACGGTCTCTCGGTATCTCTGCGCTATGAGAATGGCGTGTTTACACAGGGCGCAACACGCGGCGACGGTGTCGTAGGCGAGGACGTTACCCAAAATCTCCGCACCGTATTCTCTATCCCCATGACACTCCCCGAGCCTCTCGATCTGGTTGTTCGCGGAGAGGTGTATATGCCAAGACAGGTCTTTGAGCGCATAAACGCGAAGCGCGAGGCAGAGGGTAAGGCGCTTATGGCAAACCCGAGAAACGCGGCAGCAGGCTCTCTCCGTCAGCTTGACCCTGCGATCACCGCAAGCCGCGGACTTGATATTTTCATCTTCAATTTCCAGGAGGGCTCGCTCTATCTTGACGGACATGCTCCCGAAAGCCATACCGAGACCCTTGACAGACTTGAATTTCTCGGCTTCCCCGTAGTTCAATTGAGAGCCAAGACAAGCGATCCCGAAAGCATCGTTGAGCACATAAAATCCATTGGCGCTAAGCGCGACTCCCTCCCCTATGACATCGACGGAGTTGTAATCAAGGCAGACCTGCTTTCCGACCGCCGTACTATCGGAGAAGGCACAAGCACACCTAAATGGGCGGCGGCTTATAAGTTCCCCCCCGAGGAAAAGCAGACAAAGCTTGAGGATATTACTATAAACGTAGGCCGCACGGGAGTTTTGACCCCCACAGCAGTCCTCGCCCCCGTTCGTCTTGCAGGCACGACTGTAAGCCGCGCCTCGCTCCACAACCTTGACTTTATCCGCAAGCGCGGTATTATGCTCGGCGATATAGTAACCGTACGTAAAGCAGGTGATATCATCCCCGAGGTGGTCTGCGCCCACCCCGAAAAGCGCACGGGTGACGAGACGGAATTCAATATGCCAAAGCTTTGCCCCTCCTGCGGCGAGAAGGTCAACTATGACCCCGACGAGGCGGCGGCAGTTCGTTGTACTAACCCCTCTTGCCCCGCTCAGCTCTCACGTGCGATCGAGCACTTCGCATCCAAATCCGCTATGAATATCGACGGACTCGGTCCACAGATAATAGACCTTTTGATAGATAACAGCCTAATTACAAGCGCCGCCGACCTTTATACTCTTGCGGTAGATGATGTTAAAAATCTTGAAAGAATGGGCGAAAAATCGGCTCAGAATCTCATTGAAGCAATCGAAGCATCAAAATCCCGCGGACTAGAAAGATTGCTCTGCGCCATCGGTATCCCCAATGTCGGAGAGGTAGCCGCAACCGCTCTTGCATCTAAATTCCGCACACTCGATGCTTGCGTGTCAGCAAGCAGAGACGAACTTATATCTATCCCCGATTTCGGCGAAATAACCGCAGATTGCGTCCTTGATTTCTTCGCGCGTCCCCGCAACGTTCAGCTCTGCGAAAGACTTAAGGCGGCAGGAGTCCTCTGCGACGCGGTCAAGATGGCAACGTCCGATAAATTCGAAGGACTTACCTTCGTCCTTACAGGCACTCTCCCCACCCTCTCGCGCGATGAAGCAAGTGAGATGATAAAGGCAGAGGGCGGCAAGGTCGCAGGCTCCGTGTCAAAGAAAACAAGCTACGTCGTTGCAGGCGAGGCCGCAGGAAGTAAGCTTACAAAGGCGCGCGACCTCGGTGTTACAATCATCGATGAAGAGACACTCCTTAAAATGATAAAGGAATAATCACCTTATCCCCGTATATTCAACTATACCGTTATATATTCCCTGCGCAAAAAGCCTCGGATTATCCCGCATAAGTGCCGCATCGCCCGGGTTTGATATAAAACCAAGCTCAACGAGAACGGCGGGCATCGCGGTCTTCTTCAAAACGTAGAGCCCCGGTCGGACCTTCATTCCCCTGTCCTTGAGCCCGGTGATCTCGGATATTGAATTTACTATATCCTCTCCGAGATCAAAGGCGCGGCTCGGACGCGAATAAGCAAATGCCTCTACACCGTTTGCGCTCGGATCAAGCGAGGCGTTGGTGTGAATGCTTATAAAATAGTCCGCGCCCCAGCTGTTTGCCGCGTCGGTCCTTGCACGTAGACTTGACGCATTTGACGTTCCAAGCAGGGTTTCGGGTGTGGGGCGTGAAAGCCTGACGTCCCAGTTACCGCTGCGGCGCAAAAGCGTCGCAAGCTCCTGTCCTACTCTGTATGTAATATCCTGCTCGCGCAAGCCGTCACGCTCAGCGCCCGTGTTCGGTGGCTCTGGATTATGCCCCTGGTCGATATATATCTTAGGCATTGTTTTATCCCCCTGTATCTGTTTTTCTCTATTATTTTATGTCGCGCGCCTGATTTATGTTAAACGCGCCCGGAAGAAAGGTTTTTTATGACTGACAACATTTCAGCTCTTGATCTCGGTGTTAGCATCTCCCCCGAAAAAAATCGCGTTGAGGGCGGTGTCCTCTATCTCGTGGCTACACCCGTCGGCAATCTTGCAGATATCTCGGCGCGCGCTGTAAAGGTGCTCAGCGAGGTAGATTTTATCGCCGCAGAGGACACGCGCAACACTATGCGCTTGCTTTCCTATCTCGGGATACAAAAGCCCCTGCTCTCATATTTTGAGCATAATAAACGCTCCCACGGAGAGCTTATATGCGAAAGACTCAAGAATGGCGAATCCTGCGCTCTGGTGACCGATGCGGGAACACCCGCCATCTCCGACCCCGGCGAGGATATAGTCGCGCTCTGCGCAGAAAAAGGCATCAAGGTAACAAGCATTCCGGGGGCATGCGCCGCGATTTTAGCCCTAACACTATCGGGACTTCCCACCTCGCGCTTCTGCTTTGAGGGATTTCTCTCGGCGGATAAAAAGGACAGACGCGCCCGCCTTGAAAGGATACGGAATATAGAATATACCCTCATTTTCCACGAGGCACCACATAAATTGAAGGCGACCCTCTCGGATATGCTCGAAATTCTCGGCGGCAGCCGTAGGATCTCCCTCTGCCGTGAGCTTACAAAGCTCAACGAGGATATCTTCCGCACCACACTTGACGGCGCAGTTGAATATTATAGCGAAAACTCACCCAGAGGCGAGTACGTGCTTGTAGTCGAGGGCGCGGCTGAGGGCAGCATGACCTCAGAGAAGGACGACCTCCTGTCCCTTAGCGTAGAGGAGCACGTTGCACATTACATCTCTCTTGGCATGAGCAAGAAGGACGCGATCAAGGCAACCGCCCACGACCGCGGCGTTCCGAAGAACGATATTTACATTAAGATGATATAAAAATATGAAATAATTGTACAAAAGCAATACCAATTAAG
>JAFWXY010000109.1 GCA_017522905.1 Clostridia bacterium
GGGGTGCAGGGGGAGAGGGAAACCTTTTTCCAAAAAGTTTCCCTCTCCCCCTGCAATAAAGGAGTATATCATGTCTATGACGATGACACAAAAGATACTTGCGGCGCACGCGGGACTCGAGAGCGTCAAGGCGGGACAGCTTATCATGGCAAATCTCGACTTGGTTCTCGGCAACGACATCACGTCGCCTGTAGCAATCAATGAATTTAAGAAAAACGGCTTTGAAGAGGTGTTTGACAAGAACAAGATAGCCCTTGTAATGGACCATTTCGTGCCCAACAAGGACATCAAGGCGGCACAGCAGTGCAAGCAGTGCAGAACCTTTGCAAAGTGCTTTAACATAAAGAATTATTTCGACGTGGGAGATATGGGAATCGAGCACGCGCTTCTTCCCGAAAAGGGACTTGTAGCGCCCGGTGACTGTGTAATTGGCGCAGACTCTCACACATGTACATACGGCGCACTTGGAGCATTCTCCACGGGCGTAGGAAGCACCGATATGGCGGCAGGAATGGCTACGGGCAAGGCCTGGTTCAAGGTTCCCTCGGCCATCAAGTTTGACCTTGTTGGTGAATTGAAGCCTCATGTTTCAGGCAAGGACGTAATTCTTCACATAATCGGAATGATAGGCGTTGACGGCGCACTTTATCGCTCTATGGAGTTCTCCGGCGAGGGACTTAAGTCGCTTTCTATCGATGACCGCCTCTGTATGGCTAATATGGCGATCGAGGCAGGCGCAAAGAACGGAATCTTTGAGGTCGACGAGATCACACTTAACTACGTTGGCGAAAGAGTTGCAAGAGAGTATAAAGTATACTCTGCGGACGCCGACGCAGAGTACGATGAGGTTTATACTATCAACCTCTCCGAGATCGAGTCCACCGTTGCATGCCCCCATCTTCCCGAAAACACAAGGCTCGCACGTGAGCTTACAGATATCAAGCCCGATCAGGTAGTTATCGGCTCCTGCACAAACGGAAGAATCTCCGATATGGAGGCTGCGGCTAAATACCTTGAGGGCAAGCACGTTGCAAACGGTGTGCGTTGCATCATTATCCCCGCAACGCAGACCATCTATAAGGAGTGCATCAGGCGCGGATATATTGAAACCTTTATCGATGCAGGCTGCGTAGTTTCCACACCCACCTGCGGTCCTTGCCTTGGCGGATATATGGGTATCCTTGCAGAGGACGAGATCGCTGTTGCAACAACAAACCGTAACTTCGTAGGAAGAATGGGACATATCACATCCAAGATATACCTCGCAAGCCCGGAGGTAGCGGCTGCAACCGCCGTTGCCGGTCACATAGTTGACCCCTCTGAAGTCTGAGAAAGGAGAGCCCCAAAAATGAAAGCAAACGGATACGTACATAAATACGGCGACAACGTCGATACCGATGTTATAATCCCTGCACGTTATCTTAATACGGCAGACCATAAGGAGCTCGCATCTCACTGTATGGAGGATATCGACAAGGATTTCGTTAAGAAGGTAAATGACGGCGATATTATGGTGGGCGGATTCAACTTCGGTTGCGGCTCCTCGCGTGAGCATGCGCCTATTGCAATAAAGAAGAGCGGAATCTCCTGCGTTATCGCGGCAACATTTGCGCGCATCTTCTATCGCAATGCGATCAATATCGGACTTGCTATTCTCGAGTGCCCCGAGGCAAGTGAGAGGATAGAAGCGGGCGACCGTGTGGAGATCGATTTTGACACAGGTGTAATTACCAATCTTACAAAGAATGAAACCTACAAGGCAGAGCCCTTCCCGGAGTTTATCAAGGATATAATCAACTCCGATGGACTTCTCAATTCCTTGAAGAAATAAGAGGCTGATTATGGAAAAAAATATTGTATTGCTTAAAGGTGACGGAATCGGTCCCGAGATAGTCGATCAGGCTGTCAAGGTGCTTGATGCCGTTGCAAAGAAATACGGACACGTATTTAATTATACAGAGGTCGATATGGGCGGATGCTCTATCGATAAATACGGCGTGCCGATCACCGAAGAGGGAATGGCTAAGTGTAAGGCGGCAGACGCGGTGTTGCTTGGCGCGGTAGGCGGACCAAAGTGGGATAACGTCGAGCCCTCAAAGCGCCCCGAAAAGGCACTCCTGGCAGTTCGTAGCGAGCTTGGACTCTTTGCAAACCTCCGTCCCACAAGACTTTTCGCTCAGCTTGCGGATTCTTCTCCGTTAAAGCAGAGCATCGTAGGAAACGGAATCGATCTTATGATCGTCCGCGAGCTTACGGGCGGAATCTATTTCGGTAAGAGATACACAGAGGTCGTTGACGGCGAAAAGGTCGCAACCGACTATATGACGTATTCCGAGCACGAGATAGAGAGAATCGGACGCGTGGCGTTTGAGTCTGCTATGAAGAGAAATAAGAAGCTTGCAAGCGTGGATAAGGCAAACGTGCTTGATTCCTCAAGACTCTGGAGAGCGGTAATGCACCGCCTTTCCGCAGAGTATCCCGAGGTCGAGTATAGCGATATACTTGTTGATAACACCGCAATGCAGCTTATCAAAAACCCCACACAGTTTGACGTTCTTGTAACCGAGAATATGTTTGGTGATATCCTCTCCGATGAGGCAAGCATGCTTACGGGCTCTATCGGAATGATGCCCTCGGCAAGTCTTTCCTCGGGCACACTGGGAATGTACGAGCCTATTCACGGCTCAGCCCCCGACATTGCGGGAATGGATATAGCAAACCCGATAGGAACGGTCATGAGCGCGGCAATGATGCTTCGCTACTCCTTTGATATGATGGAGGAGGCAGACGCTATCGAGGCGGCAGTCAATAAGGCGCTTGACGACGGCTACCGCACGCCTGATATTTACAAAGACGGTTTCAACCGTGTCACATGCAGTGAAATGGGCACGATTCTTGCCGCCAATATATAATTTAAATGATAAATTTGATTGGAGAAAAAGAAAATGCTTGAAATCAGATATGAGCTTGTAAAAGAGAAAAAGGCAAAGCCCGATTGGGATAACCTTGGATTTGGAAAACACTTTACAGACCACATGTTCATTATGGACTACGATGAGGGTCAGGGCTGGCACGACGCGAGAATCGTACCCTACCAGAACCTCTCGCTTGACCCCGCGTGCATGGTTTTCCATTACGCGCAGGAGATGTTCGAGGGACTTAAGGCATACAGAACTCCTAATGGGGAGATCCAGCTGTTCCGCCCCGACAAGAATATCGAGAGAATGAACAGAACCAACGAGCGTCTTTGTATTCCCAAGCTCGATAAGCAGGACGTTATCGACGCACTCCGCGCTTTTGTTAAGGTCGAGGAGGATTGGGTTCCCGTAAAGGACGGAACCTCGCTTTACATCCGTCCCTTTATAATCGCAACCGACGTTCAGCTCGGAGTTCACCCCTCCAAGAGCTATAAGTTTATGATAATCACTTGTCCCGTTGGCGCATACTACGCCGAGGGAATCAAGCCCGTTAAGATATTCGTTGAGCGTGAGTACGTTCGCGCAGTCAAGGGCGGTACGGGCTATGCTAAGGTAGGCGGCAACTACGCTTGCTCGCTTATCGGTCAGGAAAAGGCGGAGAAGATGGGATACTCCCAGGTTCTTTGGCTTGACGGTATCGAGCATAAGTACATCGACGAGGTCGGTGCGATGAACGTATTCTTCGTTATCGACGGCAAGGTTATCACTCCCGCTCTTGAAGAGGGAAATATCCTTCCCGGAGTTACAAGAATGTCGTCCATCCAGCTCCTTCGCGATATGGGCTACACCGTTGAGGAGAGAAAGCTCTCTCTTGCAGAGGTAGAGGAAGCTTACGCAGAGGGCAAGCTTGACGAGGCGTTCGGAACGGGAACTGCGGCGGTAGTTTCTCCCATGGGACTCCTTGACACGGGCGACCGGAAGATGATAATCAATAACAATGAAATAGGACCCGTAGCGCAGAAGCTCTACGACACCTTGACAGCTATTCAGTGGGGTAAGGCCGAGGACAAATTCGGCTGGACATTGAAGGTTTAAAGGGAGTAAGCAGGGAGGGGAGAAGAACCTTTTTGAAAAAAGTGTTCTTCTCCCCTCCCTGCACCCTCCCCTCATCTCCAAAAACTTTCAATAGAGGATAAGGGGCTAAAGCCCTCTTTTTATATACCCCACACCCTGCGTAAAATCTTTAATTATAGAATAAAGATAGGAAGAAATGTTGGGGTCGTCAAATTGAATAATGTTTTAAAATATGCAGAAAAGTGAATAAAAACGGAATGTATATTCATTTTTGTGAATAATGTTAAGAAAAACATATAATA
>JAFWXY010000110.1 GCA_017522905.1 Clostridia bacterium
AAAGGCTACAATTTCCATTCCTTGGATAATGAAACCTTGCAAAATATTGTTTTATCTATTAACTTAAGACCTAAAAAATGCTTGGGCTGGCGTTCACCTTTTGAAGCATTTTTTGGTGTTGCACTTGCTTGACAATCTGCCCTGGCGCGGAACGCGACTGAAGGAGAGCGCGGGACAATGAGGCTGATGAAAGCTTTGAGCCACGCAGGCTCCTTCCGTCACGGCAAGCCGTGCCACCTTCCTCCCGGAGGAAGGCTATCGTTTAGTCCGCCTTAAACTGCTCGATAAATCAAAATTTGAATTTGCGACAAAAAAATAACACCCGCGCTGGCGGGTGTTATTGATTATTCGGTTATCTTCCCTCTTTAAGGTACTCTATCGCGCCCTCGGCAAGGATGCCGTGGAGATCGTCATATTTACCATCACGCAAAAGCTCGCGGACACGCGTGGAGCTCACCGACATAAGCGACTCGTCTGCGGGCAAAAACAATGTCTCAAGGCGCTTATTATGCTCCTTGTTCCACTTTGCGTGGATCATTTCGTATTCAAGGTCGGCAGAGCCGCGAATTCCCTTTATTATCACGTCTGCAGAAAGCTCGTCAAAGAGATCGATGAGCATACCCGACGACGAGATAACCTCAACGTTCGGGATATGTGCAACCGACAGGCAGGCAAGCTCACGTCTTGTCTCCATGTCAAACAAATAGGTCTTTGAGGACAAGACGGAGGAGTGCTTCGCCGAATCATTATTCATTACCGCAACGTAGACCTTATCGCTCATCTTCGCCGCGCGCTCTATTATATTCACGTGCCCGAGTGTGATCGGGTCAAAGCTACCGGGGATAAGGGCAACCATTTAGTCCGCCTTTCTTGTGGCAAGCAGCGTTATATGCGCCACACCGTATTTTGCATTTTTTATAACCTCAAAGCTTTCACGAAGCTCGGGGCTGTTCTCGAAAACGTCCGCCTCCTCGCTCTCGCACACGACTATCGAGGTCTCCTTGAGCATATCCGCGTCAAGCAGAGATTTAAGCGTGGGAGCCACCGCGCGAAGCGCGTAGGGTGGATCTATGAACACTATATCAAACCTCTTTTTACCCTTGAACGCTCTTATGAAATCCGACACGTCGGACGGAAGCAATCTGCAAAAGTCCGAGAGCTTGGTCTTTTCAATATTCTTGGCTATTACCGCTACGGCATCTCTCGATTTTTCAACCAAGGTAGCCGATGCCGCGCCGCGCGACACCGCCTCAAGTCCCATCTGTCCCGAGCCTGCGTAAAGGTCAAGTACCTCTCTGCCCTCAATATCAAATTGGAGCATCGAGAATATCGCTTCCTTTGCCCTCTCGCTTGTGGGTCTGGTATTCTCGCCCGTAAGGGTCTCAAGCCTGATCCCCCTTGCGCGTCCTGTAATTATTCGCATCATAATAGGTTTTATCCTTTATCCTTCTTGAAATATTCAACTATGCTTTCTGCATCTCTGCGGCTTATGCCCTTTACCGCCAAAAGCTCGTCCACACCTGCATTCCTGACCGCCGTGTAGCCGCCGAGAGCTTTGAGCAGCTCCTTTGCCTTGGCGTCGCCAATGCCCTTTATCTTTGTAAGCGACGACTTTGTAAGCGTCCTGCTCTTGGCTTGGCTCATCCTGGAGACGGTGAATCTATGCACCTCTTCCTGAAGCTTGTAGATGAACACAAAAAGCGCATTCTCACGCGCAATGCTTATCTCCTCCTGCTCGGTGCACAGCGCACGCGTCTTGTGGAAATCATCCTTGACCATGCCGAACACAGGCAGATCAAGTCCCATTTCGCTCAAAAGCTCCTTGACCACCGACACGTGTCCGCGACCGCCGTCAAGCAATATCAGGTCGGGGAGATTCGAGAATGAGCCCTCCTCGTCCTCAAGGTGGGCAAAACGGCGTGCAAGCGCCTCGCGCATGCTGGCGTAGTCGTCGGTTCCTTCAGTCACGCTCTTTATCTTGAAGCTGCGGTAATCCGCGCGCTTTAGCCTTCCGTCCTCGCAGACTATCATTCCTGCGGTGATATGCTCCTGACCAAGATTAGATATGTCGTATGCCTCTATTCGCTCGGGGTAAAATTCAAGCCCGAGTATCTCCATAAGGCGGATAAGCACCCTTTCATCCTTCTCTGCAGACTCGCGATACTCCCTCGCCTTTTCCGACGCGTTGTCGCGCACCATGTCGCAAAGCGTCTTCATATCTCCCCTCTCGGGTGTACGGAGGCTTACCTTGCGCCCTGCAAGGCTTCCAAGATAGCTTGTTATAAGCTCACTCTCTCCCTCGTCAAGCGGGAACGAGAGCAGTATGCTCTTTGGTATATATTCGCGGACTCTGTAAAGCTCGCAGATAAACGCTGCGATATTCGATTCGTCCACGATTCTGTCCTTGCCGAAAACGAACTCGGATTTATCGCTCACCGCTCCGTCACGGATATAGAACACCGAAATACAGGAGCAGACGTCGTCCGAATAAAGCGCGATAACATCGTGCTCCGCATCGGGTGACGCGACCACCTTCTGCTTTTGTCCGAGCCTGTCAAGCGCCATCAGGGTGTCGCGATATTTTGCCGCCACCTCAAATCTCTCACTCTCCGCCGCCTCATGCATCCTTGCCCGAAGCTCTCGCTTTACAAGTGACGTGTTTCCGCGAAGCACCTCCGAGGCGAACTTTATCTTCTCGGCATATTCCTCTGCACTTATTCCTCCCGTGCAGACGCCACAGCACTTCTTGAGCTGATAGTAAAGGCAAGGTCTCTCTTTTCCTATGTCCTTTGGAAAGCTTCTCTTACAGGTAGGAAGCCCCAACACCGCCGACAAGGTATTGATTACCGAATAAACGGTGCTTGTTCCCGAATAGGGGCCGAAATATTTGCCCCTGTCGTTCTCCCTCTTTCTCGTCATCACAAGCCTCGGGTACTCGCCCTCACTTATCTTGATATAGGGGTAGGACTTTGCATCCTTGAGCCTTATATTATACTTTGGCGAATACTGCTTTATAAGCGTATTCTCAAGCGATAGCGCCTCTATCTCGGTGTCGCATACGTAATAATCAAAATCCTTGACCTGGCGCACCATGTTCGCGGTCTTAACGTTCTTCTCGCCATTCTGAAAGTATTGCGAGACCCTGTTTTTCAGCTTGCGGGATTTTCCCACGTATATCACACTTCCCGCCGCGTTTTTCATGATGTAAACGCCGGGGCGCAGAGGCAGAGCATTAGCCTTCTCAAGCAATATCTTATTTTCAGATTCTCTTATTGCCATTTCTGCCTCCTTTTATAATGTGATAAAAATAACGGGGCTATACCAATTCAAAGTAAAGCCCCGTTCTTTTCAATACGGTTTTATTATTCGTTAAATCCCGAATTTATGAGAGAAACGAGACCGTCTATAGCTGCGTCTTCGTCCTGTCCGTCAGCAGAAAGCGTAACGGTCATTCCCTTTGCAATTCCAAGTGAAAGCACACCAAGCAAGCTCTTTGCATTCACCTTGCGGTTATCCTTCTCAATAAGAATAGTGCTCTTATAGAAGTTAGCCTTCTGAATAAAGAAGGTAGCGGGACGCGCATGGAGTCCGCTGGAATTCGTTATCATAATCTCACAAGTTTTCATGTTATTACCTCATATATGTATTAAGCGCAATTTCGGTTATATAATTAAGTATAGCAGAATGTCAAGACAAAATCAAGAGGTAATAGTATACATTTTTATTGGTGTTTGGCGTAATTTTTTTTGCAAATTATACAATAAATCCCCCAAATTACACCAAAAACTTAATTTGCCGGAGCTTCTATGCTCTTTACGGTTATCTTCAACACCGCATTTTCGGTATAAACGTCAAGCTTTGAGCCCACGCTTATATTTCTGCCGTTGATAACGTAATACTCTCTGCCGGACACCTTTCTTGCGTCAGCCACGAGCTTCAGTGTGCCGCGCACGGTCAATCTTCCGTTCTCGGCAGTACCAATAACAACGACGGGCCCCTGTTCGTCCCCGGAATCCACGTCACAGAGATTTCCGAGCTGAGCTTTATCGGTCGTGAAGTATACTGCGTTGCCATTTTTGAGATAATTGATGATACCCTCGTCCTCAACCTGTGCCTCAAAGGTCAGCACGATATTACTCTGTGCCGCCGCACCGCCGCTTGTCACCTCGGTATAGATGCGGTATCCCGCAGTACCAATGAGGGCAACAAGTAAAAGTATTATGACAACGTCTATGACGTTAAGTCCTTTTCTTTCTTTTTTCATATTACTTTCCCTCCACCGAAAGATCGGTCACAAGAACGTTGGCAATGCTTATCTCTCCGCAACGCAGCACGGAATATTTACTTCCTACGGCAAGACGGCTGTCGCCTATAGAATAGCCCTCTCCCGCTCTGTACTTGACGCTCGCCGCCACGGTGAAGATGACCCTTCCGCTTTCCCCTCCGGGATCCTTAACCACCTCAACCTCTGTGATCTTTCCGAAGTATACGGAGTTGCCCGTAACGTCCATAAAAAGCTCGCCGTTCTTTAGATACCGATATGTATCGATTCCGCCGTCAACACTGAACGCCACCTTATACTCTACGTCTACTCCGTCGTAATCGTTGGAATAGTATCTGAACAGGAGATAGGAGCCTATGATGACCGCGCACACAAGCACGAGCATGAGCAAGCCCGCAATTATATCAACCACTACAGGCAGTCTTTTCTTGACCTTGATATCGGTTCTCGCCGCGTGGTCGGCTATTTTCCTTGTGCCGAATAGCTCGGCGCGCAGTCCCGCCCCGGGAGCTGCGTCCTTTATAGTCTTATTGGAGTCGGCGCCCTTCAATCCCTGCGCGTTCTCCTCTTTTATATAACTGTTGATCTCAGCCATAATAGCTACATTCCTTTCTATCATTGGAAATGTTATTTTGGGTGCTTATCAGTCGAAAAACTTGACCGTTACGTCTTTTTCACTGTCCGTGCTCTTGAATCCGGCTCTGCGCGCCTCATCGTCCTCGGTTCCGACTCGGACGTATCCCAAAAGGATTCCCGCGCATACCCAGAACAGATAAAGCACTCTTACATCCTCCCATATTCCGTAGGTGGCTCCGAGCAGCAGAGACACGGTGATCCCCGTAAACATAGCAAGCGCCTTGCTTCTCTGCTCCTTGTTGTCGGATGAGATGAAGAAGCCGAGGCTTCTCTTGGTCATAAAGATAAGGAATACTATGAATGAAGCAAGTCCAAAGGCTCCCGACCAGCATAATATCTGCAGCCATACCGACATAGGCTGTGTCGCTCCCATAGAAGCCTCGCTTGAATAGGACGAGAAGGCCGATACATACGCGTTCGGTCCAACGCCTATTCCAAGCCAATTTCCATCCTTGATCATATTGACGGTATCACGCACCGCTACGGAATGAAGCTCGGAGTCCGGCATGCCGGCAGGCATATATTCCATCAGTATTCTTGACACATCGGGGAATGAAAAATATTTTACCGCGTAAGGATAAAGTAACGCCACAATTCCCACAGGAACAGCGATAAGGATCGCCCAAGTCATCGTCTGATGACTGTATATGAACCAAAACAGAATAAGCTCTATTGCAAGAGCAACGATTATCTCGTAATGACTGCACATCCAGGCAGCCGTCAGCAAAATAACTCCAAGCGTTGTTATCGCCGCCATTCCCCTGAAGCTTTTACGCTTTATAACGTATGCAAAAAACACCGGAAATACGAGTATTGCAAACATTCCGAACACCGCTCCGTTATCGAGAATGTAAAGTATATTTTCCTTTGCTATATTGGATATCGTCGGGCTGAGGGTGTCAATTACTCGGTCCGAGATGCCGTGGTAGACGCTCTCCCATATTCCGACAAGACAAAGCGCCGTAAAGGATGCGGTTATAGTCTTAAGACACGCGGAAAGCATTTTTTCGGTATTTACAAGATTATACGTAAGCAGAAAGCCGCCGAGAATATATACCGACGCCGCAAGCGAATCGGCAAAGGTCTGCATTCCGCCATCGGTAAACATTCCGCCTGTTGCGATAAAACCGCAGAACAGCATTACCATAGATATTTCGGGAGATAGCGTGAACTCTCTCTTTCTCTGAAACACCTTGCAAAAATACGACACCGTTGTTATCAGTATCATGATAAACAAAACGATATGTGGGCTTGGCAGATACTGCATAAACGGAAGCGCGGCAAGTGTTATGATGATTCCCGTCTCGGGGAATGCAAACACCAAAAATACCGCCATCAGACAAAGTATAAGTATCGGTATATAAAGCGGATGAGTGAAGAACGAGATCACGCCGCAGCCCATTCCGAGAATTGAAGCTACAAACGTGCAAACCGTTCCGCCGTACTGCCTTTTCACCTTGATCCTCTCCTCAGGCACGCAAAGCACGTTGAGCACCATGCGCCGAAGGAATCTGCTGCTTGCAAGTGCAACAACTGCAGATTGCGAGGAGAACAAAAGAGGAATAGCAACGATCATTATGATCCCCGAGGTTATTACCGCGTAGTCGTCAAAGACGGCAAATCCGGTCATAAATGCGGGAATAAGATAGGCTATCGTCGAGATAAGCCCGTAGAATACGAAAAACGTCCCGTACACGTTAAGCTTTACCGACGCAAGAAAGCCTCTTATGAAAAGTAATACACGTGATGAAATACTTCGCTCCATCAAGGCGTCGGGATATTTCAGCAGGGTGTTTTCCGCGGCACCCTTGTTTTTTGAAAGAGTTCTTGCAAGAAAGCTCCTCTTGCAAAGAGTATCGTGTGAGGAGAGCATATCGCCGACTCTGCCGTTCACGAAAAACGAATATATTATTGCGGTAAGTCTATCCGCAAAGCCTACGAAAAGCGACTGTCGCTTCGCTTTTGTCTTTTTGACTGCCATAGTTCTCCTCCTTTCGGTAAAATGCAAGGGATACCGATTATTTTTCAAGCAGATCGGGACGCTGACGCTCGGTAAGCTCTCTTGCGCTCTCGTCTCTCCACTTATCGATGTTTGCGTGGTGTCCCGAGATAAGCACGTCGGGCACCTTTACGCCGTGAAATTCATAGGGTCTTGTATATTGGGGGTATTCAAGCATACCCGAGGATATGCTCTCCTTTTCGTAGCATTCGGGGTCGGAAAGCACACCGGGTAAAAGCCTTGAAACACAGTCCACGAGTATCGCCGCAGGGATCTCGCCGCCCGTAAGCACGAAATCACCGATAGAGATCTCCTCGTCCACGATCTCGTCAACGATCCGCCTGTCAACACCCTCGTAATGACCGCAGAGAATGATGATATTATCAAGCCTTGAAAGCTCCTCTGCCTTCCTCTGATTGAGCACCTTTCCCGCGGGGGACATATATATCACGCGTCTGTTGTCGGGCTCAAAGCCTGCTTCCTTCTGCTTTTCAAGTATCGCCGAGTAGCAGTTGTAGATAGGAGGCGCCATCATCAGCATTCCCTTGCCGCCGCCGTAGGGCGTATCGTCCACGCGCCTGTGCTTGTCCTCGGAATAATCTCTTATATTGTATAGGTTGATCTCAACGGCACCGCTCTTCTGCGCCCTGCCGATTATGCTCTCACCGAGTATGTTACCTACCATATCGGGAAAGAGCGTCATTATATCAAATCTCATATTTCTCCTCAATCGTCGCTCAAGAGTCCCGGAATGACCTCAACGAATATTCCCTTTTCGACGTCGGTCTTCTTTACAAACTCCTTGACGGCAGGCATCATTCTCTCGCCCGATTCTGTCTTGACAACGTAAATGTCGGATGCGCCGCGATTGATGACGTCAGAGACGTCGCCGTACTTTTTGCCGCTTGTATTGTCAATAACGGGAAGCCCGATAAGATCCGCGATAAAGAAATCTCCCTTCTTAAGCTTAAAGTCCTCGCGCGCCGCGTAAAGGGTCTTGCCCTTATAGGTCATAGCCTTGTCTATATCGTCAATTCCCTCAAGAGCTGCAAGTACAAAGCTCTTGAACACAGATGCGTGAAGCACCTTTATCTCCCTGTATGCTCCGCCCTCACAAAGGTAAACTCTCTTAAGTCCTGCCAATACCGCAGGGGAATCGCAAAGAGACTCAAGCTTAACGTCACCGCGCACGCCGTGTGTGTTTATGATGATTGCACATTCAAGATATTTTTTCTTTTCCATATAGTTTCTCTCACATAGATAAACATTTTCCCATAATAATTCATATTATTATAGCATACTTGAGCAGAAATTGCAACAGATTTCCAAACTTTTCTTTAAAAACACTTCTTTTAATATATTTTTGCGTGGAAATAAAAAGTTTACAAATAGACTGTTGAATTTTGTTTCCGGGGAAAGTACAATATATAGGATGTTTATTCTCAAGAAAGGAATTTAAGAATATGTTTTTTGCATTAACAGGCACAACTACTACTCCCTCCACCGGAGAGCAGTTGCTTTCCATGCTCCCCATGCTCCTTATCATAGGCGTTATGATCGTCTTCATGGTAATCAGCTCCAGAAAGCAGAAGAAGCAGGACCAGGAGATCGCAAACATGCGTAACAACCTCCAGGTTGGTGACGAGGTTACAACAATCGGCGGTATCATCGGCAAGGTCGTCAGCATCAAGGAAGAGACCTGCGTTATCGAGACAAGCCGCGACGGTACGAAGATCCGCTTCCTCAAGAGCGCTATCAGCCGCGTTGACGTAAAGGCTGAGGACACCATAGACTAATATCAATGTCATAAAAACGCCTCTCGTTTGCATATATTTCTTTACACGAATATATGTAACGGAGGCGTTTTTATGTATAACAAAGGAACTAC
This sequence comes from Clostridia bacterium, assembly GCA_017522905.1. Taxonomy (GTDB): domain Bacteria; phylum Bacillota; class Clostridia; order Oscillospirales; family CAG-272; genus SVTX01. The sequence continues at coordinate 8,806 of JAFWXY010000110.1, forward strand.
GGGCTCTCTGCCCGCGCCGAGGAGAAGCATGCATCTTGGAAAAACAAGACGCCGCTCTGAGGAAAAACCTCTTTATAAAAGAATTCTCTCGTCTTCCCTATTAGGGCTTGCGGTAAATGCTTTGTCGGGCGCTGTATTGGTCAGCATCGTCTGCATTATCGCATATTCAAGCCCCGACCCGCTCTCAATGATCCCGCCAATGGCAATTCTGGCTCTTCTGCCTTCAAACTTTCTCGGTGGCTTTGTAGCATCAAAAAAATGCGGAGAATCGCCAATCGTATGCGGCATAGCGACTGCGGCAATGTGGGGCGTTGTGTCATTCTTGGGAGCTATTTGTCTCAATGCAATATCCCCGTCGGGCTACGCGCTCTGGCAAAGCCTGCTTCTCCACGCGCTTTCCCTTTCCTTCTGCCTTCTTGGAGCTATAGCAGGGGGGATCAAACGAAGCCCGTCAAAAAAGAGGAGAAGATTTGGTTAAACAAATCACCGTGTTTTTGTTGTTGTTGTAATTTGATAGCGCTGTGGGTGATAAATTGGGGTTTATGGGGGGCTTCATGGCTACAGCGCGAAGCGGCATTAAAGTTTCGGTCAAGCCTTTTCAAAGGCTTGCGCCCATCCAACGCGCGGAGCGTTGGTCGCCGCTCGCAAGCGGCGAAACTCCTTATCGTTAGAAAGCGCCA
>JAFWXY010000111.1 GCA_017522905.1 Clostridia bacterium
ATCTGTCTACAGACCGAAAATGCCCGAAATGCATCTACAAAATTTCGAAAAACTTCAGAGTCGAAAAAAGCGGAGAAATCTCTCGAAATCTCCGCTTTTCTCGTTTTTTCGTGCCTGCATCTAAATCAGACACTCATCATGGCTGGGATGGCCAGATTTGAACTGACGAATGCTAGAGTCAAAGTCTAGTGCCTTACCGCTTGGCGACATCCCAATATTTTCAACCTCAATATTATACCACAGCCTCGCCCCGTATGTCAAGGCTTTTTTGCTAAATAAACTATGGAAGGTTGCCTTATGATGAAATTTTGTCTGCTTGCGCGGCAAGAATCTCTAAAAACGGAGGTGTGGTATGTGCACGGCGATTTTTGATAATAAATTCGGAGGCTTCTTTGGCAGGACTCTTGATCTTGAATATTCTCTGGGACAAGAGGTTATAAAGACCGAAAAGGGGACGCCTCTTTCCTTTATGTATGAGGGCGAGATCAATGCGCGTTTTTCATATATAGGTATGGCACACAGGGCGCGGCGGGAGGTTGGCGGTGAGAAAATTCCTCTCTATTTTGACGGAATGAACGAGTGCGGGCTGGCGGTTGCGGCACTTAATTTCTTTGGGTTTGCACGCTACAATGACAGGGCGGAAAGGTGTCGAAATCTTGCCTCCTTCGAGGTTGTTCCGTATTTACTGTCAAGCTGTGGAAACGTAGACTGCGTAAGGAAATTGCTCTCTTGTGCGAACATAACCGCGGATGCTTTTTCCGAAAGCTTACCGCCCACGCCCTTACACTTTATGGTTGCCGACAGGGAGCGATCGATCGTCATTGAGCAGACGGCAAAAGGGCTTGAAATATACGATGATCCTGTTGGGGTTATGACGAATTCGCCCGGGTTTGACTATCACATGTTAAGGCTTGCCGATTATTCAGCGTTGTCTGCGAAGCCGCCCGAAAACACTCTCTGTGAATGGGTAGATCTGCCGCAATATTCACGCGGACTCGGCGGTGTCGGGCTTCCCGGAGATTTCTCCTCGAGCTCGAGGTTTATTCGCGCAGTCTTCTTGAAAAATCACACGCTGATGCCCTCGGAGGCCTTTGTGCAAAAAGGAAACGAGAGCCTTGCGCTTGACCGGTTCTTGCATATTATTTCGGGTGTTTCCGTGCCTCTCGGTTGCATTATGACAAATAAAAAAATGCCTGTTTGCACCGTCTACACGTCGGCGTGCGATCTTGATAATCTGACTTATCATTATTTTTCCTATTCAGACCGTACTCTCCGCACGTTTCGTCTTTGAAGATGCCGCCGTTTCGGTTTTTTGTTGACAAATCTGATAAAAAAGGGTATAATTATAGTATAAAAGGAAAAGGAGCGATAAAATGGCAAAAAGAAAAATGAAAAAGTCGACAAAAAACGTCTTGAAGGTATTGATCAGCATAGTTTACATTGTTTGGGGAATATACGCGCCCATTCAGGCATTTACCGCTTTGCTTGCGCTGAACGTTCCCGCTATGATATCTGCCGCTGTCGGCATTCTGACACTCCTTGCGGGAATTTTCGGTTTGTTTGGCATGAAAAAGGAAAAATGCAGAACATTCGGTATAATTATCTTTATTTTTTCTCTTATCGGTGTAGTCACCGCGCTTCCCACGCTCAATATTTCGTCAATAATTACCGCGCTTCTGGCGTGGCTGTTTATTGTTTGTGTTGAATAAACATCATCATAAGAAAGTATCCAAGAAGAGCAGACACGAGGGTGTTTGCTCTTTTTGTTTATTTAAAACTGCATCTCAGCCTCTTTTTTCTACTTCTTGGGCAAAAGCTATTTCCTTTTTACTCCTTTGCCTGTAAAATATAATCTGCAAAGGGGAGGCCTTTTTATATCTGCCGAAATCTTGACACGGGGCACAAAATATGATAAAATAAACTGAATAATTATGTGGAGAGAAAAACATGAACAATAAATCTGTATCCCGCCCCGAGCTTCTCTCGCCGGCAGGAAATTTTGAAAAGCTTAAGGCGGCACTTCTTTACGGAGCTGATGCGGTCTATCTTGCGGGCCGGAGCTTTGGAATGCGCTCCGCGGCGGATAATTTCTCAAACGAGGAGCTTCGCGAGGCAGTAAAATACACTCACGAGCGCGGGAAACGGGTATTTTTGACCCTCAACACGATGCCCCACGGTGACGAATACGCGGCTCTGCGCGAATTTTTGAAGGAAATTAAATATATAGGCATTGACGCATATATTGTGGCAGACCTCGGAGTAATGGCAACCTTGACCGAGATAATTCCCGAGGCGGAGATACATGTTTCGACACAGGCCAGTATAGTTTCGCCCGAGGCGGCGCTCGCGTACGTTAAAATGGGTGCAAAAAGACTTGTTTTGGCGCGCGAGCTGACCCTTGGCGAGATAAAGGCGATCAGGGAAAGAATTCCCGCAGACGTCGAGCTTGAGGCGTTTGTTCACGGCTCGATGTGTGTCTCCTACAGCGGCCGATGCATGCTTTCCCACATGATGACGGGACGTGACGCAAATCGCGGCAAATGCACTCAGCCCTGCCGTTGGAATTACATAATTTACGAGGAAAAGCGCCCTGAGCTCCCGATCCCGATTGAGCAGAGCGAGCTTGGTACTTTCATAATGTCATCAAAGGATATGTGCACTATTGAGCATATTCCCGAGCTTATCGAGGCGGGTATAAATTCCTTTAAGATAGAAGGAAGAATGAAGAGCGCGTACTACACCGCGGTTGTTACCAATGCATATCGCATGGCGATAGATTCCTATATGCAGGACCCTGAAAATTACACCTACGATCCCGCGCTTTTACGCGAGCTTGAGAGCGTATCGCACAGAGAATACTGCACGGGCTACTATCTCGACGAGCCGATAGAGAACGCACAGCTTGGGACCCAGACGGGATATATACGCGACAAGGCATATTTTGCAACCGCTACCGAGTATGATGAGAATGAGGCAAAGCGCCTTTCAGAGTGTGGCATAGCTATTGAAAACGAGAACGGCAAGCTTTACCGCTTTATTCAGCGCAACAAGGTCAAGATTGGAGATTCTGCCGAGATAATCTCGCCTTCCAAAATCGGCGCTCCTATGACTGTTAACGAGATATATCTCCAGAACGGAGAGGCCGCTGAATCCGCGCCTCATCCTTCAATGATCTTCTGGGCTCGCGTGCCCTTCGAGGTATACGAGGGCGACATTATGCGCGCGGGCGAATAAGGTCGAAAATCTTTTAATGCGAGGAAAATATGACGGAATTTATTGAAATTGTTAAAGCTATAATATTTGGCGTGGTTGAGGGAATTACCGAGTGGCTTCCCGTAAGCTCGACAGGTCACCTCATACTGCTTGACGAGTTTTTGAGGCTTGACGTGGCAAGCGGACTTGGAAGCGCTTTTGCCGAGGAATATATGAGCATGTTTGAGGTCGTTATTCAGCTCGGTGCGATACTTGCCGTGGTGGTAATGTTCTTTACAAAGCTCAATCCCTTCGCCCCCTCAAAGAGCGCTGCCGAAAAAAAGGGAACCTGGTCACTTTGGTTCAAGGTTGCAGTTGCAAGCATACCCGCCGCGCTTATCGGAATCGTTGGCGACAAGATACTTGAAAAGGCAACAGGTAAGGATATTGACGGTTGGATATACAACGCGATAACAGTTGCCTTAGCCCTTATCGTATATGGAATTCTCTTTATTGTTGTTGAAAAATGGCAGGCCGACAAGCCTGTAAAAGTTGAGAGGGTAGAGGACATTTCCTACTCCCAGGCAATGATAGTAGGATGCTTCCAGGCACTCTCTATTGTACCGGGAACCTCACGCTCAGGCTCTACTATTTTAGGCTCAAGAATTATCGGAATCGCGCGCCCCGCAGCGGCAGAATTTTCATTCTTTATGGGAATCCCCGCGATGGTGGGCGCAAGCCTTATCAAGGGCTACGGATTCTTTGATTTTGTAAGCGAAAACGCGATAAGCGTTCCTACTCTTGCCTGGGTGGTTCTCCTGGTTGCAAGCGTAGTTGCATTTGCGGTTTCAATGGTAGCTATTAAGTTCCTTATGGAATTTGTAAAGAAGCATAGCTTTGCGCCCTTCGGTATCTATCGAATTGTACTTGGCGCGCTTGTGCTTATGGCGTTCGCATTTGGGGTGCTTTGATGGATAAGCTAAATATAGCCCTTCCTATAATCGTGGAGGGAAAATACGACAAAATAAAGGTTCTTTCGATAGCAAATGCCTGTGTTATAGCCACTGACGGCTTCGGAGTCTTCAAAAATCACGAAAGAATTGCGACTATAAAAAGACTATCCGAGAAATCTAAGGTGATTGTATTGACAGATTCGGACGGCGCGGGTAAGCTTATACGCTCGCATATCACCTCGGCAATTCCGCGTGACAGGCTGATACAGCTATACACTCCTCAAGTCAAGGGCAAGGAAAGGCGCAAGACTGAGGCGAGTAAAGAGGGATTTCTTGGGGTAGAGGGAACAGAGGCGGATACTCTCCGCGCTCTTCTCGCCCCCTTTGCTATAGACTCGTTTGATGGAGAGTCGTTGCGCGAGGAGATAACCAAGGCGGATATGTATGAAAAGGGTCTCACGGGTGCGCCCGATAGCGCGGAGAAGCGAGATGATTTCGCACTTTCCTTGGGATTGCCCAAGGGAATGACATCGAATGCGCTTTTGTCGGCGATCAACGTTCTTATGACCCGAGAGGAATTTTTGAAATCTTTTTAACTAAAAAAACGGCTGAGTGAAAACTCAGCCGTTTGATTTTTCATTTTGAATTATTCGCCGTAAACGTCCTTGGGGAGCGCGTACTTGTCCATATACTCAGCATATCTTGCCTTGTATTCCTCGCCTTCCTCACGTACACCGTGGAGGTAGTTGTGGATGTCAAGGGTCTCGTGGCGGGACATTTCGATCATGCAGCCCGCTACGTTAGAGCAGTGGTCGCTTACTCTCTCGAGGTTTGTAAGGATATCCGAGAGGATAAATCCAAGCTCGATGGAGCAGAGGCTCTTCTGAAGTCTTATTGTGTGTCTGAGCTTGATCTGGTCGCGGAGGTAGTCAACAACCTGCTCAAGAGGCTCAACGAGAGAAGCCTTGTTGTAGTCTGCGTTGACGTAGGAGTCAAGCGTTACGTCAAGTATCTCGTCAATTGCGCCGCGGAGAGTTTTAAGCTCTGCGGTTGCGTATACCGAGAAGGCGATGTTCTTATCCTTTATCTCCTCTGCGGATTCAACGATGTTTACGGAGTGGTCGCTGATTCGCTCAAGGTCACCGATAATGTGCAGGAGCTTTGTAGCGTCAATGCTGTCACGCTCGGAAAGGCTCCTTGCGGAGAGCTTTACAAGGTAAGAGCCGAGCATATCCTCGTAGATATCGACCTTGCCCTCCTCGTCGCGTATCTCCTGTGCCACGTTCTCGTCGTAGTTATCAAAGAGTAGCATGGACTTTTTAAGGGACCCGATAGAGATCTCTGCCATACGGGCAACAACTCTGCGCGCGTTTTCAATAGCAACGGAGGGAGTTTCAAGCAAGCGATCGTCAAGCATCTGGGTGTACTCGTCGCCCTTCTTGTCGTCGCCCTTGATGATAGAGCAAGCAAGCTTTTCAAGAAGCTTTGTAAAGGGCCACATTGCGGCAACCGCAAGAATCTTGAATACTGTATGTACGATAGCGATACCGAACATGTTGATCGCTGTGCCGTTTGCGATAGTGAAATAGTCAAATACGTTTGTGATATTGAGTATCCAGCCTACGAGGTAGTACATCGAGAGCCAGAATACAACACCGATAACGTTAAAGAGCAGGTGAACGACTGCGGTCCTCTTACCGTTCTTGTTTGCGCTGATAGCGCTTATCATAGCGGTAACGCAGGTACCGATGTTCTGACCGAGAATAATCGGAATTGCCATGCCGTAGGTGATTCCACCCGTAACCGACGGTGCCTGCAAAATACCGATGGATGCGGATGAGGACTGTACGATGGCGGTGAGTGCAAGACCTGCGATGACACCGAGAATGGGGTTGTTAAAGAGCGTGAGTATCTGTGTGAAGTTGGGGTCGCCCTTAAGTCCGGATACTGCGTCCGACATAAGTGACATACCTACCATAAGAACTGCAAAGCCCATGAGTATCGAGCCCATGTCCTTATGCTTGTCCTTCTTGGCAAACATAATGCAGGCAATACCTATAAGTGCCAATATAGGCATCCACGCGTCGGGCTTTAAGTAGTCGAGCCAGGCGGTTGCTTCTCTGCCTCCCTCAATTCCGTTGAGAGCGGTGAGCCAGGCGGTGACGGCAGTTCCGATATTTGCTCCGAGGATAACGCTGATGGCCTGCGAGAGCAGCATCGTACCCGAGGAAACGAAGCCAACTACCATAACGGTGGTGGCGGAAGAGGACTGGATGACGGCCGTTACTACGAGACCGAGCAGGAAGCCCTTGAATTTACTTGACGTGAGATTTCCGAGAATCGTCTTTAGCTTACGTCCTGCGCTTTTTTTGAGTCCCGTCCCCATAACGTCCATACCGTAAAGGAAAAGGGCAAGACCGCAGACCAGCGAGAGAATGTCGAAAAGATCCATGTTGCAGTTGTACCTTTCTGCCGAAAAATCGGCGTGTGAGAGTCTGTTTATCCTATTGCGGCGAAAATAACCGCATACAAATTCATTTTATTAAAAAAATGTAAAGTCAGTATTTAGCAAATGTAAATTAATAATTAATAATGAAAGTCAAATATGAAAAGCTTATTTAAAGGCCTTGTCCAATATATACAAAAACGTCTTGCTTTTTTGGCAAGGCAAGCATCAAAACAACGAAATTGTTACAAAAAGGCAAAAAACACTTGACAGGTGGGTATATTTGGTATATAATAACGTCAGTTAGCATATGCTAACCGCAAGAAACCTATACAAATCAAGGAGAATGGATCATGACCCTACAGGATGCCGAGAATGGCAGAGAATACGTAATAAAGGGTATTGCCACCAAGGACGAGGAGCTGAATTCCTTTCTTTTCTCACTCGGCTGCTACGAGGGGGAGTCGGTAACCGTTATTATCAAGCGCAAGAGCGGCTGTGTTATAGCGATCAAGGACGGCAGATATCATATAGACAGAGCGCTGGCGGAAGCGATTGCGATCTGAAGGCTTATTTTTTTTACAACACGAGTTAGCATAGGCTAACTGAATTTCAGACGGATAGAGGAATGATGATGAGAATTGCACTTGCGGGAAATCCGAATAGCGGAAAGACCACGATGTATAACGCGCTGACGGGAAGTCAGGAAAAGGTCGGCAACTGGGCAGGAGTAACAGTAGACAAAAAGGAGCATGTGATCAAAAGGGCTTACTGCCCCGAGGGCTGTGGCTCTGTTTTTGCGGTTGATCTGCCCGGAGCCTACTCCATGTCGCCATTTACAAGCGAGGAGAGCGTGACGCGCGATTACATACAAAACGAGAATCCCGATGCGATAATAAATATAGTTGACGCGACCAATCTCAGCCGCAGTCTGTTCTTTACGACACAGCTCTTAGAGCTTGGTGTTCCCGTGGTGGTTGCTCTGAATAAATCCGATATAAATAAAAAGAAAAAGACAAGGATCGACGCAGAGCTGCTTTCAAGGAGGCTTGGATGTCGAGTGGTAGATACTACCTCGACCGTGGGTGACGGACTTGCAGAGGTAATCGCGGCGGCTTGTGAGCTTGTTGGAGGGACGCAGACGGCACCCTACGCCCAGGACGACATTGATATGGGCGACCGTGATGCGGTCAGTGCCGCGGACCGTGCCCGATTTGAATTCGTAAACGAGATCGTAAAAGAGGTTGAGTAAAGAAAGGTATTTACCAAGAATAGAAACGCGCAGGACAAGGTTGACGAGATACTTACCAACC
>JAFWXY010000112.1 GCA_017522905.1 Clostridia bacterium
AATACTTACGTGCCCGACGGACAGGCTTCTGACCCCGTATCAAGCTGTGAGGCTTACGAGAAGAATATAGATGACCTCGGAGGTATCGACATTCAGGTCCTCGGTATCGGCAGAAACGGACATATAGGCTTTAACGAGCCTGATGCAGAGCTTGTACCCTATACCCACATAACAGACCTTACTGCTGATACCATCAATGCAAACTCCCGCTTTTTTGCAAGTGAGGACGACGTGCCGAAGCAGGCAGTAACCATGGGTATCGAGAGCATCTTCAAGGCAAGAAAGATAGTAATTCTTGCAAGCGGCGAGGGCAAAGCAGAAGCAGTTAAGGCCATGCTCGATGGGAAGATAACCACAAAATGTCCTGCTTCTCTCCTGCGTCTCCACCCCGACGTAACTCTTGTCTGCGACAAGGATGCCGGAAAATTGATATAGTATATAATCTCAACCATCAAGACATTTTGATTTGTAAAAGGGGGATTCTATGCACTGGGATAACAACAACTCGCCGCTTTATGTGCGAAGCGGCGAATATAGTACAGACTAAGCTCCAAACAATTTAATACTGCTTACAAGGCACTTGTAAGGAAACTCAATTTTGAGCCACCTTACAAGTGCCTTTTGTTGTGCGAAAAATGTAGAAATATGCCAATTCGTGCGCCTCCTTCTGATTTTTGAACATCAAGGAATTTCAAAAAATCAGGAGGAATAAAATGAAAAAATATACTACATCCATTACAAATAAAAAAGGCGAACAAAAAGAAATATCCGTGTGGCTTGATGACGAAACCGCACGAGCAATAGATGAGGCAAACGATCCCGCAATTACGCAGTTCTACATATTGGATAAGCATCAAGAAGACCTTATAGACCGTAAGGAAACAAGACGCCATACATCTTTAGATGAGCTTATAGAAAAAGGTCACCTTATAGAAGACGAAGACGGCGATCCCGTTCAATATGCTATGCGTATGGAAAGAATTTTAAGAATGCGTAAAGCTCTTTCTGCTTTGACGGATAAGCAGTTCAAAGCTGTTTGGTATGTGGCAGTTGAAGGCTTGAATTATGTTGAGACTGGAAAGCTAATGGGTATTAGATGGGAAACAGTCAGACAGTATTATAAAAAGGCAGAAGAAAAAATCAAAAAATATTTTTTAAAAAATCCCCTATAAACTCGTTTTCCGTGGCTACTAAGTGAAGGGATAAAAATCTCCCAACTTCATTGACAATTGAATATACCTTCAACAGATACGTTGCCGTTATTGCGAGGTGATGAGCCTGCGAGCCACAGAAACGCGGAACGATACCCTCGGCTTTTACAGCCGAGGGTGTTGCTCTTGGGAACGGCTGCAAGATTACTACTTGCGGGGAGCGATGACAGATAACGGTGATAATGATACTTCCGTAGCGAAAGCGCGGCCGGCGGAGTACCCGGCGGGGGTGAGAGTCCCATGATGACAGCTCGTAACTGTCAGTCTGTTGCATGCCCTATTTTCGGGGTGTTGAGAACAAATAGAAAACCATAAAAACAAAACGACGGCTGTGAAGGCGGTAACGTCTTCACAGCTATACATATCCAAACAAGGAGTAAAAAGAAATGGAAGTTAAAAAAGGAGACATTTACTACGCATATTTGGATAGTGGCATAGGCTCGGAGCAATGCGGATGCCGTCCTGTTCTTATCGTACAGAACGACGTGGGCAACAAATACAGCCCTACCGTGATAATTGCTTCAATAACAAGCAGCACGACCAAAAAGGCATTGCCGACACACGTTCGTTTGCCTAAAGCATCCTTTGGAATTCCGGAAGACTCTGTGATTTTAACAGAACAGATATACACCATTGATAAGGCAAGGCTATTCGGTTATATCGGTCATTTGGACAGTACGTTTACCGAGGTCGTGGACAAGGCTCTGTCTTGCAGTCTTGGGATCGGAGCGGAGCAAGGAAAGGAGCGAGGTTATGTATTTCAGAAACAGGATACACGAACAGATATATCTTGACTCGCTACAGAACAATCCTTATAGGTGTACCGAGCAATATCTGGCGGCGCTCTATATACTTACTTCCGATAAACTGCTTTGGCGAATTTCAAAAGCTAAGGTAAAGGCTAAAAAGATACGTTTTAACGCTATAAAGGTATACGGAACGGCAAGTATCCAATATATCTTGGTTAAGGTAGCGTCTGATCTTTACCGTGACACAGCTTACTCAAGCTACAAGGAGCTGTGCGATAAATATCTGATTTCCGACAGATACTTTGAGCTTATAATAACCGCTATGCACATACGCAGATATGGATATGATTATCTGCCGATAAAGCGTACATTCAATTGAAGCGGGGTGGCATTATGACAGGAACAACATATAAAACATATGATGAACTTCCCATGTTCATAAACGTTCCCGCGCTCTCAAAGCTATTCGGTATATCACAATCGTCCTGCTACGAGCTTATGCACGAAAAGGATTTTCCTTCTCTGCGGATCGGATCTCGGATAGTCGTACCGAGAGACAAGCTCATAGAGTGGATAGAAGCGAGAGTCGGACAATGATTATTTTCCGCTTTGCGCTGGACTTATCACAGTTTTTGTGGTATTGTTGGTAGCTGAAAGGAGAGACAGATATGGCAAAACGCAGAACAAACGGCGAAGGAACAATCAGGAAGCGAAAGGACGGACGGTGGGAAGGAGCAATCGTCGTAGGACACAAAAATGACGGTAAACCGATAACCAAATCCGTATTCGCAAAAACGCAAAAAGAGCTTATCCCCAAAATGCTCCGACTCCGAGAGGACTATCTCGGAGT
>JAFWXY010000113.1 GCA_017522905.1 Clostridia bacterium
GTCCGAGAAATGCTCGCACATAAGCTTTGTTGTAAGCTCACCGAGAGGTGTGGGAACCAACGACTTTCCGTCACGCTTTACGTAGTTTCTCTGGATAATAGTTGTAACTATCGTAGAGAAGGTGGACGGACGTCCGATGCCCTTCTCCTCAAGGAACTTGACAAGCGAGCCCTCGTTGTATCTCGGAGGAGGCTCTGTGAAGTGCTTGGTAGGATCAATGTGATCGCAATCCAGCATCTGTCCTTCTGTAAGCTCAGGGATCTTAGCATTCTTCTGCTCTGCTATATCCTCTCCGCTCTCCTCGGCGCCGTCATCATATACTGCCATGTAACCCTGGAAGGTAACGGTGTATCCGCCTGTGCGGAAGATATATCCTGCGCACTCTGTGTCCACAGAAAGAGTTGCCAGGGTTGCAGCCTCCATCTGGCTTGCTACAAATCTATCCCAGATAAGCTTATAGAGCTTATACTGATCGTTTGAAAGGTATGCCTTTATCTTCTTGGGATCAAGGTCTACGCGAGAGGGGCGAATTGCCTCGTGCGCGTCCTGAATTCCCGACTTCGACTTATACTGTCTGGGCTCCTCCGGGTTATACTTCTCGCCAAACTTCTCTGTGATATATGCTCTTGCAGATGCCTGTGCCTCCGCAGATACACGTAGAGAATCTGTACGCATGTAGGTGATCAGACCCTGTACTCCGCCATTCTCGCTTCCTACGTTGATTCCCTCGTAAAGCTCCTGGGCAACTCTCATTACTCTCTGGGACTGGAAGCCGAGCTTTCTGTATCCATCCTGCTGAAGAGTAGAGGTCGTAAAGGGCGGTGCGGGAAGCTTGTGACGGGTCGATCTCTTAACCGATGCAACGGTAAACTGCTTGCCGTCTATTGCGCTGAGGATCTTATTTGCCTCTGCCTCGTTTGCGATCTCGATCTTGCCATTCTTATCACCAAAGAAGCGAACTGTGAAGAGCTTACCCTCCTCGGAGAGAAGGATCGCGTCAATGTTCCAATACTCAACGGGAACAAAGCTTCTTATCTCCTCCTCGCGCTCGCATACTATTCTCGCCGCTACCGACTGAGTTCTTCCTGCGCTGAGTCCGTTCTTTACGTTCTTCCAAAGAAGAGGGGAAATCTTGTAGCCCACGATCCTGTCAAGAATTCTTCTTGCCTGCTGTGCGTCAACAAGGTTCATATCAATATTACGGGGCTTCTTGATGGCAGCCTTGACTACGTTCTTTGTAACCTCGTTGAAGGTAACTCTCATAGTCTTCTCGACCGGAATGCCGAGAATCTGTGCCAAGTGCCAGGAAATAGCCTCTCCCTCACGGTCAGGGTCGGTTGCGAGGTAGATCTTGTTTGCGTTCTTTGCTTCCTTCTTGATTTCCTTGATAAGATCTCCCTTACCGCGAATATTGATGTAATGCGCCTCAAAGTCCTTATCTATATCAACTCCAAGTGTTGATTTGGGAAGGTCACGCACGTGTCCGACAGATGCGATGACCTTGTAGTTTGAGCCAAGGTATCCCTTGACTGTATTTGCCTTTGAAGGCGACTCCATGATAACTAAATTTGCCATTTTGGGTGTGTATATCCTTTCAATTATTTCCTGATGTAAAGCGCGCCGGGCAGGGATGAAACAAGTCCCTTTATCTCAAGCGTGGTCAATGCAAACATTGCTCGCGAGAGATTTTCCCCGTTTGCGGCGAAGTAGTCCGCGGAGACCGCCTTGTCAAGAGGCATCTCCTCGAATATCCTTCTCTCGTAGTCGTCAAGAGATTCAAGCATCTCTTTTGAGTTGTCGCCGCGCGCGTCCGAGGCTGACCCTTGCTTGGTCGCATCGGGATCCTTCTTTTCTGACGATGGGGACATAGCCCGAGTCTTGCCTTGCACAAGCGCCTCGGCTCTCTCCCTCTCAAGCTTTGCCGAGAGCCCCTCAAACGCGGGTCTCGCGCCTCTCGCCCTTACTCCGTAATAGGCGAGTGCATTCTCGTCAAGATCTGATCTTTTCTCTGCTATTCTCAAATTCTGAACGTTGATAGTATCGCGGAAAAGATACGCGTAATTTTTTATAATGTCGTATCCGCAGGTCACCGCCTGTGCCCCGTCTCGGATAAGACCGTTTGTGCCCGAGGAATTCTCGGAATCTATATTGCTTGGAACAGCGTATACGTCACGCCCCTGAAGTATAGCGGTCTTTGAGGTTATCAGCGCTCCGCTCTTCTCTGCCGCATCGATCACCACCGTACCCTGTGAGAGCCCGCTGATAATGCGGTTTCGCATGGGGAAGTTAAAGGAATGAGGCTCGGTCGCAGGCGGATACTCTGTTATAATAACACCCGATTGCGCTATAGCACGGTAAAGCTTCTTGTGCTCCTTGGGATAAATGATATCAATTCCCGAGCCTAAGACCGCCACCGTACTGCCTCCCGCCTTCAGCGCCGCGCTTGCGGCTACCGAGTCGATGCCAAGCGCCATTCCACTGACTATTATCGCGCCCGAGGACGCGATCTCGTAGGCTATTTTATACGCAGAGCGCATTCCGTATTCACTCATCTTGCGCGTGCCGACCGTTGCAATACAAAGATTCTTGTTAAGATCGGGAAGCTTGCCAAGATAGTAAAGGACCGCGGGAGGATCCTTTATCGAGCGGAGACTTCTCGGATATTCGTCACACGCGTAGGTCAGTATCCCTACTCTGTTATCCTCGCAATATTTTATTATTGAGCAAGCGGCACTGAGCGACTTGTCCGAAAGCTTCTCGGCAAGTCTTTCGCTTACGTCATTTTCAATGTAAGAATTGTAATCGGCAAGGTAGATCGCGTTTATCGAGCCGTATCTCTCGTAGATCTTGACCATCTCGGAGTTTCCTGCTCCACATTGCTCTGCAAACCAAATCCATTTAGCTGTGTTCTTCATGCGTCCACCTTTCCTTAGCTGTCATTTTGTAATGAACCGAAAAACTCCCACATAAGCACCGATGCGGCAACTGCCGCGTTGAGCGATTCAACACCGTCGGACATCGGGATATAGACCGATGCATCGCACGCGTCTATCGTCTCTCTTGAAAGTCCGTGGCCCTCGTTACCGATAACCACGCAGTCAAGAGAAGAAAACCTTGTCCTGCCAAGTCTCTCTGCTCTCTCGTCAAGTGCCGCCGCGTAAACGCGTCTTCCCTTCTCTCGAAGCTGCTTGACTGCCGAGCTTACAGAATCAACTCTGTCAACAGAAAGCGCGAATATCGCTCCCATCGAGGCTCGGAGCGTCTTTGCACTGTATATATCGGCGCAATCACGGCCCATTATAACTCTGTCTACCGAGAACGCCGCCGCAGTGCGCAATATCGCGCCCACGTTCTGCGGATCTCTCACCTCGTCAAGCAAAAGAACTCTTTCGTCATTCTCTACGGTTATTTCCGACGAATGAAGCTCTCTGTGTCGCTTTTCGTCGTACTTTGCAACGGCGATCACTCCCTCGGGGGAATTTTCCTCCGATATCTTGTCAAAGATCAAATCCGTGACCGCGACGATCCTGCAGCCGAGAGCATCAATATCAAGCCCGTAAAGCCTCTGCGCCTTTTCATATACCGAGTCGTACGCACCCTCGCTTATGAGCAGGAACTCAAGCACGACTTCTCTTTTTGCCGCCTCACAGAGCAATTTTACGCCGTCAAAGCGGAAAAGAGCGTTCTTCTGTCTCTGCTTTCGCTCACCAAGTGCGCGCGCAAGTGCGACGTATTTATTCTGATTTGATGTAATTACCTCGCCCATATATGACATGTTCTCTCTCCTCTCTGACTTGCTTTCGGTGTTATTCTTAGTGTGAAAATTCACGGTTTTTACATTTTTTGTTGACTGTAAAGTCAAAAAAAATTAATTTTCTGTTTTAAATATCCGACAACCGTCGATATATAATTAAATGTAAAGAAATTACTTTTTTGTAAAAAACAGTAGGGTGAAACGAGCTTTTTTGCTTCAAAATAAGCCTTCATCGCCCAAAAATAACAAAATCGTTATACCCCTATGTATGACAAAAACCCGGTCTTTCACCGGGTTTTTATTTGTCAAATTAGAGAGCTGCCTTAGCCTGCTCAACAAGTGCTGCGAATGCTGCCTTGTCGGAAACCGCAAGCTCTGCGAGCATCTTTCTGTTGAGAGTGATGCCTGCCTTCTTAAGACCGTTCATGAATGTGGAATAGTTCATTCCGCAAACCTTAGCCTGAGCAGAGAT
Source organism: Clostridia bacterium (assembly GCA_017522905.1). Lineage (GTDB taxonomy): Bacteria > Bacillota > Clostridia > Oscillospirales > CAG-272 > SVTX01. The sequence goes on from JAFWXY010000113.1 coordinate 4,227, forward strand.
TCTGGTGATCCAGAGTCTTCTCATATCTCTCTTCTTCATCTTACGGCCTGCAAATGCATAGTTGCCGCTCTTCATTACCTGTTGCTTAGCCATCTTGAAGTGCTTAGACTTTGCACCCCAGTAGCCCTTTGCAGCCTTAAGAATCTTATTTCTTCTCTTGCGCGTCATCATTGCGCCCTTAACTCTTGCCATCTTTCAATATTCCTTTCTCGATTACGACTAAATTACTTCTGAATGAGTGTGCGAATGTTTGCTGCCATAGCTTCGCTCATGATTGCACCTGTGCGGAGGTGTCTCTTTCTCTTCTGTGTCTTAAGGCCGAGGTTGTGGCGGTGGTGGCAGTGGTTCATCTTGACCTTTCCTGTGCCGGTAACCGAAAATCTCTTGGCAGAAGCCTTATGTGTCTTGATTTTTCCCATTTTTGTATGCTCCTTAAAAATTAAAATTTACAAATATTATTTTGCGTTCTTCTGTACTATGGGTGATATTACCATACTCATGATTCGTCCATCGAGGGCGGGCTTTTTGTCTACCGTACCAACCTCGCTGCAAAATTCTGCGAACTTGTCGATAACCTCACGGCCGATAGCCATATGGCTCATTTCTCTTCCTCTGAATCTCATAACTACTCTGACCTTGTTTCCCGACTCAAGGAATTTCTTTGCATGCTTTGCCTTGGTCTCAAAGTCGTGTGTGTCGATTCTGGGTGAGAGCTGAATTTCCTTAAGCTCGATGGTCTGCTGCTTCTTATTGGCTTCCTTTTCGCGCTTCTCGCGGTCGAAA
>JAFWXY010000114.1 GCA_017522905.1 Clostridia bacterium
CTTGGCGACTGGATCTTTGAGGAGACAGCAAACGAGGGCGACGTTAACATTATTACCGAGGAGAGCACCGAGGTAGTAACAGAGAAGAAGCCCTCTACCGAGAAGGAAACAGGCGACGAGACCAAGAAGAACAACAAGATCGAGTACGAGAAGTTCAAGATCACGGTTTATATGCTTCTTGAGGAGCCCACTCTTGACCACAGCAAGACGCACAACATGGCATATCTTATTACAGACGATAAGGCTGCCGCTGAAAAGCTTATTGCAGCATTCGTTGCAAGCACGGACAAGTCGAGAGACGAGTTTGTAAGACTTGCCGAGAAGCAGCATGATGAGGTCATGGGCTCTCACGTCCACACAGATGAAGAGGGACATAAGGAGCCTACCTTCAACTATTCAAAGGCTGACCAGGCAAAGGAAAATTACTTCGCAGACAGCTATAATGCGATCAACCTCTGGATTGATAGTGATGCACGCAAGGACGGTTCTTATACGGAAACTCCCATCACCATCACAATTACGAACAGCGACAAGACCACAACGACCTACTACGCAGTAGTTCTCTTTGAGAATCACGACGTTGAGGCATGGTATGCAGATGCATTTGCAGCTACCACAAGTAAGATGATAGACGACTGGTATAAGGCAGAGCTTGACAAGAAGCTCATCACCTTCAACTGGGATGATATCGACGATATTCTTTAATTTAAGCTAAATCAGTTATGGCTGCCGCATGCGCGGCAGCCATACGATTTAGAGAGATAAAAGGCGGGCGTAAGCAAAGCCTTAAAGATGTGCATAATATGTAAAAGATGATATTGCACGTAAGAGAGGAAAATGAGATATGGTTATAGATTCAAAGCAGACCACGGTTGCATACAGATGTCCCGAATGCGGCGGCGGAGTAATAAGCATGGTGGGACTTTTCTCGCTTTCAGCGGATATGATCAAGCTGAAATGCACCTGCACAGGGAGCGAAATGCAGATAGTTCACCGCAAGGAAGAGAACCAGGTTAGATTGACAATTCCTTGTATCTTTTGTCGCAAGCCCCATACGTATAACGTAAGCTCAAATATGTTTTTCTCAAAGGATGTTTTCCTTCTGCCATGCCCCTATTCCGATATAAACATCGGATTTGTGGGTGAGGATAACAGAGTCAAGGCAGAGCTTGCGAGAACCGAGCTTGAGCTGCTTGACATGCTTGAGGAGAACGGCATCTCAGAGTTCAAGAGCCTGCACGGTGACGAGGAGGATATGCCCGACCTTCAGGTGCTTGATGTTATTTCCTATATCGTAAAGGAGCTTGACGCTGAGGGAAGGATCTTTTGCAGATGCTACCCTGAGGGAAGAGAGCCTATAGAGGACGGAGTGCTTGACAGAGAGGACTCCGAGTATGAGGTGAGGATAACCGAGGAGGGAATCGAGGTTTCTTGTGCCAAATGCGGGGCAAGGAGGGTTATTCCCGCGGATTCTATGTTGACCGCTCACGCATTTTTGAACAGTGATCTTCTGAAGCTTGAATAATTCAAATTCCGCAAGCGAGGGGAGGAGGCTTAATCAGCCTCCTCCCCCTATTCGTTCTTTATCCGTTGCAGCAGCAGCTGATAAGAAGGAGAGCGATAATAAGGATCCAGATCCAGTGGGTATCGAAAAGTCCGCAAAGGCAGTTTGTCATGATAAATTCCTCCGTGAAATAGGTAGATGAAATTGAGAAATGAGCTTCTCACTACCATATTATGTCGAAAGAGCATTTATGTGATAAAAAAGTGTCGTATTTTTGGGCGCATACAAAGTTATTTTTTAATAAATACTTGTGTTTGTAAGGAAAATATGATAAAATATATAATTGATTATATATTAAGGTAGAAATACCCGAAAGGAATAGATAAATGTCGCAGAATGACAGAATGAAAAAAATAAGAAACTTCTCGATAATCGCGCACATCGACCACGGTAAATCCACGCTTGCCGACAGAATACTTGAGGCAACGCAGGCGGTGTCAAAGCGCGAGATGGAGGAGCAGATACTTGACAATATGGACCTTGAAAAAGAGAGAGGCATCACTATCAAGGCGCGCGCGGTCAAGCTTGATTATACCGCACCTGACGGTGAGACCTACGTTTTCAACCTTATCGATACCCCCGGTCACGTTGACTTTAACTACGAGGTGTCCCGCTCGCTCAACGCGTGCGACGGTGCGCTTCTGGTAGTAGACGCGACACAGGGAATAGAGGCGCAGACTCTTGCCAATGCCTATCTTGCAGTTGATGCGGGACTTGAGATAATTCCCGTTATCAATAAAATAGACCTGCCCAGTGCAGACATTGACAGAGTTCGCGGTGAGGTAGAGGATCAGATCGGAATTCCCGCAGAGGATTGCCCGACCGTCTCGGCTAAGACGGGACTTAATATCGAGCAGGTGCTTGAGGCGGTAGTAAGAGACGTTCCCGCTCCCAAGGGGGATGAGGATGCACCTCTTAAGGCTCTTATATTCGACTCCTATTACGATAGCTATCTTGGTGTCGTTGTAAACGTAAGAGTTATGGACGGTCAGCTCCGTGCAGGAGAGAGGATCAGACTTATGAGCACGGGTAAGGAGTTTGAGGTCGTTGAGGTCGGTACTATGGAGGCATTTGGGCTCTCTAAGTGCGAGTGCTTGCGCGCGGGTGAGGTTGGATATATCACGGCTTCTATCAAGAGCGTAGGAGACACCAGAGTAGGTGATACCGTCACCCTTGCGGAAAGACCGGCAGAGAAGGCTCTCCCCGGATTCAAGGCAGTTCAGCCTATGGTATTTGCAGGAATTTATCCCGCAGACGGCGCAAAGTACGGCGATCTGCGCGATGCACTTGAAAAGCTCAGACTTAACGATGCCGCGCTTACCTTTGAGCCCGAGACGTCTATCGCGCTTGGATTTGGGTTCCGTTGCGGTTTCCTCGGACTTTTGCATATGGAGATAATCGAGGAGAGACTTGAGCGCGAATTCAATCTCGACCTTATCACCACAGCCCCCGGAGTTATCTATGAGGTAACTATGCGTGGCGGTGAAATGATAAGGATCGATAACCCCTCGAATTATCCCACGACCGACGAGATCGAGGTCGCAAAGGAGCCTCTTGTAAAGGCGAGCATTATTACTCCAACGGAGTACGTTGGCGGACTTATGGATCTTTGTCAGGATCGCCGCGGTATATTCCACGATATGAAATATCTTGACAGCACGAGAGTTGAGCTTCACTATGATCTTCCGCTTAACGAAATTATATACGATTTCTTTGATGCGCTCAAGAGCCGCTCACGCGGCTACGCGTCCCTTGACTACGAGCTCAAGGGCTATGAGCCCTCTAAGCTCGTTAAGCTTGACTTCCTGCTCAACGGAGAGCAGGTCGATGCGCTTTCCTTTATCGTTCATGAGGAAAAGGCGTACGCGAGAGCGAGAAGGATTGCGGAGAGACTTAAGGAAAATATCCCGAGACAGCTCTTTGAGATACCGATCCAGGCGGCTATCGGTTCACGAGTAATCGCGCGTGAGACGGTAAAGGCTATGCGTAAGGACGTCCTTGCAAAGTGCTACGGCGGTGATATTACAAGAAAGAAGAAGCTGCTTGAAAAGCAGAAGGAGGGTAAGAAGAAGATGCGCCAGCTCGGTAGCGTTCAGGTATCTCCCGAGGCGTTTATGGCAGTTCTCAAGCTTGGCGATGATGACTGATAAGGCGGGAATATATATACACGTTCCGTTTTGCTTATCCAAGTGTCATTACTGTGATTTTTGCTCCCGTACAAGAGCGGATGATGAGACGAAAAAGCTTTACGTAACAAGGCTTTGTGAAGAAATAAGAGTCTTCGGGTCAGAGCTTGAAGGTCGCCCTGTGGCAGATACCGTGTATTTTGGCGGCGGCACTCCAACGCTTTTGTCGTCCGAACAGCTTTCAAGAATACTTGACACGGTAAACGAGGTTTTCGGTATTGATCAAGGCGCAGAAATCACCGCGGAGACCAATCCGAAATCGGCGGATCTCCTCAAGCTTCGCGATATGCGATCTATTGGAATAAACAGACTCAGTATCGGTATGCAAAGCGTACACGACAATGAATTAAAGGCACTTGGACGTATCCACAGGTTCAGTGATTTTGCAGACACGTATCTGGACGCAAGGCAAGCGGGATTTAACAATGTTTCGGTAGATCTTATGTACGGTATACCCGAGCAAAATATAGAGAGCTTCAGAAGATCTGTCGAAACTCTTGCTGTTGCCCATCCCGAGCATATCTCGTCCTATTGCCTGACAGTTGAGGACGGAACTCATTTTGGGAACCGTCGTGACAGTCTTGTTTTACCCGATGAGGATGCAGTAAGCGAAATGTATATTATGATGACCGAAATGCTACGTGCATATGGTTATGAAAAATATGAAATCAGTAATTTCGCGCATAACGGACAAGTATCGAGGCATAATTTAAAGTATTGGAAAAGGGAAGATTACCTTGGCTTTGGACCCGCAGCACACTCGTTTTTCGGCGGCGTGAGATTTGCAAATTCAAGAGACGTTGAGGGATATCTTAACGGTAAGGATATCAAAGAACATTCCGAAAAAATAACAGACCGCGACGCGGCGGATGAGTACGTAATGCTCGGAATGAGACTTCGCGAGGGCATAGATATCGGGGAGTTTAACCGTATTTTTGACGTGGACTTTATGGAACGCTACGGAAACACGTTTGAAAGGTTTGCGCCCGAATATATAAGCATAGATGATAGGCGGTGCGCCTTTACGGACAAGGGAATGTTCGTCAGTAATTATATACTCAGCGAGACTTGACAAAGCCCTCGCGGTGTGATAAAATTATATTAAGAAAAGATAAGCGGCAAAGCCGCGGAAAGAGGAAATATTATGGCAGAGAATAAGAACATAGAAAATGAGCTTGAGATAACAGAGGGCGAGTCCTTGTTCATCACACTCACAGATGAGGAGACAGGCGAGGAGTTTGACTTTGAGGTCATCGGTGAGGCAGAGATCGACGGCAACGTTTACCGTGCGATCATGCCCGTTGACAGCACTGCGGCAGAGGACGGAATCGTTGAGTATATGCTCGTTAAGATCCTTGATGACGATACTCTCACAACGGTTGATGATGACGCTGAGTTTGACAAGGTGGCAAACTATTTTGACGATCTCTTTGACAGCGAAGAGGACTACGACGCTTAATTAGTGAAAAATCCTGCTTAGTGCGTGATATCCGCTTGATTGA
>JAFWXY010000115.1 GCA_017522905.1 Clostridia bacterium
ATTTTGATTTGTCGAACTGTTGTAAATCTAAAAGGTGCATCCTCATCCGTCACTTCGTGACACCGCACTAGCGCAGTCTGTGCAGCCCTGCCTTGGGGAAGGCTCTGGTTTAACTGCGGCGCATATTTAACTATAGCCGTAAAACCCTTATCACGTCTACAAAATCGCTTTCGTTTTCGCTTTGCGTTAGCCTTCCCCAAGGCAGGGGAAGGGGGACCGCGTCAGCGGTGGATGAGGATGCACCACTCAAAGAACTGTCTCCCCGATAAATCGCAATTTGAAAAGCCCCTTGCGGGGCTTTGGAGTGATATTGTCGCTTGCGCGACAGTGGTATTGCGCCCTTGGCGCAGTGGTATTGTTCGGCAATGCCGAACAGTGGTATTCTATTCGCCGCGGGCGAATAGAGTTGATTGCTCTGTTCGGAGCAATCAAGCCCAAACGAATTTTTTCTGCTCGCCCTCGATAAGCTCCGCCGTGCGCATGTCCTGTATCTCCGATGCGTCAAGCACTAAGGCAAACTTTCTCTTTACCTTTACCCACTCGCCACGCTTGATGATACAGTTCTGTCCGTTTACCGCTACGTATACGTCGTCGCGGTAGCGGTCGTTGTCCTTGAAAAGCTTGACCGATATGTACTCGTTGAGATAGTCCTCGTACTGCTTCGCCTGTGCGCGTGCGCGCTCCTCTGCCGCCTTCTTGTTTTGGCGCAAAAGCGCGTTCTCCGCCTCCTTCTCGGCAAGTCTCTGTTCATATTCCGCTTTAAGTGCGGCAATTCTCTCGTCAAATTCCTTCATTTTTTCTCCTTTCAGGGCGCGAGGGTCCCCCGCGCCCCTTCTTTATTTAAGTGTAATTTTCAGATTGGGTAAACGCCCCACCCGACGCTCGTTTTCGCTTCGTCTTACACGCTTGCCGCGGTCTCGATTCTGATCATGAACGCCTCTACGAGACGTACCGTCACCTTTGTCGCCTTCCAGCCTACTGTCGCTCTCTGATTGAGAGGGTCGGAGGAGCCGCCGCTTCCAAGCTGCTTGACGATATGCTCAAGTCCGCCGCCTGCAAGAGAGGTAGTGCCGTACGCGTTCTCGCCAAAGATAAGCGTAGCGTATACGTCTGTGCCGTACGATCCTGCCTCGCCGGGATAGATATTATCGCCCTTGGACACCGATACCGAAGCCGCCGTTTCCATTCTGCTGTCAGAGCTGAGAGTCATCTCAGACGAGGTATTGTGGGAGACGTAATACTTCTGTCCCGCAATAATAATGGCTCTGCCGATAAGCGCACCGGGATAAACCTGGCCGCCTGTAAAGGTTATCTTAGAGGATGCGCTTGTAGCCGCAGCGACCTTGAGATTTCTCGCATCGTTTGCAAGATCGGGTGCGTGGAACACCTTTGCCTCTGTGCTCTCAATAAATCTTACGCCCTCAAGCTTACCGATCTCGCCCTCAAAGAGCGCAGAGGGGTCTGCGTACTGCATGGGTGTGCGCCAGTTGGGATCGCTCATAAGATCGTATGCCACGTCGGGATGTATGATCGCAACGTAGGAGCCGTTGATCTTCTCCGCGTTCTGATTCTTAAGAAATCTCACCGCGCGGCGAATAGCATTAACGGTAAGAAGGCATGCGTCCTCTCCCTCTGCCTCGATCTGGTCACGGGAGGAAATCTGACCCTCTCCGTACTGTACGTTTGTACCGCCGACAAGCACCTCGCGAGAGATGGTGTCAAGGGTGCGGCCCGCCTGAGAGCCGAGAAGCTTTGTCGCCATGCAGAGATTGTTGTCGATGGCTGTCATAAGCAAGAGGTCGGTAAGCTCAACGTAACCGCCGTACTGTGCAAGAGTTGCGGTCACGATACCCATATTGATGGTCTGACCCATGGGGGTAACGCCCTCTACGATGGGATCTGTGATCTTGGGAAGCGGATCGTACTTGCGGAACTGAACGCTCTTGCCCTGACCCTTGGGGATCTCCTGCTTCTGCGCGAAGCGGTCGTGGACAAGCGCGGGCTCCGCGTTGTCGATAAGATAGTCGGAGTAGTAGGTCTTCATCTCGGGAGAAAGACCTCCGCCCTCGGGATACTCCTCAACATCTCCGCTATACGTATTGGTAATGCCATCGGTACCGAGAACTATCTCGCCCGCGGCAAAAAGCTGTAAATTAATATTAAAATTCTCCATATTTTTTCCTTTCTGTCCGAAAATCGGATCATTAAAATAGATCTTAAAGGTGGATCTTTTCACCTTTCTGCGCCCGTGTCGCCAAGAGCGCGCGCTCACTTTTCGTGAGCCTTGCAACGTCGAAGGGTGAGCGGGACGTGTGGGGAGACAGCGCGTTCTCCTGCGCCCTCATTCGCATTGCACGAAACTCGCGGCTCATTCTCTCCTCCGTCTCGCGGACGGCTCGCTCGCGCTCCTCTTTGAGAAGTGTCTCTACATCGGCGTGTCTTGAGACCTCTTCCTCAAGTGCCTTGACCTTCTCCTCAAGCGCCTTGTATTTCTTGAACCTGCGGTTTATAAGTCTTTGCGTGTCTCTGGCATAATGCTCGCGAAACCTCTCCTTTATAAGTCGCTCGTATTCCTCTCTGTCGCTTTCCTGTGCGAGTATCTCCTCACACTCACTCTCCTCGGCGCATGCGTCTTGGGTGGCGCCAAGCTCTTCACCCATATCTGCCTCTGTAGCGGGCGTGGCTTCTCTGTTTTCATAATCAGTCAAAACGTAGACCTCCATTCATTTTAGAACGATACGGGATGGGCTATGCTATTGCGGTATTTACGGGGGCTTTTATCTCTCCGCCCCACACCGTCTCAAAGACTCGCGCCGTGCCGGGATAGCTCATGGCTATCTGCAAAAAACCGATGTAGGCAAGTCGCATTGAGGAGCTGAACCTCTCCGCGCAGGCTATCTCGACGTTGCCCGAGGCAAGGGAGCTTACCGAAAGCCCCGCCGATTCCTCGTTTGCCAGAAAGCCGAGAAGCGCGTAAAATATCCCCGACACCGCCGCGCAGACTATGTCCTCACCTTCCCTTGAATACCCCGCGTGCCCTCTCATTTTAAGCGAGATATTACCCTCGGCGCGTGAAAACTCGATGTTTATCATACCGCAGGGCTTGGGGCATACTCGCGGCTAAGCGCGCTTCTCAGTCTGCTTACGCCGTCAAAGTCCATAAGCTCAAGCATTATAAGAGTTTCCTTTACGTTTTCTGCCTTGAATGCTCCGTCCTCGTAAAGTGCCCGTATAAGCTCGTTTCTCTCCTTTTTCATTGTGGGTGAGTTCTCCTTTGCCTCAACCTTGATGTCAAAGTGAGGTCTTATTCCCTCACTCTCTGCCGTAAGCGCCCTTCCCGAAATGCCTACGTAAGAGAGTGTGCCGTCCTTGCCGCTTATTCTGAAGACTCTCTCTGTGCTGTAAAACTCCGAAATAAGCTCGATGATAAGCGAGACGATCTCCTCGTACGCTCTGTAGGACTCCTCGATTCCGTCGCGCGAGGACTTTGCCCCCGCCTCGCGGAGCACGCTGATCGCCGCCGCGGCGGTAACTCCGCCCGTGATCCCGCCCTGCGATACGTCGCGCGAGCCTGTTATCTCCTTGAGCTCCTCGATCTTCATTCTCTTGGAGTCGATAACAGAATCATTGATGGGCGAGATCTCTATCTGACGAAGCTTTTCCTGGTCAATGTCACCCTCGACCTCAACTATACTGCGGTTGAGATCAAGAAACTCCTTCTCGTTGACGCCAAGCGATCTCTTTGCCCAGAAGCGTACTCGCGATGCCCAATCGGCGTAGGTAAGCATATTGGAATCTATTTTGTTTATGTAGTCCTGCGCGTCGGACGCGATGGCGATCATGCCAAAGCCGCAGACCCCGTTGCCCATGGGATAGAGACGGTCGAACACAATGGGATAGCGCCCGTGGGCGTACCAGCCGCCCGAGATCGACTCGTCACACTCTGATGAGTAAAGGACGGTATCGCCGCAGAACTTACAAAGGTGAAGCTCGCACGCGCCACCCTGAAGATAGCGCTTATAGTACCAATCTACCACAACGCACTTGGAGTCAAAGCTCTCCGAGAAGCCAAGAGAGGCTGCAATTTCCAATTCGGCCTCGCGGTTAGACTCGAAGTCAAAGTGCGGATAGCTCGCCTCGACCGACGCGACGTCATGGACTGACACGATAAAGAGATTTTTACTGTCCTGGATATCCGAAACGCTCATATCCCAGAAAATATCGGAGATACGGAGCGCGCGGACGTCGATGTCACCAAGACCGTCCTCAAGCGAGGTATTCCAGAAGACACCGTAGGCGCAGGTCCCGTGCTTGAGCTTCTCCCAGGCGTTGTCGGAATAAGACTGCTCGAAATGTGCGCGCTCGGTGATAGCGGGAATGATGCGCGTGAGCGTATCAGCCGCCTCCTCGTCGCGTTTTTCACGCGGGAGGCAGACCGACGTGGGCATCTTCTCGACAATATCGGCATGCTTATTGATGATACTGTTGAATATCCACGAGGAGGAGCCGCCAGGGGTATAGACGTTACTCCATAGCTTGTCCTCAAGGATATATCTTTTCTCAAGCGCTCCCTTTTGTCTTTTATACTCTGCGAGTATTCGTTTGGCAGAGAGAACGTCGGGAGCGGTAATTTTTCTTTTCTTATTCATAAAAATCCTTTCAAATTTTGATTTGTCGGGGTGATATGGCGGCAAAAACTGTGGAAAGTTTTCGCTCAAGCCTTTTTCAAAAGGCTTGGCTGAGCCGCCGAGCTCGGCGGTCGCTCTCCGCAGAGAGCGAAACCCCTTATCGTTCGAAAGCGCCACGAGGGGTGAATGCAAATCCGTAAGGATTTGCAGAGGGGAACACACAAGTGGGGGTTCCCCTTTCTCTACATAGGGTTACTTTTAATCGTTCTCCGCTTTTCTTTTGGCAAAAGAGGCGCAAAAGAAAAGCTAACAAAAGAAAGACGCCGCAAGGGAG
>JAFWXY010000116.1 GCA_017522905.1 Clostridia bacterium
ATCCTCAATCGTGCTGATACGGTGCGCGATGAGAATAGTTGTCTTTCCGCCCCTCATTTTTGCAAGGTTTTCAAGAATTGCCTTTTCTGTCTTTACGTCAACGGCGGATACCGAGTCGTCAAGAATGAGAATGGGCGCGTTCTTCATAAGCGCGCGAGCGATAGAGATTCGTTGCTTCTGACCGCCCGAAACCGTAACGCCGCGCTCGCCGAGAACGCTCTTGTACTGAAGCGGGAAGTCGATTATGTTGTCGTGCACGTCTGCCATTTTTGCGGCAAATTCAACGTCGTCAAAATCTCCGCCGTCGGTTGCAAACGCGATATTATTTTCAATAGTGTCCGAGAATAGGAAGTTATCCTGGGGAACGTATGCCGCGGCGGCTCTTACGCTCTTGATCGGTATGCGGTTTACGTCGCGTCCGTCAATGAAAAGTGTTCCGTCGGGGACGTTGTAGGTGCGGAGGATGAGATCAACCACCGTTGTCTTACCGCTTCCGGTACGTCCGATGATTCCTACGTTCTCTCCCGCGTTTATACTAAAGGACACGTCACTTAAAACCTCAACGTCTCCGTCGGGGTAGGTGAATGTGAGATTTTTAAACTCAATATCTCCTCGGATCTCGCCAATCTCCTCAACGTTTCTGTCAAAGACGTCGGGCGTCGCGTCAAGAAGCTCGGAGATACGTTTAAGGGATGCCTTGCCCTGAGCGTGCATGCCGATAAGCTCGCTTATCGCCATTACAGGCCAGATGATAGAGTTAAAGTAACCGATAAATTCAACGAGTCGGCCGGCGTCGAAGTCTCCTGTGTAAACGAGATAGCCGCCGTAACCGATGATTACGCATATTACCGACTCGATAAAGAGAGTCAGAGAAACGTGCAAAAGCATCGAGAGCTTGGTGTACTCTACGTTTGTGTCCTCGTTTTCGCGGCTCAGCTTTTTGAATCTTGCCAGCTCCTTGGCTTCCTTTACAAACGCCTTGATCACGGCAACACCTGCAAAGCTCTCCTGGGAAAAGTCGGAGAGGGCGGAGAAAGCAGCCTGACGCTTGTCCCACTTCTTTTCCATGTAGCGGCCTACGACGAGAGAGGCTACCACGAGGCATGCCATGGGGATAAGGCAGAGAAGTGTCAATACGGGGTTCATTATTGCCATCTTATTTATGGCGAGAACTCCGAGAAGAAGCGCATCGAAGAACATCATGATTCCCCAGCCGAAGCACTCCTGAACGGTCTCAAGGTCGTTAGTAAAGAAGGACATCATATTTCCGACCTTATTTACCTGGTAGTACTGCTGGGAGAGATCCTTACAGCGGTCGAACATTTTGCCGCGAATGTCGGTCTCCACCTTGACACCGGCGCCAAAGAAGCAGATACGCCACAAAAATCTTCCAATGATCATCGCAACTATAACGTAGATCATTGGCAGACAGATCTTGTCAAGCAAGAAGTCCATATCAAAGGCAACTCCGTCCACGTAGCCGGTATCGATTCCGTTGATGACCATGCGATAGAGCTCGGGAACGACCAATTGCATATAGTCCACCAAGACAAGAGAAAGTATGCCCAGAATAAGCATTGGTGCATAGCGAAGATAATATTTATTGATGTGTTTTCCAAATATCAAGAAATCACCTCCCGAGATCAAACGTATACTAAAAGAAATTCTACCACATGGGGCGAAAAAAGTCAATAGATTTAATTGATATGTATAAATATACTACTATGCGGCAGAAAAGCTCCCCGAGCTGTCGGGGGAGCTTGACTGTGTTTTATTTTTGTGAGAGCTTAGCCTCAAACGCAGCTTTCAGCTCTTCGGCGAGGGCTTGCATAGTCTCCTCGCTGATCTTTACAACCTCTCTGTCGTAGGTGATAAATCCGTTGACCTCGTCCTCAACGTCGGATACCTGCGTGAAAACGGTCGCGCAGAGCCCGTGGGAGTCTATCATAGGAATTACCTCGTCGCGATAGAGGGCGCATATAGCCTTCTCGTAGTCCTCGCGGCTGTTTATGATGCGGTATCCGTAGGTCTTGTCAAGATTGAAGGCGTGACCGTCTATTTTGTAGGAGTATCCGCCGAATTCCGATAGGCAGAAGGGCCTTTCGGGGTGAGTATTCACCTTTACGCTTTGGAGCTTACGGAAATATATATGTTCACTTACCATGTCACTGTTCTTTTCAAAGAACCAGCCCGAGGTAGCATCGTATATTCTTGTCGGATCCTCAGCCTTTAGCATATCGTAGTATTTGTCTGCGTCGAACTGTCCCCAGCCCTCGTTGAATATCGTGTAATAAATGACGCAGGGGTGGTTGTAGAGAAGAGAAATAGTCTCCTTGGAGTTTTTCTCAAACTCTTCTCGGCGGCGCGCGGTTGCCTTGTGGGATATACCGCTTTTGATGCCTGCTGTGGGAAGAGCGGTATCAACAAAGAAGCTGTAATCTCCGCTGTTGACCATATCCTGGAACACCAGAACACCAAGCTTGTCGCAGAAATAGTAGAAAAGCTCGTGTTCTATTTTGATGTGCTTGCGGAGCATATTGAATCCAAGCGCCTTTGTCATCTTGACATCATAGAGCAAGCCGTCGGGGGTGGCGGGGGTGTAAACTCCGTCGGGGAAATATCCTTGGTCAAGCATTCCGTGGCAGAAATAGGGCTCGCCGTTGAGGGCGATGTAGGAAAGACCGTTTCTCTTTACCACCGAAACCGTGCGAAGGGCGAAGTAAGACCTGACGGTGTCAGATCCGTCAGAGAGAGTAAAATCGTAGAGATAGGGGCTCTCGGGGCTCCAGAGATTGACGTTCTCGGGCTTTATCTCAACAAAATTGCCCTCAAACTTGACCTCGCGGAGTGTCTCTCCGTCCACAAACGTGATTGTTTTATTAGATTCACCGCCCTCGACTTCAATTTTTACACCTTCAAGCGAGGGGGTCATTTTTATCGATCTGATGTAATTTTCGGGCACCGCCTCAAGCCATACCTGCTTCCAGAGTCCGCTTGTGGGGGTGTACCACATACCGCCGCGGTCGCGGCGCTGCTTTCCCCAGGCAAGGTCGTGGTCAAGCGTGTCCTTGATCAAAACGGCGATCTTGTTTTCGCCCGTCTTGATCTCGCTTGTGATATCAAATTCAAAGGGAAGGTAGCCGCCGACATGCGCGCCGATGCGCTTACCGTTGACTTCAACCACCGCCTCCTGGTCTGCCGCGCCAAAGTGGATTATCACGCGCTTGCCGAGCATATCATCGGGGAGACTGAAGCTCTTGCGGTAAACGAAGAATTCGTTGTCACGGGGAGCCTTTTTGATGCCCGAGATACGGGATTCGGGAGGATAGGGAACAATGATCGTTCCAAGAGCCGTCTCCCCCTTTTCGCATGATGCGGAGAGCTCCCATTCGCCGCAAAGTGATAAATAAGAATCTCGGCGAAGCTGGGGACGGGGATATTCGTCCCAGGTCATAGTCGTGTTTTCCTTGTCCTCAAAGGGAGTTTCAAGCTCGCAGAGACGGGGCTTACGGGTCTTTGTGAAAATAATGAGCGCTAATGCCAGAATGATTATCGGAATGAGTGCCGCCGCGAAAATGTTAGCGTTGGGAACAAAGGATTCGGTTCCGTCGCCGTTGACGATTTTCTCCGCGTCGGCAAGCACCAGGCCGCCGATAAAGGGGCCGATTATGCCGGGGACAAGAACCTGAGAGCAGATGCGCACGCCCTGTAGCATTCCGGACTTTCCGCGGGGGGTGAGGTCGCGTATTTTTGCGCCGAAAACCGCCATTCCCGAAAGATATCCGCTCATCATAAGAAGTGAGCCGATGAATACGGGCGCGGTAGTTCTTGTAAAGTAAAGGATGATATATCCCGCCACAAGCCAAAGAATTGAGAACGCACCAGAGAAGGAGAAGCCCTTCTTATCGTAAACTCTGCCCCAAAGCGCGGTAACAACGCTTGCTAAAACGATAGCGGGAGCCATAATAAGCACGTAATCTGCCATTCCAAGCGATACCTCGTAGTAGATTATGAGGTAGGGCATAAAGATCTGAATCGAGATATTGAAGATGATAAAGAGTACGAGATATACGTAAAATTCGGGATTTGCCTTAACGGTCGAGGGGCGGAAGCCGTAGATTAGATTTTTGAGGTATCCGCTCTCGCTCTTTTGTACGTTCTTTTCCTCGATTATGAAGATGCCGAGGATACCTACCGCTATGGTTGCAACACCGATGATCGTGAATATTGCGGTCCAGGACTCGCTCTTGTTAAGGTCGAACGCCATAAATCCGCCAAATACTGCGAGTATGGCAACAAGAGGCATCATCGCATTGATTCCCTCTGCCGCACCGCGGTTGGAGGAGTCGGTGCTGTCGGTGAGCCACGCGTTATATGCCGCATCGTTTGCAGAGGAGCCAAAGAAGGTCATCACACAGTCAAGCAGGATCGTAAGGGTGATTCCGATCGCAGCAACGCCGGTAGCCGTAGGGAAGAGTATGGAGAGGGTGTCTTTTTTGATGAAGGCAAACCCGATTATCGAGACTCCCCAAAGTATGTAGCCTGCAGAGATAAAGACCTTGCGCTTTCCGATTCTGTCGGCAAGTGCGCCGATGAAAAGGGTGGTCAGGGTTGCCGCAACCGCACTTGCTCCGACCATCATTGAGATGTCGTCCGCAGACGCGTTGAACATCTTATACATAAATACGTTGAGATACATATTCTCAACGACCCACGCGATCTGACCCATAAGTCCGAAAAGGACTAATGCAAGCCAGAATTTTTTAGTAAGAGGTGTTTTTGTTTTCATATTTTCTCCGTAACATATAAAGTTTGTTGGCACAAAAATCGCCCCGAGCCGATACTCAACGGATCTGACGCAGGGCGATTTATAAAGTCAAGGATTACTGAGCCTTATCAGCAGCCTTTTTGTTTTTCTTATCATTTTTTTGGGGACGGAGATCCTCGGGAAGGAGGTTGGTTACAACAATACCCACGCATGCAAAAACTGCGCCGAGCACTGCTCCGATAACACCGAAGATAATTAAATTTTGTATAAGCGATGAGTCACCCATGTCTTTGGCTTCAACGAATGTGCTGGTAAGGGTACACTCTGCCTCTGCCTCACCCGTGATACGCTCGATTTCTTTTTCAACAAAAGACGGAGTGCGCTCCTTGATCATCTGAACGATGGTTTCTGCCATTTCAGAATCTCTCTCAACGGCAACGGTGATTACAAGGAATGAGGTGTTTTGGTTCTCGACCTTCTGATTGGCAGTGGTATTATCAAGTATTTTGGTGTATTCGTATGTGACCGAGCGTTGAATAACAGAAATCAAATTGCGCACGTCTTCATTTTCACGCCACTTGGAGAGAACCTTTTCTACAAGCTCATCAGCAGTTTCTCTGGCATCCTTGAGGGTACGCTTGGCGAGATAATATTCTTCTTCAAGCTGGAGCTTCTTGCTAACCGCGGGATCGTATTTTTCGGTTTTGTATGTGCGCCAAGCCTGTTCAACCTCAGCCAGTCTCTGCTCATACTCTGCGATTTTAGCCAGGTGGTCGGGCTGCTTTGCGATCTCATCCTGTGCGCTCTTGTACATTTTGAGAAGGTCGTGTATTCTGACGCGTTCGTTGTTCAGATTGTTGTACTCCGCTTCTATAATAGCAAGCTCGTAAGGGTATGCGATGATTTCTTTGGAGAGCCTGAGCTTTTCCTCTCTTGCTTCTTTCTCGGCAGTGACAGCTGCCAATGCGGCGGCGTAATCTGCGCTGTCGCAATCCTCAATGGGAGGAAGTCCGTTTTCATCTAAAAGAAGCTTTTCAGCAAATGCCTCGGATTGCAGGATCGGGAGAAGAACCTGGGAGTTTTCTTTAGGAGTCAGGTAAAAGGTTATCTCTGCTCCGTACACGGATGTTAACTCAGTAAAGACAAATCCGGCAACAGCACCGATAATGGCTAGGATTAGAGTAATGCAAACCACTGTTTTGGTTTTGCCGCGAAGCATTCTTAAAACATCAACAAAGGAAACCTCCTCTTGATGGCTATCGATTTTATTCTGATTCATTTTCAAACCGCCTTTTGCTAAATTTTTGATTTAACTGTAAACAAATTTCTACAAATAATATCATATCATAAAAAAGTCGTTATGTCAACCGTTTTTAATCAAAAAGGAGCAACGATCAGGCTGCTCCCTTCAATATGATTTTGGTTTTGTTGCAATATTTTTCCGCAAGTGCCAGGAATATTGCGTAGAAGATCTGGAAATGAGGGTAAAAGAAAAAGTTGTCAAATATAGATAATGCTATTATCGTCAGCGGGAGAGCCAATAAAAGCAGCTTGTTAATTGAAAACTGCTTGAGGGAGCAGATAACCAGCTCGACAAGGTGGAGTGCAAACGCAATGCAGCCCACGATGCCCATGGCGCCATACCACTCAACGAAGATGTTATGATACATATTGCTGTATATGTTCTTGCATGCAATGTCTTCAGCCAGACCGCCGTCGGAAAATCCGGCTCCTGTAAAAGGATAGCGCATAAAGTCTGCCCAGCCGTCCTCCCAAAGCTCGTTTCTGCCCGAGTCCATATTGACGCTGATTCGCAGTAGCTCCCGAAGTGTCTTTATCAATTCAGGATACTTGTTAATCAAATACACGACTATACCCGCCGCGGCACACACACAGACAGCAAAATAAATTCTGATAAGGACCTTGTTTTTTCCGTTTATCATACACAAAATCGCGCATACGGCAAATATAGCAACGCTGACCAGCATTGAGGCGCGGGCATTAACAAGGACCGTTCCCAAAACAAAAAGGGGGCAAGAGAAGAAGGATATAAGGCTTGCCTTGTGATTTCGGGCAAGATACAAGGCTGCGGGAATTCCAAGCACAAATACTGCGGCAATCACTGTGGAAATTCCCCAGCCCAGTGTGATTCCCGATCTGTTGAGCCGAAGAACGCCGTATTTATCGTAAACCAAATACCCTCCGGCCAGATGTAGCTTGTAGATTACCGCAAGGACCTGCGTTAATGCAATATATGCCGTACAAAGCATCGCAACGCAGCCGTAAAATATGGGCTGTGAAGAGTTTTCCAGCATTCCGCACACAAGGAAATATACTGCAGTTAATACCGCGGCAACCAGAGCGCCAAAGGCAAGGTCATCGGTATTATAATCGGGACGAAGGATGCCGTTCAAAAGGAAGGCCGCGTCCATTGCAATTATTGAGGCGGTAAAAAGGCGGTGGCACTTGATTGCCGCGGCGAGCGAGCCGTCAAGTATAAGTCTGAGTATAAGTGCTCCGACCGCTATCACTCCCATAGCAATTATCTGATCTAATGCGTCGGGATTCATAAAGGATAGCATATCTCCGCCCGAATCACCGAACGCGGTTGCGGGCGCATCGCTTCCAAGTGCAAAGAAAATCATGCAAAGCGGAACCAGGAATACCTTGTTGTCATCGGTAAACAGCACCGAGAAAAGAACAAACCCGACCAAGGTCCACATAATGGGCAGATATACGGTGTAGTCGTTCAATCCGCTTATAATGCAAAGAATAGCAAAAAGGATAGGATACCATATAGTTTTCTGCGCATTTACAAGAAATTTAATTATTCCGACGCGTTCACGCAATTTTGCCAAAATGCCCATAATATCCTCCTTTCTGATACATTTTATCAATAAATTATAGCACACGGCGATGAAAAAATCAAGACCGTGTGCATTTTTTATGTTTTTTTAAGGTTTAAACCGCGGTTTATGGCGGAATAGATTTTTTATTTTGCAAATTCTGCAGACATGGATTCAAG
Source organism: Clostridia bacterium (assembly GCA_017522905.1). GTDB lineage: Bacteria > Bacillota > Clostridia > Oscillospirales > CAG-272 > SVTX01. The sequence continues at coordinate 7,794 of JAFWXY010000116.1, forward strand.
GAGCTCGCTTATGGGAAGCTTTTGGGGACGAGCTACCTCGCAGGCTCCGCATTTTACGTATTCCACGGGATCTGCGCCCTCGTCGCAGGCCTTCTTGTAAAGCATGCCAGAGCGCCGGAGGTTGAGCTTGGTCTTGGTGCTCTTGACGGCAAAAACCGAGGGTATCTGTATCGAAATGGGACATCCTTCAACGGCTTTTGTCCTTTCATATATTATTTTAATGAAATCTATTGCAAATAATGTCAAAGTATGATAAAATAGTAATGTTAGCCCATTCCTATTTTAAATAAAGAAAGGATAGAATCAACACATGTTGAATCAAAAAAGAAAATTAATATCGTTGTTGCTTGCAGTTTCTATGATAATTGCAATATTCACAACGATAACAATCCCCACAGCGGCGGCGGACACCACACAGCCCGCTCAGTATTCAACGCAATACAATTCGGGTCAGCGTGACGTAGTATGCACGACGCTTAACGGAACGAGCGCGGGAAGCTACTATACCGGCTCTTACGTTTATGACAGTCTGTCACAGCAGACCGCGTCGACAATAAAATCGTCCCTGTCCACTCTTATGACAAGCACACACAAAGATGAGAGCTACTACGATGACTGTCATTACAAGGCAAATCGCACTGATTGCGAAAATGAGGATGGCAGCGTGTCTCTGATCTATACCTCTTATAGCGCTACCATGTCCCAGTGGAATGGTTGGAACAGAGAGCACGTTTGGCCTCAGAGTCTTGGAGGAAACAACACGACAGGTGGCGGCGCGGATCTTCATCATATCCGTCCTTCCGATGCCGGCGTAAATAGCTCGCGCGGCAATAAAAAATACGGTAATGCAGGAAGCTCTGCAACGTTAAAGTACGGCACTAACCCTGCAGAGGGAGTTTTGGGCGGAACCTATAATTCCACATATTTCGAGCCGTTGGATAACGTAAAGGGAGATGTTGCAAGAATTTGCCTTTACGTTTACGTAAGGTGGGGCTCCGCTTGGGGCGCGACCGATATAACTAAGGTTTTCGAAAGTGTTGACGTTCTTCTTGATTGGATGGAGCTTGACCCTGTTGACACATGGGAAATGGGAAGAAACGAGGTTATCCAGAGTATTCAGGGTAACAGAAACGTATTTATCGATTATCCCGAATATGCATGGTTGATATTTGGCGAGGACGTTCCCGAGACACTCGTATCCCCCTCTAACAATAAGGGTACAGATGCAAATCCCGACTCCGGTAACACGGGCAACGGCGGTAACACAGGCAATGGCGGAAACAGCGGAACAACTACTCCCGTGGTAATTCCCGAATCCGCAAAGCTTCAGCGCGGCAACGTATATGTTACAACAACTGCATACACACATACAGGTTCTACCACAAGGCAGCAGCTTGAAATGACTGATAACAAGGACGAGGCAGCTGTATGGGATATCGTGAAAAACAGCGACGGATCGTATTCCTTTGTTACGGGTGGTAAATATCTGTATGCAGATGGAACGCACGTTAAGCTTGTTGCAGCCGAGGAAGCAAATACTAAATTCGTATTTGAGGAAACAAGCGGCGGAGTCTTTATCAAATGCCAGACGGCAAATTACAATGGCAAGGCGCAGTATCTTGAGGTTTACGGTAGCGGACTTGGGTACCTTACTGTTTACGGTATGGGCGCGGATGCTTCTATTTTTACATTCACCTTTGCTGATGCAGTAGGCGGTGAAATCGGGTCCGAAACAGAAAAAGAGACTGAGGCCGAGACCGAAAAAGAAACCGAGGCCGAGACCGAAAAAGAAACCGAGGCACAGCCCCCTGTTGCTCCCGATCCTCCTGTTGGTGATGCGGAAAAGACAACCTTTACCGCTGACTTTAATACAGTAACATCTACCAACACGTCATATGCAACCAGCACGACCACTTCCGGTTGGGCTACGGCTTTTTGCGCAGTAATGGGCGGGGGAGCATCTAACTCCAACCCGAACTTCCAAGTGTTCGGCGACTCTTCTACAAGAGCATTTACCATGAACGGCAAAACCACCGCAAAGGGAAGTATTGTTTCCCCCGAGCTTTCCGGCGGTCTCTCTAAGATCACGTTCAATTACACCAACTGCTTTAGCGAGTCTAACGGCGTTGATATTACGATCACCGTCAAGCAGAACGGCGTGGCTGTTGCTACAAAGAGACTTGATAATAATAGTGTTACAAAGTTGCAGAAATACGATTTTGTATGGGATCTTGAAGCCGAGGGCGTTGCGGTTACAGGCGATTTTACAATTGAACTCACCAATAACTCCCCCACAAACAGCACATCCAACAAGGACCGTGTTTCCATTTGGAATCTTACATGGACAAACAACCCCGTGGTGGTAGAAGGACCTACCGAAACGCCCACAGAGGAACCCACAGAGCAGCCCACAGAGCAGCCCACTGAAGAGCCCACCGAGGAGACCACTGAGGAACCTACCGAGGAACCTACCGAGGAGCCCACCGAGGAGCCCACAGAGCAGCCTACTGAAGAACCCACAGAGCAGCCCACTGAAGAGCCCACGGAGCAGCCGACTGAGGAACCCACAGAGGAACCCACAGAGGAACCCACAGAGGAGCCTACAGAGGAGCCCACTGAGGAAC
>JAFWXY010000117.1 GCA_017522905.1 Clostridia bacterium
AGCCTTGAGGACATATTTATCAGCGTGGTTGACAGAACCGAGAAGGAAAAGGCAACCTCCCACCGATACGAGAGAAGCACAAGGAAGCGCGCTCAGAGAAGCAAGAACATGCTTGAAAGCGAGCTTGCGGATGAAATGATAAAGGATGCCGAACAAAAGCGCGATCAGGATGCGAAGAGCGCGATTGACGACTGACAAATTCAAAGGAATCGAAAGGACATAGGATAAATGTTCGCTATATACAAAAAGGAGATGCGCTCCTATTTCACAAACCCCATAGGGTACATATTTACGGGTATATTTCTCGTTTTTTCGGCACTTTTGTGCTGCATTACGACTATTTTGTCGGGTAGCTACGAGACGAACACCTATTTTACCGTTCTTGTATACTCGCTTGTAGTTCTCATACCTCTTCTTACCATGAGACTTTTCTCTGAGGAGAGGAAGATAAGGACGGAGCAGCTGCTTCTGACCGCGCCGGTGACTCTTACGGGTATGGTTCTCGGTAAGTTTTTTGCGGCTTTGACCCTTTTCATGGGTTGTGTCGGAGTCTCTCTTGTAAATCTCATTCCTCTTTACGCGATTGCGGCGGCAGAAAGAGGAAGTATTGATAACGATACGATAAACATAGGCCCTGTGACAAGCGAGATAGTAGGCTGTGTTATCGGTGTTATTCTGATTGGTGCGGTATTTATCGCAATAGGCACATTTGTCTCATCTCTTTGTGAAAATCAGCTTGCGGCGGCGGTTATGAGCGTTGCTGTAATAGTGGGATTCGTCGGAGTTGGGCTTTTTGCTTCTTTTATCGACGTCTACGCGATAAGATTGGTTCTTTCCTGGATAAGCATTACCGCAAGATTTGAAAATTTTGCAAACGGTATCTTTGATTTTGGTGCGCTTGTCTACCTTTTGTCCCTGGCCTTTGTTTTCGTATTTCTTACGGTGCGCGTATACGAAAAGCGCCGTTGGAGCTGATGCGGGGGATTTATGGGTAGAAATAAAAGCAAGCGCGTACTAAGGTACGGCACTATCTCGCTTTTGCTTTGCGCTTTGGTGATAGCATCACTTGTTATCGTCAACGTAATTGCGGCGGTGCTGTCCTTGCGCTACGAATGGATGTATCAGGAGCTTGGTCGCCCCGAGGTTTACGAGATCAGCGACGGGTGTACCGAATATATTGAACAATACGTTACACCCATTGTCAGGGAAAACGGCGGAAAAATCAAGATAATCTTTTGTAATACAAGGGATAAGATACGCTCCGAGGAGCTTTATAAGTACGTTTACGATTCATTTTTTGAGGTTGCGGAGCTTTTTCCCGATATGATCGAAATAGAGCATCTTGACGTCTTTGAAAAGCCGTCAGTTGCGCAAAAGTACGGTGTTGATTCAATAAACGACGTTGTTTGCGTGTACGGTGACAGACACGAGACGCTTGACCTCAGGGATTGTTATGCCTATGATACGGTCAATTATGAAAGCGTGGTAACGGCGTATAACGGCGAGATCCTTATCGCATCTGCACTTATGCGAGTTACTCAAAAGAATACGCCTATGTGTTATATCACCGTCAATCACGGCGAGGAGTTCGCCGATCAGGAGCTTTTAAAAATTATAGCTCAGGCAGGATATACGGTAGGAACTCTGGATCTCTATTCGGACGAGATCCCCGAGGAGTGTGAGATGCTTGTTACCTTTAATCCCAAAAAGGATTTTACGGTAAGTAATGAGACAAGCCAAGTCTCCGAGGTCGAGCGACTTGAGAAATTCATGTCAAACGGCGGTAAATATATGGTATTTTTGTCCGCTGATACATTCGCGTCGGGCGGATTTGTGAATATGGAGAGCTTTTTGGCATCTTGGGGTGTAAGTTACATGCACAAGACGACCGAGGGGGGCGTTGAAGCCTGCTATCTTGTAAAGGATAGTGCCAATTCTTTGACAAATGACGGATATACCGTGGTCGGTCGCCCAAATATGCTTGGCAATGCATGGAGCATCGTTGGCGGTATTTCTTCCCCCGCCTCTTTTGGAAACACGACCTATATGTCTCCCGCGAATGGATATATTTCGGATGAAAACGGACATTTTGTTTCCAAAGAAACAAATCGCAAGCTTATGCCCTTGTATATAGCTAATTCCACCGCAGTTGCGTGGGCGGACGGACGAGCTGTTACCCGTGCCAGCGAAGAGGACTTTATACTCATGTCACTTACAGAGACAAGCGGTGAGAGCGGTGAGAAGTCTTATCTTTTGGCATCAGCATCTATAGATTTTGCTTCGGGCGACGCCTTGCAGTCCGCATCGCTTGGAAACGGAAGAATTGTAGGCGAGATAATTCGCTATATGGGCAAGGATGACGCGCCCTCTAGCCTCGTGTCAAAGCCGATGGGCCAGACCGATATCGAAAGCCTTACAACACGCGATGCAACAATAATAACCGTAGTTATGGCGGCTCTTCCCATGCTTATAACAGCGGCGGTTGGAACATGCGTTATTGTCAGGAGAAAAAACAGATGAGCACAGACCAAAATAAAGAGAGAGGAGGCGCTACATTATGGTGAACGGTAATGAAAACGGACACGCATATGCAAGCGGCGGCAAAAAGGTAACGCTTATAACCGCGATAGTTTTGCTTGCGGTGATCATATTCAACGTATTATTTACAATTTTGGCAGACGCCGACCTCTGGTATATAGATTTGTCCGAGGTGCGCTACACCGCGGGTGAGTCGACTATGTATACGCTCTCAGATTCCTGTAAGGATCTGATAAGGTCAGAGGTTATTCCTATGATCGAGTCGGCGAACGACCAAAGGGTGAGTCGCGGAGAGGAGAAGATCAAGCTTAACATATTTTTCTGCTCCGACAAGGACGTTATCGAAAGTAACGACAGATTGCGTTACGTCAGTATAACTGCGCGCTCGCTCGAGAAGGAATTTTCCGAGTCTATTGACGTTCAGTACCTGAATATCAGGCAAAATCCCTCCTCTGTGCAGAGATTTAAGACAACTTCCGCTTCGACGATACACGAAAGCGACGTTATCGTTGAGTTTGGGAGTGAATATCTCATTGGAGGCATAAGTGCCTTCTTCTATCAGGATGACGGAGCGGAGCGCGCGTGGGCGTATAACGGTGAGCAAAAGCTTTCCGCCATGATACTGTCGCTTACACGTGCCGAGGCGCCTATATGCGCGGTGACAGTAAACCACGGCGAGAGTCTTTTCTCTGCCGGAGGAAAGGTGAAGGACGAGTATTCCACCTTCATAAAGCTTATTGGGGGCGCGGGATACGATATAGTATATCTTGACCTTGAAAAAGACGAAATACCCGAAAACTGCAGAATGATGATAACCTTTGATCCGCAAAGCGATTTTAAGGCTTACGGATCGCTTGGAGAGAACGGTGTCAGCGAGATAGATAAGCTTGACCGTTACCTTGAAAATTCAAATGCTTTCTTCTATATTTGCTCCAGAGAGACTCCCGAGCATAAAAATCTTGAGGAGTACCTCTCCGAGTGGGGAGTTGCGATCGCGAGAGCCGACTCGGGAGCGGGAATCTATGAAAATTACGTAGTGAGAGATTCTCAGAACTGCACTGATATCGGCAGAGGTGACGTGGTTATAGGAAAATACGGCGAACAGGGAGTGGCAGACGGACTTACAAGCGACCTTCAAAGTCAGAGCTATCCTCCCATGGTGCTTTTCGGTAAGCCTACCGCGATCAAGCCCTCCTCAAGCTATGTGAAAAACTATGTTTTTGCAGATCCCGAGAACGGAGTAGAGGCTTATTCCTACTATTCCTATTTCCACAACGGAGTCAGCCGCATAATTACAAACGTATTCTCAAGCTACGATACCGCGTCGGCATATATTGGCGACGAGGTTTACGAGATAGCTGCGGACGATAACCTTTTCGGTCTGATGACCGTAACAAAGGAAGCGAGAATAAAGCAGGAAACCAATTACACGAGCATTGACCGCTCGTCATACGTGCTGTCTTTGGCATCGACAGACTTTTTAACTAACGATGCACTTGATTCGGCGGCATACGGAAACACCGACGTTATTCTTTCCGCGCTTCGCAGAACGGGTGGAGAGGCGGTTCCTGCGAACGTCGCTCTCAAGGGATTCTATATCTATGATATAGACGGCGCGGAAAACAATCCCAAGTATACTGCAACGGCTACCACGTGGCTTATTTGCCTTACGGTGATTCCCGCAGTAGTAACGCTTTGTGTCGGAACTGTTGTAGTCGTGAGACGAAGAAAGAGATAAAATCAGAAAAACAGAAGGAAAATCTTAAAATTATGCCTATAAGGAGAGAAACCAACCAAGGTTTGAGCGCGCCTGAGCGTGTAAAGCGAAGCAATATGCTACGAAAGCAGAGAATTGCGGCGATAGCTATCGCCGCCACCATTCTGCTTCTTATTGCCGCGCTTGCCGTAGTCCTTTACGTCGTCGATATCTACTCGTTTGAGGATGTCAACGGTGACGAGTACGTTCTCAAAAGGATAGACGGTGTGTACGCGCTTTGCTATAAGAACGGCGAGGTCTGCGGAACGGTTGATTTTCAAAATAAAAAATGCTACCTTACCTCAATAGGAACGATTGTCCTGGTTGACGGCGAGAGCGGTAAGGCCACGATAAAGGTAGTGCCCGAGACCGATGGAACCGAGATACAGTATTACGATTACTACGTTTCTCTGTTCAACCCGATGACCTATGATGAAAACAAGGTCAAGGAGGCGTCTCAGATAATCGAGTCCATTGAGGTCCATAACGAATTCGGATCTTATAAGTTTGTAAGAAACGAAAATTATGATTTTGTTATCGAGGGACACGAGACTGCGCCCTATTCCACACTCAGCTTTGCACAGTTTGCAAGCACCTGCGGCTCTGCAGTAGCGTCAAAGAGACTTGAAAACCCCGTAAGGCTTCAGAACGGTAAGATAGATTATGCGGAATACGGACTTGCAAGTGATATGCGAGTAAAGTCTGAAAAGGACGCAAACGGCAACGATATCACCGTAGAGTACGAATATATTCCTGCATATTACACAATCACCGCAAAAAACGGCGATTATCATAAGATATTGGTGGGCGACGTTGCCGTAACGGGCGACGGTTACTACGCTAAATACGAGGGCGGACAGGTAAACGGCAAGGATGTTGCCGCAAGGGATACCGTGTACGTGCTTACCATCACCACAATTGCGCTTTCGGACGGATTTAACGGCCACGAGCTGCTTATGGGTAAGATCGAGAACTTTATTTCTCCCCAGATAGTTTATCAGATGGGACTCACCGAGTATTTCAACGTCAAGGACTTCAGGATCTATAAGGATATTGATTACACCGCAATTTACTCCGCGCTTGCGGAAAAATTCGGGCCCGACGATACCTCAAGCAAGGAATTTGCAGAGGAATACGAGAGGCTTTTCCTTGAATACAGTAAAAAGGTCTGCGATTTCTCGTTCTATGAGATGTCCGAGAGACAGGGAAGCATGAATGCGTATATTCCCTATATCTCAAATCTTGAATATGCGGCGGGATACTATCTCAATGCGGATAACGTTGATATTATGCTCTCGGGATTCTATGAAACCGAGTTTTTAGAGGTCGTTAAGCTCTCTCCGAGTGAAGAAGAGCTGAATGATTGCGGACTTATCAATCCCGAATTTGTTATCGCATTCTATTTCAAGACTCAAAACGAAAAGGGAGAGACCGTATACGTTGAAAACTACGTTGAGATAAGCGAAAGACACGCGGGTGGGGTATATTACGCCTACTCCTCCGCTTATGATATGATAGTAGCGATAAGCGAATCTAGCTTTGCCTTCCTTGAGTGGGACGAGACCTATTGGTATGACGAAAGCTATATTCAGCTTAGCATATCCAATATAGAAAGCATTCTTATTGAGTCTCCTGCGTTCTCCACAAAGCTTGAGCTTGAGGATTCCGCATCCAAATATCTTGGATACGTTGCAAAATCGGGCAAAAAGATCACGGTGGGCGAAAAGGAATACGTGATCGAGAAGAATGAGCAGGGTAAATACGTGCTCCAGGCTTCGGGTGAGGCTGTTGCGCCCTTCTATTCGGGTGATTACCTCATAACTCCCGTAAAATATACGGACGGAGAGCGCGCTGCAACTAATTATATCTTCTCAGAGGCAAGCGAGATCGATACAAACGGAGATGACACCTCCGATGCGGTGCTCTATTACTTCTACGATGTCGTTTATAACGAAGGCGAATACTACCTTGTGGCGCAGGTCCTTTGCGCCGATCTTAACGGAAATCAGATTGGGCAGGCAGAGGCTGTAATAGGTAAAAAGGCTTATGAGTCCTCATATTTCAAGACTCGTACGGGATATTTGTTCTTTGCAAACAAGAATTCTGTAATTGGTAGCAGAATAGAGGAAATGTACGGAAGGTACAATAGAGGAAGCTGGGGCGATGCAAGTCTTTTCGTGACCTCGGAAAATAAGAACGTACTCGTTGATAAAAAGACAGGCGAGTGGAGGGTCATAGACGGAGTGACATGCGGTGTCTATCTTGCGGATAGTGTTACCAGCAGACTTGCCGAGAGAGCGGTCAAGGTGCCCGCACTTTACGATGCAAACGGCAATCTCAAGAGGTATCCCGACACCTTCTATCCCTTGACGGATAAGAAGATGCAGTATGACGAGGAGAGCGGAACGCTCCTTGCCTACGATAAGGTGAAAAAGGAGTGGCAGAGACTTCTTTCAAGCGAATGCACCATCGGAGTATGGGGCGAGTGTGAGTATTACGTGCTTGAGGGCGGAATTTGCATTTTGGTTGACACTGCTACGGGAGACTTTGGAGAGGTCAGTGTACTGTCAAATCCCACGTTTATTGCAGACGTGAAGGCTGACGGAAAGCTTCTTGACTACGTGATCGACCGCGAGGGCTTTACGGAATCTTCCAAGACAGCAACAGCGCTTCAAAACTTCCAGGAGCTTTACAAATATCTTCTTTCCGCATCGTTTGAGGGGCTTGCAAGCCTCGAGGAGAGCGAGAAGGAGGAATTCCGCAGCTTTGACGACTTTACGTCGGGCGAAAATGAGGCTTGTGTCTTGAAGATCACACTTAAAGCGTCGGATTTTAAGGGCAACACGAGAGATGTGGTCTATAGATTCTACCGCTATAGCGAAAGACGCGCCTACGTTACAGTAGAGCTGCTTGATGGCACGGGCTCTTCAAGTGAAAAGGCGTACGGAAACTTCGACGTGCTTTATTCCTTTGTAAGAAAGGTGATTGAGGACGCGGAGAAGATAGTGAACGAAGAGCCTGTATATTCAAGCGAAAAATACTGAAAAAATAAACGGGGTTCTCTGAAAAGGAGAGCCCCGAAGCATTGCTTTTTATAAAAAGAAAAAATTTTTTATAAATTTCAAAAAACATGTTGACAAAATGATCTTTGTGTGATATAATACCTAAGCGTTCGCAAAACGGCAAGGTTTTGGCGAATTAAATATGGCGGAATAGCTCAGTTGGCTAGAGCGCTCGGTTCATACCCGAATGGTCGTTGGTTCAAGTCCGACTTCCGCTACCAAATATTCATTACAGCCGTAGTGAATATTGCGGCCCGTTGGTCAAGCGGTTAAGACACGGCCCTTTCACGGCTGTAACATGGGTTCGATTCCCGTACGGGTCACCAAAAAGAAAAAAGGAGCACAATCGTGCTCCTTTTTTCTTTTTGTTAATCCCATCACCGAATCTGAACCCACTTGCGCCGCGCTTTGCGCGGTGCAATTAGATTTGCGCAGAAATTTCCTATCGGCCTAAGGAAACTTTGCGCAAATCAGGGTTCAGATTCCCGGTGATGGGATTACTGTATAAAGAGGGGGAGGAACCCACTACCAGCCGCTTTGCGGCTTGGTATTGGACGTGCGGTCGAAATGCTTTTGTTTCAAATGAGCTTTCCGCACGTCAGGGTTCAGATTCCCGGTGATGGGAATAAATCATTTCAGTTTATCGAGTATTATGTTTGAGGAGAGAAAAAATAATTTCCGATAACCTCTTATGGAAGTTTTTGAAGGTGCGGAAACCTTTTTCAAAAAGTTTCTGCATCGCACCCCCTGCTCCTCCTTACTTATTCAACACGCGCGCGGGGAGGGGGCGCTTTACCTTCATTGCACCAAATGGACAGAACTCCTGACAGCAGAAGCATTTAATACACTTTTTGCGGTCAATTACGGGCTTACCGTCCTTCATGGCGATTGCCTGTGCGGGGCAGATCTCCTTGCACTTTTTGCAGCCCTTACACTCCTTGGGCTTAACGTAGGGCTTCGCTTCGAGACATTTTCTTGCAATTTTGCCGAAAAGCTTTGATTTTGAGTCAAAAAGCAGACTGTTTCTGACCGCCACGTTGTTATAATCGGGAATAATAAGTGAATCTATATCGCCGAAAACCTTCAGTTCGTCTATGGTTTCGGGGATAAGCCCCCGTTCACGAGCGGCACCAAGCGTGGGAATACTGTCGGGAGATAGTCCGATTACCTTTGCACATACCATATCGAGCTTGTGGGGCGAGGTTGATGCGAGGATTGCGCCGATCTCGCGCGGAGTGCCCTGAGTTGGGCCGTTTCCTTCCATACCCACGATGGCGTCGGCGATGCAAAGCTTTACCTTATCGGCAAAATACTCGTCAATGTCTACTATCATTCGGGCAAAATCTGCGGCGTTGGGATATCTGAAGTGGTATTCGGGCTTCATTGTACCGGGAATGACTCCGAACATGTTCTTTGCGGCGGCACTCATACCCATCATTCCGTGGGTTTTGAGCTTGCAGAAGTTGATTATTGCGTCCGCACGGTCAAGATAGGCGGTATATGTGAAGCTGTGGGCTACGCTTGCACCTCCAAAACTGGCCTCGTTCTGAGAAAAATCGCGGTTAAGCTCTCCTCCGCATGCTTCGACGGCGGAAAGACCACACACACTGTACACCTTATTTAAAAAAGCGGCGTTATAAAGTCCACCCGGTGAGTCACCGACGATCACGCGGGAGGCTCCTCGCTCCAAAAGCAGCTCGATAAGGGCGCAAATCAGCGCGGGATGCGTGGTGGTCGCGCTCTCGGGCTTTGCAAAGGTAACTAAATTTGCTTTGATGGCAACGCACATGCCTGCCTCCAGCCAATCAAGTCCGCCGAGCGAGTCGACAAGGGCGGCCAACGCATTTTTTACTTCCTCTTTATTATATGTGCGGCACGAGACCGCAGAAACGTCCGGGTAAGACATGTTTTACACCTCGCATCAAAATATGTTGAATCCATTATATAGGCAAATCGGCAATATGTCAATAGTCTTGCGGGAGCATATCTGATGTAAAGGGGAAGGGAGGGCGCAAGCCGGGTAACAGACGGGTGCCAGAGAGATGCCTGACAATTTTTAATAAAAGTGTATATTGCGTGAATAAAAATGCAAGTCGTTTTTTTGGTTTTTGCAAAAAATATAACAAAATGCAATTTTCGTTGGCGGCTTGTGGCAATTTTTTGAAATCTTTTGAATATTTGGCTTCAAAAAATGTGAACGAGTGGTTAAAAAAATGTATAATATTTGTTAAGAATGTAAAAAACACTTGCAATATTTTATGCACGGAAGTATAATAGGGATATCATAATTTACATTTTGAAAGGACAAATGTTATGAAAACAAATCTTTTGAAGGTTGTTTCCCTTGCACTCGTTGTAATGATGCTTGTTGGCGCATTTGCAGCTTGCGCTCCCACGGAAAAACCTGTTACTCCCGCCGAATTTAAGCAGGCAGAGTACAACACCACCACATCCGTTATGCCCAGCAACTGGAACGAATTCACGTATGCTGACAACAATGATACTCAGATCATGAGTTACATTGGTTCTTCTTTCTTCACCTACGACTATAAGTTCGAGAATGACAAGAAGTACAACGAAGACGGCTCCATCAACAAGGATGGTATCGTTGCAGGTGCATACACAACCAACTACGATGCAGCTACAAAGCTTGAGGACGTTACCGCACTTGTAGACGCTAAGTGGGGCTACACCGACGCTCAGAAGGCCGAGGGCGGCTACGCTTGGAAGATCACTCTCCGCAACGACCTGAAGTGGGACGACGGCACCGCCATCACTGCAGCTGACTTCGTATATTCTATGCAGCAGCAGCTCGACCCCAAGTTCATGAACTACCGTGGTAACACATTCTACGACACCCTCAGAATCAAGAATTCCAGAGAATACTTCTTCTCGGGTGCTCCTATCTATGCTCCTATTGTTCCCGCTTACGAAAGCGGTGAGACCCCCGATTACTCCTTCAATATTGAGGGTGCTGAGGTCTATCTGAACACAACTACCACCGGTATGACCCTTGCTAGCTATTCTCTGTCCACTCTGATCAATGATTACGTTGGTTCGGAAGAGGCTATCGCAGCTCTGAAGGTTATCGAGGATGCTGCTAATGAATATGGCTACACCTTGATTACCGCGGAAAACAAGCAGGCTGCTATGGACCTTGTAGGTTATGCTTTGGCACCGTTCGGCATCGACTGGAGCACTCAGACTGATGCTGGCAAGGAAGAACTGTTCAAGGAGACCCTGTTCTACATTTCCGGCTACGGCGATAAGGTAGAGTGGGATACTGTTGGCGTTTATGCTATCGAAGAAGAGAACGCTATCGTTCTTTGTCTTGACAGAGCATACTCCTTCCTCACCGAGGATGGCGGACTCTCCGTTTGGGCTCCCTACTACATGTCCGGACTTCCCCTCGTAAAGAAGGATCTCTATGAGTCCTGCAAGATCGAGCCTAAGGAAGGCGCAACTCTCTGGACCTCTAACTACAACTCCTCTCTCGAGACCACCGCTAGCTGGGGTCCCTACAAGCTCGTTGAGTTTGAGGCAGGCTCTCACTACAAGCTCGTCAAGAACGAGAACTGGTACGGCTGGAACATGGAGCAGTACAAGAACCAGTACAACATCACTTCCGTATACTGCCGTAAGATGGAAGACTTCTCCACTCAGTGGATGAGCTTCCTCGCAGGTGAGATCGACGACGCTTCTCTCCAGACCGAGAACGTAGGCGAGTATCTCGACTCCAAGTACGTTTACTTCACCTCTACCTCTACCGGTACCTTCGGTATGCAGCTTTACTCTAACCTCGACGTTCTTAAGACCAGCGAGAACAACAACGGTATTCTTGCAATCCAGGAATTCAGACACGCTCTCAACCTCGGCCTCAACAGAAGCGACATCGTTGAGAAGATCTGGCCCGGAACCGCAGTACCTTGCTTCGGTCTCCTTAACGTAGCTTACTACTACGACATCGAGAACTCTCCCAACCTTGCTGACGGCGGTCAGTACCGTAACACCACCATTGCTAAGGAGGGTATCCTCCGCGCTTACGGCTTCACTCAAGGTGAAGACGGCAAGTGGTCCGCTGGCGACCTCACCGGTCTCTCTCTCGACGAGGCTTACGACTCCCTCACCGGTTACAACCCCGTTCTTGCTAAGGAAAAGATGGCTGCAGCTATCGATATCCTTATGGCTGATCCCGAGAAGTACGGCTATGATTCTTCCAAGAACATCACCATCGTTTACGGTTCTTCCTCTGATACCGATAAGCAGAGATTCAGAGCTGAGTACCTCCAGGGCATCCTGGACGATCTGACCAAGGGCACCGCTCTTGAGGACAAGATCGACGTCGTATTCGACGCATCCGCAGGTTCTCAGTGGGCAGAAGCTTTCCGTTCCGGCGCAACTCAGATCGGTTTCGGTTACGGCTTCTCCGGTAACGCATTCAACCCCTTCGACATCATCGGCGCGTTCGTTAACCCCGATGACTCCCTGAACTACCACATGTACTGGGATACCAGCTCCATTCCTATGACTCTGACCATGCCCGCAGGTGACTACGAGGGTGCAGGTGAGACCATCACCATGAGCATCCAGAACTGGTACTACTGCCTGAACGGTCTGGCAGCTTCCGAGGAGCAGGAAAAG
>JAFWXY010000118.1 GCA_017522905.1 Clostridia bacterium
AGCAGTAAATGGATCATATCCTGAATCATCTACACTTGATTCATCATTCAATGCATCAATATCTCCAACACGAACCATTAATTCTGCTTCACTTGTGTTTTTAAGAGTTACATTTTGTTTGCTCCAATCTCCATTATTACTTTCAGTTTTTGCAAATGCTGATGACATTGAAATCATCATACAAATTACTAATAAACTTACTAAAACTTTTTTCATAAAAGTTCCTCCTCTTTTTTATTTGTGGGAACCTCTAAAAATTGATTCCCAATCATAATATTTTGCTATTTCGATTAATTTTTCAAAAATCAAGGCAAGAAATAGCCGATTGCCATTGATTATCGCTAAATATTCAGGATAGATAGAGCCGAGAGTTTTTTTCTCGGCTCAAATTATCAACTATTTTGCAAACTTTTCTGCACTTCTTACACTTATTAATAATGCTTGTTCTCTTGTAGCATTTCCTAACACATTAAATGTATTGTTTCCAACACCTTTAATTATTTCAATGCTTGACATATAGTAAATTGAAGCTTTACCCCAATCGTGCATTTCTGCATCATCAGCAAATTTAGTTACTTTTTCTAAATCTACTTTTGTATCTATTCCTGCTTTTGTTAAAGCTCTTGTCATCATTGTTGCCATTTGTTCTCTTGTAATTAATGCATCTGGTGTAAATGTATCTGCACCTGTTCCTTGAGTTATTCCTATATTGTATGCTTTCAACACTTCAACATCATCTGTATCTTTGAATGGATTATTGGCAACTGCTGTTGCTTTGTTTCCTGTTAATTTTTCATATAACTTAACTGCAACGTGTGCAAATTCTTTTCGCGTAATGTTTTGTGTTAAATCTTGACCTTTGAATAGTTCAGGAATTACATCTAATTTATTTGCTTTATCTAATTCTTCTTCAGCCCACGCAGAAGCTTTTATCCAAGTTTTTTCTTCTGTTGTTGTTGGTTGCTCTGTTTGTGTTGGTTCTTCAGTTTTAGTTGCATAGTACACATTGAGAACCAGCTTTTCCCCGAAATCATGGCCCGAAACCGTTTGAAGCTCCGCTTTTTTGCCATTAACGGTTCCGACGAGCTCCTCTCCGGTTAATTCATTCTGATAAAACTCATAGGAATCGTCCGCGCTGATCTCGATTCTCAGCCTGTATTCTTTGCCCGCTTCAAAGGTAAGCCCGGGCTCCATCCAGTAACCCATAGCGTTATCCCACCAGGAAACGTCTTCAATGGTGACGCCTTCATCGGAGCAGAACACCGCATTTACGGGCGCATCGCCGGCGAGCGGGAGCGTGACGCCTGTGATGTCAACATGCTTGATCTTTTTATTTACCTCAGGGGTTTCTCCGAGCGTCGGGAAGTCGTATCGGATCCGTAGGAATCTTGCCTCATTCCTGCCGCTGATGCGCTCCGCCTGTGCCTCGCTGCCGTTGACCGTCGGGAAAATGCCCTCGAGAGCAAACTCAAAATCAAACCGGTAGCCGTCTTTGGCGGATATCTCAAAGATCGCAGAATACTGCTTCGCCTCAAATTTTTCGCCCGCATTTAAGAATCTGCCGTCCTCATTGCAATACCAGAACGCTTTGCTGTTATCGACAGTAAAGCCCTTTGAGGGTGTGAAATCAAAGCTTACGGTCTCGCCGAGAACGGGCGCTGAAATATCGGTCAGGTCAAGGCTGCGAAGCACCTCGTAAGACTCCGTTGCAGGGAAGTCAATGACTGTCTTGCGATATTTGTCGGGGTTTTTATAATCAATATTGGAGGTATTATATGCGGAAGATTCGACGGTGTCCACATAGACGTCGTCCGTGTTGAAAAGATATCCCTCGTTCGCCTCAAATTCGATTTGAAGCCGATAGACGGTGTTTCTTTCGAACACGGAATTTTCATTGAGATCGGGGTTGATCCACTTGAAGCCCGTGATGGTATAGTTGCCGTCTGCGTCAAAGTCATAGTCGGGATGAGCGCCGACAACAGGACGGTCAATGTTTGTGAAGCGAATTTCATCAATTCTCATCTCTTCGGGTACGGGGGGCGTATCGAAGGTGATTGCGGCGACGACCTTACCGTTATCAGTGAAGATGCGCGCATTTTGGCCGTTGATGGTTGCGGTGAAGTTGTCTGCGTTGATCACGTAATCCTCTTTGGCGCTAAGATACACGCGCGCCTCGTAGGTCCTGTTGTAACGGACAAACCGGTTATACTCCCTAATCTGAGTGGAACCGCCGCCCGTCACGTCATACCATTGGATATAACCTTCGAGGCCGGGATGATTGAGACTGAAATTGGATGCGTAAAAGCCCAGCGTAAACGATGGCTCCCCAACGCCGGTGATTTGGGCGCTTGTGATGTCGGCGTCAAGCTTAGGGAAGGTCAGCTTCAGGCGGATGGTATCCTCGGGGTCAATCTCGTTGAAGGTCTGTACAGCCGGCCTTTTCCCGTTAAGAGAGGCAGTTACCGCCGAGTTGCCGTTATTCGTGGCAAATACACAGTCATCATTGGCATACAAAGTACAGTAGACAGCATACACCTTGTCCGGCCTGAATGTATCGCCGGCAGAAAGGTAAGTGCCGTCTGTTTCGTTTCTCCATTGGACGTCTGCCCCATAGGTGTTTTCGGGCGAAAGGACGAGAGCCGTGGAGGCGGTTTGATTGATGACCGGCTCGGCAAGGCCGGAGATATCGACGTTTTTGATGAGAACGGTCACGTCAAAGCCGTTTTCCTTGGCGTAGGTGTAAGCGGCGGCGTCCTTGCTGTCGGTGATGATCTTAAAATCGCTCCTCTTGGTATAGTGGCCGGCACGGATGAAAATATAGCCGAATTGCCTTTCGCTGGGGTAGTCAGAATAACCTCTAAAAGTGACGCCCGACGGCAGGTAAACGGAGGAAAGTCCGGTACTCGCAAAAGCATGACTTTCGATAGCCGCTATACTGTTTTCGGGGAAGGTGACCTCGGTAAGGTTCACACAATTCATAAAGGCATTTGCGCCGATAGTTCTCACGGAACTCGGGAAGGTCATGTGCGTAAGCCCGGTACACTCATCGAACGCTTGCATATCGATATATAAAAGGCCGGAAGGCAGGGTGAAGTTCCCGAGCGAGGTGCATCCTTCGAATGCACTCATACCGATATAGTAAAGGTTCGGAGGCAGAGAGATGTTTTGAAGAGAGGTGCATCGGGTGAACGTCAAATTTCCGATTTCTTCAAGAGAATTGGGCAGCTTTACCGATCGAAGATTGGTGCATTGCTCAAAAGCTCGACCGTACTTATCTATGCCGATGTGCGTAATGCCTTCCCCGATCACAACCGATTCGATCTGGGAGCGATACGAATCCCAGGGATATTGTATACCTTCGCCGTCTAATTTCCCGGTGTCTATGTTAAAGTTTGTGGGATAAATCTTGGTACCGCCGTAAATTCTGAGCAGCTTGGTATTGTAATAGAAGATGTACTGACAGTCGCCGACCGTGCCGGATACCGAAGATCCCGAACATATGAAGGACGCACGTACGCGGACCCATTCGGTCGTGGGTTTCCCGCTGAGACTCTCACGGGTACCCGTAACGCCGTTGACAGAAACCTTCATATTGGTGATGTCGAAGCGATAGCCCGGCTTTGCCTTGAGATCAAGGGTGACCCGATACTCATGACCGTCCTCAAATTCATATCCGCCGTCGATTGTATAGCCGTCGGTAAGGTCGTACCAGTAGAAATTCTCTACCGTATATTGCTCAGATGCGTCAACCGTGTAT
>JAFWXY010000119.1 GCA_017522905.1 Clostridia bacterium
TGTCAAAAGTGCCTTTGCGTTACTTTTGTCATAGTAGGGTGTGTGGGATTTTTGTTTTGTTAATTCTTTTGTTTTTTGGGGGATCAAATTCGGGGAAACAACGCAAAAAGTAATCGCACTCGTCGCAACAACATTCAAAGCCTTGCTCTCCGTTACCAAGACAAACGGTAGGCTCTCCGGGCATAAGTTCTATGCCGGTAATATCTATTACCTTTTTGAAAATATCTTGACTCATACATTCCCCTCATCCGCATATAAAAAGGTGCACCCCCGAAGGAATGCACCGAAAAAATGCTTCCCCTCGAATGTTGCTACACAAACTCTCTCCGATACGGTATGAGAAAAGAGAGAAAACACTTTTTACCAAAGTATTTTCCCGTATCAGAGAAAAAATATGCAGTTTGTGTAGCGTGAACATTATACCACATTTTACTCGATTTGTCAATGACGCTTGAGAATTTGAAAAATTATTATTGCTTTTGTGTCTTTAATTAATCCGGTCCTTGTCAAGAAAAAAGGACGAGGAATTTTAACAATTCTTCGTCCTTTTCCTGTCGGTAGGTAACGTATTCTATTTTATTTACAAAACTGTCCTTAAGGACACTACGCTAAGCCGTGTGTTTTTTTACGCTTGTTTTTTCTCACTCAATCACTATCCCCAGCTTATCAAGATTGGGGAAGAGGGGCTTTGCGAGCGTTCTGCAGGAGATCCTCGCCATATCGGATATGCTCGTCTTAAATCCGCCCTTGTACCAATCTATCATCTGGAAGCAGAGACCCGAGACCGCAAACTTGATTATTTTTTCTCTTGCCCACTCGCTGTCGTCGGGCAAAAATTTCTGCAGGCTGACCATGTCGTTGACGGGAAAGTTGATAGAAACGTCGATTATCTTCTCAAGCATATTGTTCTTGTACAGCGCGTCAAGCAGGGGCTTGTGGCATATCCAGAACCTATAGTAATTCTCGATCTCGCCCATAAGCCTTCTTTTTCCTTCCTGGTTTGGCGTAGCGGGGAAGGACTGATACTCGCTCATCGTGTGCTCGATAAGCGCGTATAAGGTGTCCTCCTTGCCGTCAAAATATCTGTAGAAGGTCTTGCGCGGCATACAGAGCTTATCACACATCTCGGTGATTGTGATCTCGCCGTAGGGCTTTTTTTCCATAAGCTCGAGAAGCGCGTTTTCTATCTCCCTCTGACGCTTGGCAGACTGCTCTGTTTTACACAGCTTATACATAAAATCTCACTCCCAAAAAAATTGTGCCACAACGGTGGCACTTGCTGAGTTTAATTTTAACATACAATCCTTAATTTAGTCAAGATGTTTTTATAAAATAATGAATTTTTATATATTTTTTTATAATTTTTGTATGATATGCACAAAAACATCTGCCTGTTTTTTTATTTAAGTGCCACACAAGTTTATTTTTGGGGCTTGGTTAAACTATATATATTTGTTATAATAATATTAGCGTACAAATAAATTATTTTGGAGGACAATATGTCTAAAAAACCGGTTTTGCTTGACGAAAACGGCAAGCGTAAATTTGGCATACGCGATAAGCTTGCGTATGCGGCAGGTGACTTGGGCTGTAACCTTAGTTTTGGACTTAAGGGAACAGTTCAGACCTTCTGGCTTGTTTACATGATGATGGAAACAGGTCTTTTCTCACTTCTTCTTCTCGCTGTTCAGGCATGGGACGCAATCAATGACCCGCTCATTGGATCCCTCATTGACGGAGATAAGAGAAAATACAAGATGGGTAAGTACAAAACTTACATTTTCATCGGTGCTCTCGGCCTTCTCGTAGGCGGAGCTGCCGTGTTCCTTCCTTTCCCGAAGGCTGACGTCATTGTAAAGGCAATCCTCTTTATTATCGGCTACATCATTTGGGATGCAGCTTACACTATGGCAAACGTTCCTTACGGTACAATGCTCAACATAGTTACCGAGGATGCAGGTGAGAGAGCTCAGCTTTCAGTTTACAGATCCATTGGCGGAGCTGTCGGCGGAATGATCCCCGGTATAATCCTCCCCATGCTTATTTGGAACAAGGTTACGTATGATCCTGCTAACCCGACTTGGTTCCTTGATAAGATAGAGATTCCCGAGGGTGCAGAAAGTCAGTTTGCTCCCGAAAACTTCCTTAAAAACCCCGTTACCGGTGAGCTTTACAAGGAAGGCGATAAGGTGCTCAGCCCCTTGACAGGTAGCCAGATTGAGGTTCTCCAGGGTGAAAAGGTATTCTGGGCAGCACTCATTATGGGTGTTCTCGCATTTGTATTCTTCATGCTCATGATTAAGAATATCACTATTCGTGGAAACGAGTACGCTCAGCTTAACCAGGAATCAGGCGAAAAGGTAAATCTTTTCAAGTCCTTTGGTACATTTATGAAAAACCGCCCTGCTGTTGGTTGCACAATCGCGGCTATGGGTATGTTCCTTGGTATGCAGTCTGCAACTACTGCAAACACAATTATGTTTGCAACACACTTTGGCCAGGCTTCTCTCTCCGGTCTTGTTATGATGGTAGGCTTCCTTCCTATGTTCATCTTTATGCCTTTTGCTACCAAGCTCGTAAAGAAATACGGTAAGAAAGAGGTTGCATCCATTGGCTCTATCGCAGGACTTATCGGCGGCGCTATTCTTTGCGTATTCCCGCTTTGCCCTAAGAATTTCCAGCTTATCGTTTATATGATAGGTCTTGTATTCTTTGGTTTGGGAATGGGATTCTACAACTGCGTATCTTGGGCTATGATGGGTGATGCTATCGACTACCAGGAATGGAAGTTCGGTAAGAGAGAGGAAAGTGTTGTTTACGCGCTCCACTCCTTCTTCCGTAAGCTTGCTCAGGGTGTAGGCCCCGCAGCAGTTATCGCCATCATGGGTACAAGCCTTATCGGTTACGACTCTGCGCTCGGTACTATCGGTCAGTCTGCAGAAACAGCAGCAAACCTTTGCTGGCTCGTTGCAGGTCTGTATATGTTCAGCGCGATCTGCCAGTTTGTAGGTGTTGCTATCATTTACAACATTGACAAGAAGACTCTTGCAAAAATGACTGACGATCTCGCCACAAGAAGAGCGGCTGAGGCTCAGATCGAAGAATAATTTTTAATTAAATGCGGTGTCCGATCCTTCGGTCGGGCACCGTATTTAGAAGAAAACACTATATATTCACACAGAGTTAACACGGCTTTGCTATAATAAAGCCGTAAATCTAAATTATTTAGGAGAAAAAACGTGAGAAAAATTCTTAATCTTAATGAAAACTGGCTTTTCAAGAAGGATTGCGCGGATATTGCCGCTCGCGACGGCGAGGTAGTTAATCTCCCTCATACTTGGAACGCCATTGACGGTCAGGACGGCGGAAATGATTACTTCCGCGGCGCTTGCCTCTACGTAAAGACACTTAACAAGGCTGATCTCCCTGAGGCTGACCTCTACTACCTTGAGATTCGCGGCGCAAACTCCTCTGCAGACGTTTACGTAGGCGGAGAGAAGCTTGCTCATCACGATGGCGGTTACTCTACATGGAGAGTTAACCTCACAGACAAGCTTACAGACAAGACAGACGTTGCTGTCGTGGTTGATAATTCCCCCAACGAGAGAGTTTATCCCCAGATGGCAGACTTCACCTTCTACGGCGGTCTTTACCGTGACGTTAACCTCGTATGCGTAAACAAGGCACACTTTGACCTTGATTACTACGGTGGTACAGGCCTTGTCGTTACTCCCCAGATCGAGGGCGAGAACGCAAAGGTTGAGGTTGAGGTATACACAACCGAGCTTGATGAAAAGCAGAAGATCGTATACACCATATTTGACAAAGAGGGGAATGAAGTAGCAAAAGAGAGAACTACAGATAAGAAGGTAGTTCTTGATATCGAGAACGTTCACCTCTGGAACGGCCGAAAGGATCCTTACCTCTACAGATGTGAGGTAAGAATCGTTGAGGGCAACAAGGTGCTTGACAACGTAAGCACACGCTTCGGCTGCCGTACATTCAGGGTTGACCCCGAGAACGGATTTATCCTCAACGGCGAGGAATATCCTCTCCGCGGCGTATCCCGTCACCAGGACAGACTTGGATTTGGTAACGCACTCCTTCCCGAGCATCATGCCGAGGACATCAGCTACATTATGGAGGTCGGCGCTACGACTATCCGTCTGGCTCACTATCAGCACGACCAATACTTCTACGACCTCTGTGACGAGAACGGTCTTGTTATCTGGGCGGAGATCCCCTACATTTCAAGACACATGCCCGGCGGACGCGAGAACACTATCTCGCAGATGAAGGAGCTTATAACGCAGAACTACAACCACGCATCCATTTGCATGTGGGGTCTTTCCAATGAGATCTCTATCGCAGGCTCAAGCCCCGATCTTCTTGAGAATCACCAGATCCTCAACGATCTCGTTCACGAGATGGACAAGACAAGACTTACCACCATCGCGGCTGTTTCTATGTGCAAGATGGATGATCCCTATATCCAGATCCCTGACCTCGTTTCCTACAACCACTACTTCGGCTGGTACGGTGGCGAGACCGATATGAACGGACCTTGGTTTGACAAGTTCCACGCGAAGTTCCCGAACATTCCGATCGGTATCAGTGAGTACGGCTGTGAGGCTCTTAACTGGCACACAAGCGACCCCAGACAAGGCGACTACACCGAGGAATATCAGGCATACTACCACGAGGAGCTTATCAAGCAGCTCTTCAGCCGTAAGTATATCTGGGCTACCCACGTATGGAATATGTTCGATTTCGGCGCAGACGCGCGCGCAGAGGGCGGCGAGAACGGTCAGAATCACAAGGGTCTTATGACGATGGACCGCAAGTACAAGAAGGACGCGTTCTACGCTTACAAGGCATGGCTGCGCTCCCCCGAGGAGGCTCCCTTCGTACACGTATGCGGTAAGAGATACGTTGACAGAGTTGAGGACGTAACAAAGGTAACCGTTTACTCCAACCTTCCCGCAGTAGAGCTTTTCGTTAACGGCGAGAGCATCGGCGTCAAGGAGGCTCCCGACCACTTCTTCTACTTTGACGTAAAGAACGAGGGCGAGACCAAGATCGTTGCCAAGGCAGGCGAATACACCGACGAGAGCGTTATCCGCAAGGTTGACGAAATGAACATGGACTATGTGCTTGTAGAGCAGGGCGCAGTTCTTAACTGGTTTGACGTAGAGGCTCCCGAGGGACGCTTCTCGCTCAACGACAAGCTTTCTGACATTATGGCATCTCCTCTTGGAAAGGTATGGTTCTTAAAGCTTGCGCTTACCATGAAGAAGAAGATGGACGCAAACAAGAAGGGCAAGGGCGAGAAGAAGGAAGGCGGCTTCGAGATCAACATGAAGGACGCAGGAAGCGGACTTATGCAGATGATGGGAAGCTTTACGATTCTCCGTCTTACAAGCATGCTCGGTATGGCAAACATCAGCTTTACTAAGGAAGAGCTTCTTAAGCTCAATAAGCAGCTTAACAAGATCAAAAAACCCAAGGTAAAGACACCTGAGGAGAAAGAAAAGGCTAAGAAGACAGCAAAGGCAGTTGCGTTAGGCGCGGCAGCAGCAGGCGCAGTAGCAGCAACAGCAGTAGTCATAACTAAAGCGGCAAAGAAAAAGAAATAATTTTCTATATTAAAAGGGAGAGCTAAGGCTCTCCCTTTTCTGTTAGGTTGGTAAATTGCAATTTATCGGGGAGGGGAGGCGTTAGGGAAACCCTTTTGGGCAAAAGGGCTTTCCCTAAAACCCTTCCCAAAACCTTTCATAAGAATAGATAGAGTAGCCGTTTGAAGATGCAAAGTGGCTACGAATTATCTTTCGATTACGCTTTGCGCCGTGGGGCGGGGGGCAAGCTCAGAACCCCCAAAGCTCACTTTATTTGCTTCGGGGAACCCCATACGCTCCCGCCGTATAAACGATACAAAATCAACGATGCGGCGGCACCAAGGCACCGCCCTACGGTTTTAAGGTGGAGCGTTTGGGCAAAGGGGAAATTAATCTAATAGTGCATCCTCATCCACCGCGTTGCGGTCCCCCTTCCCCTGCCTTGGGGAAGGCTTTGGCTTAACCGAGGCGTTTCTTTAACTGTAGCCGGAAAATCGTTTTCACGGCTATAAATTCATGTGAAATCCCGCCTTGCGTTAGCCTTCCCCAAGGCAGGGGAAGGGGGACCGTGGCGGGGTTCCCCGAAGCGAGTGCGCGAGCTTTGGGGGTTCTCGCTAGCGGTGGATGAGGATGCACCATGAAGATTAACACCCCCCCACAAATCGAAATACAAAACACTATGGGGGAGGGGATCTACGGCTCGTTTTTTTGACTTTTTTCCTCTGATCCCTATTTCACGGCAAGGGAAATGTTAAAAAATTGTAAATTTATGCAAAATGTTGACCTTACAAGGCTTATTTATAAGCCTTGTACTTGTATTTTTTCGGAGTTTATGTTATAATAGGCTTATATTATTATAATTAATATTATTGATTTAGATTATAGACCAAAATTCTTTTGAAAGGACTTCATTTATGGATTACCTCAACGAAATAAACGAAATATGGTCCATGGTTAAAGAGCAGGTAAGGCAGAGGATCGGCACGTCGGCAGCCTCTCTTTGGTTTGGTGACGCCGAGATCACTTCCTTTTCAGGCGATAACGTTCTCACTATAGCCGCGGGATCGGAATTCAAAATGAAAACCATCACTAACAAGTTTCTCCCCGATCTTGAGGCTCTTTTCAAGGAGTTTATGGGCTTTGACATCAAGGTCGAGGTCGTATGCAGCAAGAGCAGTGCAAGCGTAGAGGATATCAAAAAGCAGATAATCGGCTCCGTTGCAAATGACGACGAGGACGACGGGGATAAGGATCTCAATCTCGGCTCCACGATGCCCACGGTCAACTTCGAATATACTTTTGACAACTTTATCGTAGGCGGCTCCAATAAATTCGCACACGCGGCGTGCATTGCCGTTGCGGACAGGCCCGCCCAGGATTACAATCCGCTCTTTATCTACGGCCCCTCGGGTCTCGGTAAGACTCACCTGCTTTACGCGGTCACAAACGAGATCAAAAAGAAGAACCCTGCGGCAAACATTATCTACATAAGGGGCGAGGACTTCACAAACCAGATGATCGAGAGCCTGTCGAAAAAGTCGATGGCAAAGTTCCGCGATAAGTACCGCACCTGCGACGTGCTTTTGGTAGACGATATACAGTTTATCGCAGGCAAGACCTCTACACAGGAGGAGTTCTTCCACACCTTCAATGCGCTTTACGAGGACGGAAAGCAGATAATCCTTGTTTCCGACCGACCGCCGCGTGACATTGAGACGCTTGAGGACAGGATCAAGACGAGATTCGAGTGGGGACTCATAGCGGATATTCAGCCCCCGGATCTTGAGCTGAGGATCGCGATATTCAAGAACAAGATCTCCCAGGCGGGTATCAGCGTTTCCTACGAGATAATCACCTACCTTGCGGAAAATCTCCGCTCGCATATAAGACAGATCGAGGGCGCGGTCAAGAAGCTTGCGGCTCTCAAGTTTCTCTCGGGCAACGAGATCACCATGGAGGTCGTCAAGGGCTGCATGGGTGAGCTTCTCGGCGGTGCAGAGCCTATCGGCGTGACCGTGGACAAGGTATTCGTTGCGATAGAGAAGAAATACGGCGTTTCAAAGGCAGATCTTACGGGCAAGTCGAGGGTCAAGGAGGTCGCGCAGGCAAGACACGTGACCATTCACCTTATAAGAACTCTTACCGAGATGTCTCTCCCCGCAATCGGGAAGCTGTTCAACAGAGATCACTCGACCGTGCTTTCCTCGCTCGATTCGATCGACAAGAGAATGGCATCCTCTCCCACCTTTGAGGCGGAGATCAACAACCTCATCAAAGAGATCAAGGAATAGCCACCTGCGGTGGGGCTGATGCGCCTTCGGCGAGACTCGGGGTGAAGAACGGGGCTGAAATGGGCTTAAATCTTCACTTGAAGTGATTTACAGAGATCAGAGGTGCATAGGGCGGATCAAAAGACTTATTAACAGGTTGTGAAACCTGCAAGCGCTTTACGTAATAAGGAAAAACAAGACTTTTCAACATTTCAACATGCAGAGGGGGACTGTTGAAAACTCCTAAATTCCGGAAAAATCACGACGGCTTTAATGAACTGTCAAAATTGCGCGATCCAAGGAGAGGATTTCCACATTTTGCCCATCGGAATACACATTGGGCTGTTAGGTAAGTAAGCCTTATGCATGCAAGGAAAAATTGAGTTTTCCACATTTTAGCGGACACTAATATTTATACTTTATATTCTATCATTATATCGTTCTTTCTCGCGTGCGAGAGAGCGAAAGAGACGCCGTGCGCGGCTCTCGGAAAGGTTAATTTATGAAGATCGTATTTAACAGACAGGAAGTCAGCAACAAGATAGCTCCCATTATGAGCGTGGTTTCGGGTAAGTCAACTCTTACCGCAGTTGAAGGTATCCTCATCGAGGCAAACAGTACCGACAGCTGCACATTCACCGCCTTCGACCTTGAGAAGGGTATGAAGATCACGGTAGATGCCACCGTGCTTGAGGAGGGCTCTTATATAATCAATGCGCAGAAATTCAACCAGACCCTCCGCGTTATGGACGGCGAGGAGATCACACTCACGGTTGACCAGAGGCTTATCGCGACCTTCGAGTGCGGAAAGTCCTCCCACAAGACAGGTGCACTCAGAGCGGACGAGTTCCCCGAGATCCCCGATCTCGTTACTCAGAAGGGCTTCGTAGTCAAGGAATACACTCTCAAAAAGATGTTCTCCAAGGTATCCTACGCGATGGGCGTTAACGAGCCGCGTCCCGTGCTTAACGGCTGCTTCGTCAAGACAGAGCAGGACAAGATCAACATCGTTGCCTGCGACGGCTTTAAGCTTGCCGTTTGCTCCGACGGGGCAGAGCTCAAGAAGCTCGAGGGCTCCGACCGCGGCGTTGACTACTCCTTCATCGTTCCCGTCAAGAGCGTAAACGAGCTTACAAAGCTCCTCTCCGACAATGACGAGGACGAGGTTACCGTATACATGAGCTTTAAGAACATGGTTGTCAAGTTCGGCGATATGATCTTCTTTACACGTCTCATTACGGGCGAATACGTAGATTACAACAGAATTATTATAAAGAACCACAAGATCGAGGTCAAGGCGCAGAAGCAGGAGATAATCGCGGCACTTGAAAAGGCTGCTCTTATCACCGAGGAGAGGATCGCGGGAAGCGTTCGCTCTCACGTTCGCGTTGAGGTCGTAGGAGACCTTATGAAGGTATCCGCAGTTTCCGCCGCGGGAAGCATTTACGACGAGCTTGAGATCGAGCACACGGGTGACGATCTTTCCATCGCGTTCAACAACCGCTACCTCATCGACAGCATCAGAGCCTGCCGCAGCCAGACGGTCAGGATCTCCATGTCCTCTCCCCTTATGTCCATCAACGTAGAGCCCTGCGATGATGAGGAGGGAACCGAGCTCTTTATGCTCCTCCCCGTAAGAACGAGAGACTGATAAAAAATAAGTAAGGCTCACAGGAAACTATGTTTTGCAAAAGAATAAGAGTTGAAAATTTCAGAAATATTGCTTTTGCAGACGTAGAGCTTTGCAAGGGCGTGAACATACTGCTCGGTGAGAACGCGCAGGGTAAGACCAATCTCTTAGAGTCGATATATATGACCTCGCTTGGAAAGAGCTTCAGGCAGGGAGTTGACCGCGACGTGATACGCTTCGGCGAGGAGTATACGAAAATAGAGAACACATATTTCGACGGCATCAGGGACACCAAGGTGTCGGTAAGCCTTTTTGCCGACCGTCGACAGAAGCAGATAGCGCAGAACGGCGTCAAGATAAGGCGCACGTCGGATATGGTTGGCGGATTTAAGGTCGTGCTTTTCTGCCCGGAGCATTTGTCCATAGTCAAGGACGGACCTGCGGAAAGACGAAATTTTCTTGACGTAGCCATATCGCAGATAAGACCGATGTATATGCGCTCGCTTCAGAGATACGCGACGATACTCAAGGAGAGAAACGCGCTGATCAAGGGCGCGGAGGAAGACAGGGCGGCGTTTGATTCGACGATCGACCTCTTCTCGGAGCAATTGGCGCGCGAGGCGGCGATAATCACGGGCTACAGGGTCAGATATATAGAGCAATTGAAGGGCCACGTGTCGGAATGCTTTCGAGATATGACGGGGGGCAGGGAGACGCCGAGGCTTGAGTATATTTCATCATCAAAGCTCACGGAGAGCGACTGCTACGACGAAAAGAGATGCTACGAGAGCTACCTCGAGCTTTACTGTAGCCGCCACGAGCGAGAAATCGCCGCAGAATCGACTCTGTGGGGAATCCACAAGGATGACCTTGAAATACATCTTGATGACAGCAGAGCGCGAATTTTCGCCTCGCAGGGTCAACAGAGATCGCTGTCGCTTGCCTTGAAGCTTGCGGAGGGCGAGATAATCCGCACCGACGGCGACGGAAGCTATCCCGTATTCCTATTTGACGACGTGCTCAGTGAGCTTGACAGCGGCAGACGCTCCTACCTTCTCTCGAATCTTGACGGCAAGCAGGTGATAATGACCTCCTGCGAGAAGAAGGATATAGTCGCGGAGCGCGTTATAAGCGTCAAAAACGGCAATTTTGCCGCATTAGAGGTGTAAGACATGTATTTACACGCAGGAAACAATAAGATCATCAGAGAGAAGGATATCATCGGGATATTCGATATGGATAACTCGACGGTATCGCATATAACGAGAAAATATTTGGCGCTTGCAGAAAAAGAGGACAGACTCCTGGCGGCAAGCGACGAAATTCCGAAATCCTTTATAGTTTACAAGGAAAACGGAAGGATCAGGGTCTGCATTTCGCAGATCTCGAGCGCATCCCTTATCGGAAGAACAGAAACGGTATAAACCAAAAAACAGATTGAGGAAGAAGAAATGTCAGAAGAAATCAAGAACACGACGGCAGTAGAAGAAGACAGTCACTACGGCGAAAACGAGATACAGGTCCTTGAGGGACTCGAGGCGGTAAGAAAGCGCCCCGGTATGTATATCGGAACCACATCTATCCGCGGACTCCACCATCTTGTATACGAGATAGTGGACAACTCGATAGACGAGGCTCTTGCGGGCTATTGCGATAAGATAACCGTAACGATAAATTACGACAATAGCATAACCGTCGAGGATAACGGACGAGGCATCCCTGCGGGCATTCACCCCAAGGAGGGAATACCTACTCCCGAGGTCGTTTATACCATACTCCACGCGGGCGGCAAGTTCGGCGGTGGAGGATATAAGATCGCGGGCGGACTTCACGGCGTTGGTGCGTCTGTTGTAAACGCGCTCTCACTTTGGGTAGAGCTTGACGACTGCTACGAGGGCAAGAGATATACAGAGAGATTCGAGCGCGGCGCGGTTGCAAGAAAATTCGTATGCGAGGGAGATTCGCCCGAGCGTCCCCACGGCGTCAAGGTTACCTTCAAGCCCGACCCCGAGATCTTCGAGGAGACTGTATTCGACTACGATATATTGCTCAACCGTATGCGCGAGCAGTCCTTCTTGAACGCGGGAATAAGGATCGTTCTCATCGACGACAGAGGCAACGAGCCCGTGGTCAACGAGCTTTGCTACGAGGGCGGTATCAAGTCCTTCGTAAGCTACCTTACCGAGACGAGAAACAACGACCCCGTGCATAACGACGTTATCTATATGCGCGCCGAGAAGGATTCGAGCATCGCGGAGATCGCGCTTCAGTACAACGACGGCTATTACGAGAACGTAATGACCTTTGCAAATAACATGAACACCATAGAGGGCGGTACTCACGAGACCGGCTTCAAGGCAGGTCTTACCCGCGTTATCAACGATTACGCAAGAAAGACGGGAATACTCAAGGAGAGTGAGAAGAACCTCTCGGGTGAGGACGTAAGAGAAGGACTTTGCGCTATCATATCCGTAAAGCTTGAGAACGCGCAGTTTGAGAGCCAGACCAAGGCAAAGCTTGGTAACAGCGAGATCAGAACGCTTGTTGAAAACGCGGTGAACATAAAGCTTACGGAATACTTTGAGGAGCATCCTGCGACGGCTAAGGCGATCCTTGAAAAGGCGCTTGCTGCTTCACGTGCACGCGAGGCGGCAAGAAAGGCGAGAGAGGCGACGAGACGTAAGGGAGTCCTGGGCTCAGGCTCGCTTCCCGGAAAGCTGCGTGACTGCAACGAGAGAAACGCAGAGCTTACAGAGCTTTATCTCGTAGAGGGAGACAGTGCGGGAGGCTCTGCAACTCAGGGAAGAAACTCCAAGTTCCAGGCGATCCTGCCCTTGCGCGGTAAGGTGCTTAACGTAGAAAAGACGAGAGCCGACAAGGTTTACGGAAACCAGTCGCTCATACCGATAATTCAGGCGCTCGGCTGCGGAATCGGAGACGAGCTTGATATGGCAAAGCTCCGTTACGGCAAGATAATCATCATGGCAGATGCCGACGTTGACGGATCGCACATCAGAATACTCCTTTTGACCTTCTTCTTCAGACACATGCGCCAGCTTATAGAGGAGGGACACGTATACCTCGCACAGCCTCCGCTTTACAAGGTCTACAAGAAGGGATCTAAGCAGGGCAACGAGAGATACGCCTTCTCGGACGCCGAGAGAGACAGGATCATCGCAGAGCTTGCGGGCGAGAGCGGTAGCACAGCGAACATCGAGGCAGACAGATACAAGGGTCTTGGTGAGATGGACGCAGATCAGCTCTGGGAGACAACGATGGACCCCGCAACGAGAACGATCCTGAAGGTCACCGTCGAGGATGCTATCGCATGCGACGAGATGTTCTCGCTTCTGATGGGCGACAAGGTTGAGCCCAGAAGAATATTTATCGAGCAGAACGCGCGTCTTGCGGAGAATCTCGACATCTGATCCATTCTTGTTGAAAAGTCGCACAGGCGACTGTTGATATTTATAATTTGTTCAAAATAAAGGTTGATTTTTCCACATTGAGAGGGCAATGACAAATTCCTTTATTTTCATAAAACAAAGGTGATTTTTGCACAAAACGGAGATAGAGTTTTACACATGCCGAAAAGTTTTCCACAGGGTGTGGAAAGGTATGTTGAAAAGCCTTTGGAAAAATCAAAATCTTGTCGAAAAAAGGGTAAGAACAGGTGAAAATATTTAAAAATAAATTTTTTATCGTCATCTTGTCTTGCGCGGTGTTTTTGACTATACTTACAGCCACCCTGTCTCTTTTGGGACAGACCGATCCTATCAAGGATGCGATCAACACCTTGACTCTTCCTTTCCGCTACGCCGCGGATGCGGTAAGCGAGGCGATAGAGGGATTTACGAGCTATTTTAAGGCAATAGAGGAATACAAGGCGGAAAACGAGAGCCTTCGCGAGGAAAATGAGTCGCTTAAGGCGGAAATTGCCGAGGGCGAGGCGGCGCGCGAGGAAAACGCTAGACTCCGCGACTACATTGAGATGAAGCAGAGCTATTCATCCTTTAAGCTCACCGAGGCATTGATAATCGGCAGAGAGGGCGAGGGATACGCGACCTTCTTTACCCTGAATAAGGGCAAGAGGGACGGTGTTGAGGTCGGAATGACGGTTATGGTAAAGAGCGGTCTTGTAGGATCTGTATGCGAGGCGGGAGACGTCTGGTCGCGCGTAAGAGTCCTCAACGAGGCGTCTGCCTCTGCAGGGGCGTACGTGCAGAGAAGCGGAGAGATCGGAGTGCTTTCGGGCGATATAGCCTACAAGGGCACGGGATATTGCACGCTTAAATATCTTCCCGAGGATGCAGACGTAGTTGAGGGCGACCTTATCTACACGAGCGGCGAGGGAAGCGTTTATCCGGGTGGTATTTACATAGGTGTGGTCGAGAGCGTAACGCTTGACGGCTTTTCAAGGACCAAGAGCGCTAAGGTTAGGATCGCGGTAGAGATTGACGAGCTGAAATACGTAGTCGTGGTTACGGGATACGAGAGCGGCGGTGAAGACAAATGACCGTGAGTGAAAGAAAAAAGGGAAGACTGTCGGCCCTAAGCCACGCGCTTTACGTACTGACCTTTAGTCTGCTTTTGGTATTTGCCGCGGTATTACAGTGCGCGGATATAGAGGTATTCGGGGTGACTCCCGATATCTGCTTTGCGCTTATATGCGCGATAGGATTTATCTTAGGCGAGAGGTACGGGGCGATATTCGGGCTATGCGGCGGAGTGCTTATCTGGGCGCTCGGCTCGGGCGGAGTCTCACTGTCCTTGATGCTTTTTGCGCTTTGCGGATATCTGTGCGGCGCGTTACCCGACGTAATACTCAGGCGCAATTTTCTCTCCTATCTCGTCTTTACGGCAATGATGGGCGGGATACACCTGCTTTTCACGCTTATCTATTTCATTATGCTCTCGGAGAGCTATGAGATATGGGAGGCGTTCGGAAGAATCATAATACCCGAATTTATTTTATGTGTGATCTTTATGACTGTCGCCTACGGCGCGGTCAGGCTGATATACAGACTATTCAAAGGAAAAAAGAAGGACTCAAGAATTTAAGGCTTGGGTCAAACTAAGAAAGAGGAAATATAAATGAGCAAACAGCAGCATGACAACGATGTATATTTGTTTGAAAATCAGAAGATCGTTGACATTAACATGGAAAAAGAGGTAAAGAAGTCCTTTATCGAGTATTCCATGTCTGTCATTATGTCGAGAGCGCTTCC
This sequence comes from Clostridia bacterium, assembly GCA_017522905.1. Lineage (GTDB taxonomy): Bacteria > Bacillota > Clostridia > Oscillospirales > CAG-272 > SVTX01. The sequence continues at coordinate 14,744 of JAFWXY010000119.1, forward strand.
CGACGTAAGAGACGGTATGAAGCCCGGTCAGCGCCGAGTTATCTACGCTATGTACGAGGATCATCTGACACACGATAAGCCCTTCCGCAAGTCTGCTACTACGGTCGGTAACGTGCTTGGTCGCTATCACCCCCACGGTGACAGCTCGGTCTACGGCACTATGGTAAGAATGGCACAGCCCTTCTCGCTTCGCTATCCGCTTGTAGAGGGACACGGTAACTTCGGTTCGGTTGACGGCGACGCGGCTGCTGCTTACCGTTATACGGAGGCAAGGCTTGACAAGATCGCGGACGAGATGACGCGCGACCTTGAAAAAGAGGTCGTCGATTTCGTGCCTAACTTTGATAACAGACTTCGTGAGCCCTCGGTCCTCCCCTCAAGATTCCCGAACTTTCTTGTAAACGGATCCGTCGGAATCGCGGTCGGTATGGCGACCAACGTGCCGCCCCACAACCTCGGCGAGGTCATTGACGGAACTATTCACCGTATGGAGAATCCCGATTGCTCGATAGCAGACCTTATGCAGTTCATCAAGGGTCCCGACTTCCCGACGTGTGCAACTATTCACGGCACGAGCGGAATAGTTGACGCTTATACAACGGGTAAGGGCAGGATCGTTGTTCGCGCAAAGGCTCACATCGACGAGGAAAAGAGAACTATCATCATCACCGAGATCCCTTATATGGTAAACAAGAGCATGCTTTGCGCATCTATGGCGGATCTCGTTAACGATAAGAGGATAGAGGGTATCGTCGATATCCGCGACGAGTCGGGCAGAGACGGAATGAAGATCGTTATCGACTTCAAGAGAGACGCTAACGGTCAGGTCATTCTCAATCAGCTCTATAAGTATACTCAGCTTCAGGACACCTGCTCGGCTAACTTCCTGGCAGTCGTCGGTCAGGAGCCTAAGGTACTCAACCTCGCGCAGATACTTGACTACTATATCGAGCATCAGGAGTCAGTGATCCGCCGCCGCACCGAGTTCGATCTTGCCAAGGCGAAGGCGAGAGCGCATATCTTTGAGGGATATAAGATCGCCAATGACAATATCGACGAGATCGTGCAGATAATGAAGACGAGTGAGTCTATCGCGGCGTCCAAGATCACCTTGATGGAGAGATTCGGTCTTACCGACATTCAGGCACAGGCGATAGTTGAAATGACTCTCGGACGCTTGACCGGTATGGAGAGACAGAAGATAGAGGACGAGCTTGCGCGTCTTTACGCTCTTATTGCAGAGCTTGAGGGAATACTTGCCGACGCGTCCAAGATCAGAGAGATCATCAAGGAGGAGCTTCTTGAGATCAAGAGAAAGTATGCAGACCCCAGACGTACTAATATTGAGGAGGCTCTTGACGACATCGATCTTGAGGACCTTATTGAGAAGCACAACTGCGTAATCACGATGACACGCGCAGGATACATCAAGCGTCTGCCCTCCGACACCTACTCCGCACAGCACAGAGGCGGTAAGGGAATCACGGGCATGACCGCACGCGACGAGGACTTTATCGAGAGGGTTGACGCAGTATTCAGCCACTCGACGATGATGTTCTTTACGAACAGAGGTCGCGTTCAGGCACTCAGAGCATTCCAGATCCCCGAGGCGTCGAGAACCGCTAAGGGAACTAATATAGTAAACCTCCTTGAGCTTGAGAGCGACGAGAAGGTAACGGCAATAATTGCGGTCAACGAGTTTACCGACCACGAGTATCTTACGATGGTGACCCGTCAGGGCGTTATCAAGAAGACGCTCCTCTCCGAGTACGAGTATCAGAGAAAGGGCGGTAAGATCGCGATAAATCTTGACGAGGGTGACGAATTGCTCTTCGTTACAAAGACCGACGGAAACAAGCAGCTCATTATCGCTACGAGAAACGGTAACGCAGTCAAGTTCGACGAGGGCGAGGTAAGAGCTATGGGACGTGTAAGCCGCGGCGTGCGCGGAATCCGTCTTAAGGAGGACGACTACGTTATCGGCGTAGTAAGCGTCGAGGAGGATAAGAAGCTCCTCACAATCACCGAAAACGGCTTTGGTAAGAGAACCGAGTTTGACGACTTCAGACTTATGAAGAACCGCGGAGGCGGAGGCGTTATCTGTCACAACCTCACCGAGAAGACAGGTCTTTTGGCAGGCATTATTGCGGTATCCGACGAGGATGACGTAATGATGATAACCGACAACGGAATTATTATCAGAACACCCGCAGAGGGTATCTCGACCTATTCGAGAACTGCATCCGGAGTTATCGTTATGAGACTTGAGGAGGGACAGAAGCTCGTCAATATCACCAACGTAGCAAAGGAAGAGGAGCCCGACGTGGAAATGGCCGAGGGTGAGGAAGCTGCTCAGAGCGAGGAGACACTCACAGAGGCAGTCGAAGCACCCGCAGAGGAATAAAATTCTCAAAAAAAAGGAGAGCATATGGGCATGAAGAAAATATTTGCGGCATTTATGCTTGTGTTTTTAATAATGACAACAGCCTTGTCAGCGGCTTCATGCTCACAGAGCGCGCCCGAGCTTGATGAGGTCAAGGACAGAATAGTCTACCTTATTGAGGAGTCAAGGGAGATAAACGTGCTCTTTTTCGGCAAGGGACTTCCCGTGTACGACCGTGAGAGCATTCTCGCTGAGGAGCTTGGAGTTTACTATAACGACAAGTACACTTCGTATAACAGAGTCCTTGAAGGCTCGGGATATCTCAGCGCCGACCACATGAAGAAGGAGGCCGAGAGGATATATTCCGAGGAATACCTCAAGGCGATCTACGAGACCGCGTTCGACGGATTTCTGACGGGCAGCTCGTCGGCGTATATAAGATTTTACGAGACCGAGGAGTGGCTCTTTCAGAACCGCGAGGCGACCGATTTTAATTTAAGTGAGAGGGTCTACGATTACTCGACCATTGAGATTGTGACCCCCTCGAGTGACAAATATATCAATATAACGATAGAGAGCTATTCTATCGATAATCCCACGAAGAGAGAGAAGATATCGCTTGGATTTACGTTTGAGCGAGGCAATTGGTATCTCGACACACCCACCTACTGATTCGGAGGCAGAACGAATGAAATTAGAAGGATTGAAGATCAATTTTCTCGGTGACAGCATTACCGAGGGCTGGGGAACGTCGAACAAAAAGTACGCATATTGGAATATTATCAAAGAGGAGCATGGGCTCGGAGAGGCGCGAGTGTACGGCGTTGGCGGAACGAGATATTCACGAAATACGGTTCCTTCCGCGATTGAGAGATGTGACAGGGATTTTCTGTTAAGATATCCTGATATGGACGACGATGCAGACGTAGTGGTGATTTTTGGCGGTACTAACGACTACGGAGACGGAGATGCTCCGCTTGGCAAAACCGGTGACCGCACGCCGTATAGCTTCTACGGCGCGTGCCATTTGCTTTTTGAAGGGATGATAAATAAGTATCCGGGCGCAACAATTGTTGTCATGACACCCTTACACAGACAAAACGAGGAAGTGGCAAGAGAGGGATACGCGCCGCTTGCAGACTATGTAAACGCCATCAAGGAGGTCGCGCAATATTACGCTATCCCTGTGCTTGACCTTTGGCGCGTGTCGGGAATGCAGCCCGCGGTACCGATCCTCAAGGAGAAGTACATGCCCGACGGACTTCACCCCAACGATGCGGGACACAGACTTATCGCATCAAGACTTGCAGGATTTTTGAGGTCGCTTTAAGCTTAATAGAAAGACGCCGTGTTTTTTACGGCGTCTTTCTTTATCGGAGGATAAATTGCGATTTATGGGGGGCTTCATGGCTACAGCGCGAAGCGGCATTAAAGTTTCGGTCAAGCCTTTTCAAAGGCTTGCGCCCATCCAACGCGCGGAGCGTTGGTCGCCGCTCGCAAGCGGCGAAACCTCCCGCACAGGCGGAGTAGTGCACCCACTGCGACGCCGTGGTGCGTATGCGGCGTTTCTTTTTTGCTAAGCTTTTGTTGCTTTAAGAAATTACTCGGACTCCCTGCTTGCAGGGAGCGGTTTCGGCAAAACGACTTTGCTTTTAGATTGGCTACACGCCGAATATTTTGCGCCTCTTGTGCCAAAGAAAAA
>JAFWXY010000120.1 GCA_017522905.1 Clostridia bacterium
CGAAAAAGGAGAAGGAGCGTATCAACTCCATAGCCGAAAAGAGTGGGCTAAGCACAACCGAATATATCCGTCAAAGAGCGTTGGGATTTGAACCGAGATCGGTTCCGCCCGGCGCTCTTTTTGCTTTCTGCGAGAAATTGGATGCGCTCGTCGAGCCACCGTTTTCAGCAGAGGTCAACGCGGCGGCGCTCGCATTGCTGAGGGATATATCCGACACTCTGATCGCGCCGAGAAAGGAGAATATGCGCAAATGGCAACCACAGGATTCTGGCCCGTCAAAGGACGGTTGAAAGAGGTTATCGACTATGCGAACAACCCCGACAAGACCACCGCCAAGGAATATCTTGACGAGGACTTATATGCGGCGATTCGCTATGTAGAGAATGACTCTAAAACCGACCACACGGCATTTGTTACGGGTATCAACTGCTCCAAGCACAATGCCTATCACGAAATGATCGCCGTCAAGCGCCGTTTCGGTGAGCGCGGAAAGAATATCGCCTATCACGGATACCAAAGCTTTGCCGAGGGAGAGGTCACACCCGAAGAAGCGCATCAGATCGGCGTGGAAACCGCTCGAATGATGTGGGGCGCAAAATACCAAGTGGTCGTCACCACGCATCTCAATACCGATAATATTCACAACCATTTCGTAATCAATAGCGTTTCATTTACAGACGGGAAGAAATTCCGCAACAGTATTGGCGACCGTTTGGAGCTCAGAAAGATCTCCGACGAGATATGTGCCGAGCGAAGCAAATCGGTTATAGAGAGCCATAAATTTTATAGCAACAAAAAGGCGTATTGGGCGCAGAAGGCAGGTCACGTTACCCATCGAGAAATGCTGCGACGCGATGTAGAAGAAGCATTATCACAATGCATTAACCATATTGAGTTTGTAGCATTTCTCAAAGCGCTTGGATACACCTTCACGCGAGATTTCAATTACGAGCATCCCTCTGTTATTTCATCGGGGTGGTCGCGCTCCGTTCGCCTTAGTAGCTTGAATGAGAAATATACGAAAGAAAATCTCTTTAAGCGTTTTCGTTGGAATCACGATCGAATGGAGCAGATCAAATACCGACCGCCGAAAATGAAGCGAAAGCCGCTGCTTGATTTTGAACGCTATATGCAAGAAGCGGAGCAGATGGACGGGCTTCAGCTCGTATTCGCTCTTATCGTGGAGTTATTTAAGATCTGCACGGGTAACAACGTGCAGGAGGCGGATATCCGCCCCGTATCTCCGATGATACGAACCGAGGCATCGAAAGCCGACAAATATATGGAAGAATATTGGCTCTTGCGCGACCATTATATCGAGTCGCCGCAGGAGCTTTTGTCATTTCAGCAGAATAAGGCGGCTCAAATTGCCGAGTTGGAGCAGAAACGCTATGAATTGCGCTTGCAGATTCGCCGCGTGAAAACGCCCGAGGAAGAAGCGTCGCTTAAAGAACAATGCAAGGAGCTGACCAAGAAAATGACGCCCTTGCGCAAGCAACTAAAGATTTCTCTGCGCATTGAGCAACACATTCCGCGTATAAAGGAATTGCTTGATGTCGAACGAGAGATCGAACTCAAAAACAATGGACTTATCCAAAAGAAAGAAAAAACAAGAACGAGGTAAATTTATATGAAAAACACGAAAAATATATTGATTGAGAAATTACACGCATTTGAAAACCACCCTTACAAGGTGCAGGACAACGAAGAAATGGAGCGACTTTCCGAGAGCATTCGCGAGCACGGTGTTTTATCTCCGATAATCGTTCGCCCCAAGGAGAATACCGAAGATGAATACGAGATCATATCCGGTCACAGACGGGTTATGGCAAGCCAGAAGGCAGGGATCAAAGAGGTTCCTGCCTTAATCGTTTCTCTTGACCGTGATGCGGCGGCAATCGTATTGGTAGATAGCAATCTCCATCGCGAGCACATTCTGCCGAGCGAGAAAGCATTTGCTTACAAGATGAAACTTGATGCAATGAAACATCAAGGTTGGAGATCTGATTTAACTTCGACACAAGTTGTGTCGAAGTCTCGCACAGATGAAGCGGTAGGCGCAGATAACGGAGATAGCCGTGAGCAAGTCCGTCGCTATATCCGTCTTACAAACCTTATCCCCGAAATCCTTGAATATGTGGACGAGGGGCGCATTTCCTTTACTCCCGCCGTGGAGCTTTCCTATCTCAACGAACAAGAGCAATACGACCTCTTGGAGCAGATGGAGATCAACGATTGCACTCCGTCGCTCTCGCAGGCTTGCCGCTTCAAGAAGATTAGCTTCGAGCAGAGGTTGACTCCCGAGATCATTGCCGAGATTATGAGCGAGGAAAAGGCAAATCAGAAGGAAATGTTCAAGGTGCCGATGGAGCGTATCAGAAAGTATATCCCGAAAGGCAATGCAAAGCAAACCGAGGATTTCGTGCTCAAAGCCTGTGAGCATTATTACAAAGTCCTTCAGCGCAAAAAAGAGCACTGCTTATAAGGAGGACTGCCTATGACCAAACGCAAAAAGATCGACGTTGCACTCCCCGAAGAACTGCTCAATTCCTTTGCTAAAGCCTTGGTGCCCGAGATACGCGCGTTTTATGACAGCGACGAAGGCAAAGCCTACTTTGAAAAGTGGCTCGCTAAGCACCCTGAATATGACGAAAGGACACCCGATGCTCGCGCGTCGGGTGTTCACGTATCGGTACAATCGACTTATCAAGAGAAATAATTATAATTATATTAGGACGAATAGGAGGTATTACAATGAACGTAGTAATATACGCTCGATTTTCAAGCCATAGTCAGACCGAGCAATCCATCGAAGGTCAGTTAAAGGTCTGTTACGAA
>JAFWXY010000121.1 GCA_017522905.1 Clostridia bacterium
CTGTTCTTATTCAACCTTGGAAATTGGAGAGAACAGTAGGAGAGAACTAACGTATTAAGTTTTATTTGAACTGCGGAAAACCCTTATAAATCAAGGGGTTTAAGGTGGGAGGTTCCAAAGTGACTACAAAATTTCGAGTCAGGGCCGTTATAACCACTTCGATATCTCTCCAAATTCGAGGGCTCTTGTGCCGACCTTGCTATTATATCATAATTAATGGTAAAAATCAATAGCTATTTCAAATTATTTATAAAATAATTTTCGGTAATAGAGCCCTGTAAATATTAAATTAAACTGCAAACTGGAATACGCAGAAGCCCGCGTAGATCGCGAGGAGCGCGATTCCCTGCCAGCGTGCCAGCTTGCCGCGGAAGAGCGCGGGAAGTGTCATAAGCGCCATTACGGTGAACATTACGGGAATGTCAACAACCAAGGACGCGTTCATGCCTGCCACAACCTTTTCTGCGGGAACCTCAAAGGGCGCGATCGTGATCGCAGTTCCACTTACAAGCACAAGATTGAAGATGTTGGCACCTATAACGTTACCGAGAGAAAGCGCGCCGTGGCCCTTTGCAAGCGATGTGATAGCGGTTACAAGCTCAGGGAGAGACGTTCCAAGAGCAACGAAGGTAAGCGCGATTACAGTACTGGGAACACCAAGCTTCTCTGCAATGATTGTACCGTTGTCAACAAGCAAGGTAGCGCCGATTGCGATAACCGCCGCGCCAAGCACGAGGAACAATACGTTGGAGTTGAGAAGCGCAAGTCCGTCCTGCTTGATAGCCTTTGCAAGACCAATGACAAGGAATATAAGTCCAAGAACGCCCTGGAGGTAGAAGCCTGCAAACGCCATGAAATCGGATACGTCGGTCATAAGTCCGCCATTAGTAACGATTCCGATGACCTGAGATGCGATTAGACCAACCGCTACGAGCAAGAAGCCAACAAAGTCACCAACGGAGCTCTGCTTGTCCTCTGCAACTTCGTCGTCAAGAACGTCAAGCACAAGCTCGGTTGTAATTTCTTCCTTGGGCTGTCTGTCGCGGAATGCCTGAATGATAAGCACGGTCATGTAGCCAACGAATCCGCAAAGAAGCACGATTCCTGCCCAAAGAGCAAACTCACCAAAGAAGTATGCAACGAAGGAGTAGAAAATTGCCGCGCAGAAGAAGAAAATTACGGGGAATCTAAGAGTCTTCTTCTCAACGGGAGCGGGACGAATCGCGATTGTGATAGCAGCGACAAGAGATGTGTTGCAAATGATAGAGCCAATAGCGTTACCGTACGCCATTGCGCCCTGACCATGAATAGCACCCGTTGCGGAAACCATTACCTCAGGGAGAGTGGTACCGATAGAAACAACGGTTGCACCGATAAGGATCTCGGGAATGTGGAAGCGGTGCGCGATACCCGTAGCACCGTCAACGAACCAGTCTCCGCCCTTAATGAGCAAAATAAGACCGATTGCAAAAAGAATAATTGGAATAATTAAGTCCATTTTATTTTCCTCTCAAAACATATTTCCTTCCTATTATATCATGTTGCCCAATTTAAGTCAATATGGATTCAATTGGAAAAATATATTTTTTTATTAAAAAAAGATTTTCGGTTTGGACTTGACAAAAGAGGCTTTGTGTGGTATCATAACTTGTGTCGCCGGAATGGCGGAATTGGCAGACGCCCGGGACTTAAAATCCCGTGGTACGAGAGTACCGTACCGGTTCAAGCCCGGTTTCCGGCACCAAAAGAAGAGAGAGGGTTCATCCCTCTCTCTTCTTTTGCTTCCAGCAAAATGTCGAAGAACCGGTTGGGGCATCGCCCCGACCATCTGCGCCAAACAGACCTCAATACAACACCCAACTTGCCGCGCACATGAGGGTTCTGAGCCCGGTTTCTTCCTCAGCCTTTTTCGCTCCGAACGCAGAGAGGAGCATGTGCTCCAAGCAAATCTTAACTCAAAGCCCCGCCTTTTACAAGGCGGGGCTTTCTTAAATAAAATCAATTAACCTTCTTCCAGAAGTAGCATCCGTACGGATTATAATTTGAAAGGTTATACGCGTTATCCGTACTATCCTTCAAATTGAGAATCTCTCCGTCGGTGTCTTCGGGAGATAATACGCACATATACGAGCCATGCTCAAAGCGAACGCTTGTAAGCGTAGAGCATGAATCGAATGCGCATGAGCCGATAAGCTCTACCGAAGCGGGAATGACCACGGTAGTAAGAGAAGAACAATTATAGAAAGCATAGCTGCCTATTTTTTCTACCGAGCTTCCAAGCTTGACATTATCCAGCTTCCAGCAGCCCTCAAATGCATAATCGCCGATCTCGGTAACGTTATCTCCGATAACGACCGATTGAAGCCCGGAACATCCGTAGAAGGCTCTGTATCCAATAATGGTCACGCTGTCGCCAATGACAACCTCCACAAGATTTCCGCAGCTCTCAAATGCATTGTCAACGATCTTTTCAACACCGTTGATGGTTATGCATTCTATATTGCTGTTTGAAAATGCATATTTATAAAGCTGATACGTAGACCCATTATAATCTGCGGGTAAAACAAGCTCGGTTTCCTCTCCGACATATCCAATAAGATACGACTCGGAATCAACACTCAGGAACGCGAATCCGTCAACAATGTCCAAAGCACTCGACTCACTTGTGAGATTCAAGCAAGTACTTACTCTGCCCTCCATGATACCGTCAGGCGTCTTGTCAACGACCTCGACAAGTCGTAAGCATCCCTCAAACGCATTCTTGGAGCAACCCGTCACGGTCGCAGGGATCTCAATGCTCATGAGAGATTTGCAATAATAAAACGCATTTTGCGAAATAGTATCAAGTCCCTCGGGAAGGATGACCTTCTTAAGCTCGTAGCAATTCTGGAAGGCGTATGCAGGAATGGTAGTGCCTGCGGTAACGGTGACCTCCTCGAGATTCGTTTTATCATCGATCTTTACGATCGCGTCAATGTGTCCCGTCGCCTTTTTCACACCGTTTGTACCGTAGAAGACGTCGCTTCCTATCGCATCCTTATCCAGCGCATCGGGGAAAACTATCTCTACAAGACTCGGACAGTTTGCAAAGGCTTGGTCTCCGATAGTCTGAACGCTGTCGGGGATAACTATACTCTTGAGTGACGTGCTATTGAATGTCTTTGCTTCTATCGAGGTAATACTCGGAAGTGTTATTGCTTCAAGCGCGGAGCATCCGTTGAACGCCTCTGCTCCGATTGAAGTCACAGTATCGGGGAAATTTATCTCTGAGAGCATATCGCAGCTGTAGAATGCGTAAGCTCCAACAGAATCAACTCCCTCGGGGATTGTGATGCCTGTCAAAGCATCGCAGCTATAGAATGCATAATCGGAAAGATCATTGATCGCAGTACCCTTGAAGGTAACGCTTTCGAGAAGATCGTTGTACGCAAATGCATAGCTTGCAAGCGTTTCAACGTTCGCACCGATGACAAGAGTCTTAAGATTCTGCCAAGAGCTCAGCGCATTCTCCTCTATCGTTGTGACAGTATCACCTATAATGATCGTCTCAATAAGGTATTTATCACCGTATGCATAGGATCTGATAGTATCGCCGCCGTTGATTATCAGTGTCCTGAGCTTCGGGAAATAAGAATCTGACCAAGAATTAATTCCGAAGTCTACGGCTGTGGGAATAGTAAGCGTTGCAATAGAGGTGTAGTGGAGCGCAGATACGTCCAGGCTTTCAAGGCTGTGGGGAAATTCCATGCTTGTCAGTCCCTCGCACTCATAGAATGCAGAAGCGCTAACCGTCTTAAGCGCGCTTCCTTCCTCAAAGGTAACGCTCGTCAATGTCTTGACGCCACAAAATGCTTCTCCAGCAATCTCTGTAACGCTGGCGGGAATGACTACCTTCTCAAGAGCAGTTTCTCTTGCCATATTGTACGGAATAGAGGTCAATACGCTTCCCGTCTCAAACGTCAACTCCTTGAGTACGGTACAGTTTGAAAACGCGTAGCTTCCTATCGTCTCCACGCTTGCGGGAATTTCAAACGACTCAAGCGCAGAACAACTGTAAAACGCTCTTTCCCCTATACTCTTTATGGCACTGCCATCTCCTATCGTTACCGTGGTAAGCGCGCTACACTGGTAGAATGCATGGCTGCCGATACTCTCAAGCGCGCTGTTCTCTGCAATCGTTACGTAAACGAGAGACCGACACTCACGGAATGTCTCATTGCCGATCTGTTTGATGCTCGCAGGGATCTCGACACCTGTTATTGGGTGACCGCTGAAAATACCGCCTTCAATTCTCGTTACGGGAAGCCCAAGGTGCGTCGAGGGGATCTTCACGTTAAGCTGATCTCCGCTCAAGCCATCGCTTGTGAAGCCCGAAACGTAGTAGGACAAGCCGTCACTTTCCTTGGTGAACTGTAGCGTGGTGGTCGTGTTAAAGTCATCGGGATTATATTCACCGTTAAGGAAGACCATTTCGTGGTATCCCGCATTGGTGTACATACCCGTATTGTAGTCGTACCATCCTTCATATAGGGAAACGCTCTCCAACCATTGAGCCTCTGTTCCTGCGTAGATGACCGAGCGCAGGTACTGCATGTTTGCAAACGCGGCATATCCAATGCTTGTAACACTGGAGGGCACAACGACCTCGGTGATGCTGTTACAACCGTACAACGCACCTCCTGCAATATGAGTTGTTCCTTCCGCTATATTAAAGACTCCCGACGTATCGCCCGCAACCCTGACAAGGCAGCTACCGATATACAATGGGCCGTCTACGTAAACGTTTGATATCATACGAGTATCGTAAAAGGCATCGTATCCGATCTCTCTCAAGGCATCGCCTGCCACGACCTCGCCAAGCTCACTGCATCCGTTGAAGGCGTAGTTGGCAATACTAACAGCGTTGGGCACAGATACACTCATCAGAGCAGAGCAGCTTGAAAACGCAGACGTATCAATCGTCTCAACGCTTTCAAACGATACGCTCTGTAGATAGTCGCAATCGTAGAACGCCTCGTATCCAATGGTTTTAACTCCGGGGGCTGTTATGTATCTGACAGCGGACCATGCAAATGCGCCCGATCCGATCTCCTCAACGCTTGCACACAAGGAAACGTTTTCAAGCTGGTACGTACCGCTGAAGGCGTTATCGCCGATCTTAGTGATGTCTCCTTCAACTATCAACTCCCTGAGTGCGTAATATCCGTCGGTGGACCACGGTTTATCGTACATGTCCGCTCCCGACGGTATCTCTCCGGATCCGCTTATGGTAAGCACACCGCTCGAGGCGTCAAATTCGTAATTTACGCTTCCCCACGAGCCCTTTAAACGTTCTTCGTTTGTTCCCTTCTCCGTTTCGGCTGAGATTCCGCCCTGGATGATCCAGTCGCCGTTTCCGTTGCCCCCTATGATATATGAAGGCCCTGTTCCTTCAAGCGGATACTCGTAATTAGGAGAAGAGGCGTTATCGGCAATTATTCCAATAACTATGATCACCGCAACGATCACCGCGCAGATAATAAAGAAATTTCGTACGCCGTGCTTCTTTTTCTTCGGCTTCTTGGATTCTGCAGCTCGCGCAGCTTCCGCCGCTAACTCACGACGCCTGCGCTCCTCCATATCCCTTTGGTTCTTTACCTTAATGTATTCGCTTATATCGTCAACGAACTCTCGTCCCGTGCATTTAGGGCATATGGTCCTGTTCTTATCAACCTCGTTGCCGCAGCTGACACAGTACTTCTTGTCAGACCCGACTTCAGCCTTAGGCTCTTCTGCAATCGGCGTTGCCACGAGCTGCTTTAATATTCTGACAGCGACCTCATCGGGAGAAAGCACCCACTCGTATCCGTCAAAAAACTCGCCCGTTATCTGGTCAGCGGCATTAAAGCCTTTACTCTGCTCTATTCTGTACTCAACGCGAGGCTTCTTATATTTGTGAGGAATTGCACCGTAATTGTTGCGGTACTCGGCAGGCGCATTTTCGATATCCTGCTTTTGGACGTAGGGTATCTCTATCTCAAGCGCATCACAGCTGAGTGAACGTGAGTTCAAGCTGGATACGAATACGAAGGACTTACAATGATCCATCGCCTCCTTGAGCGCCTTGTCGTAGTTCTCAACGGAGCCCTTGCCGTGGCGGAGGTTTCTCGCCGCTACGAAGCACTTGATCCCCTGAGCCTCAAGCACCTCAACAAGCTCGGACACCTTGTCCATATCCTTGCTGGAGTACGCCACGAATACCTCGCGAGGGAGCTTAGTCTCGTACACGCCCTGCTCGACCTTCTCTGCCTGAACCGATATCTCGGTCGAGAATTTCTCAAACCTCTGAAGATCGCGTCCCTTGTACGCACGCTCAACGAGGTTGTTAAGCTCAAGCAAAAATCCGGGCTGAAGCGACTTTATCAAGAACCTGACAATGTTCTCGATCTCGTCAAAATTAGCCTCAACGTCGATCTTTCTTATAGCCGACGTAAGCCTCTTTTCGTTGTTTCCTACCGCGATCTCATAGAAGTTTGCTCTGAAATCGTCGGGAAGATATTTTTTAAGCTCAACACAGGCATTCTTAACGTCGGTGCTGCTGATAAACTCGGCAACGGTAGCATCATAAAGATTTCTGCGAAGATTGTTTATAGTCTCCCTCTTCGCATCGTCAAAGAGCTCCTGCATCTGCTTTGCATTTTCTTTCGCGGTAGTGTCGTCATATGCAGAACCGCAGTATTTACACTTCCAGCTTGACTCACTTACCTTGTCAAGCGCGCCTCCACATCTCTGGCAACGATTGTCTGTCAATCCCATAGTAAAAATCCTTTCACACACCAAATCGCGTGCTTTAGTAATAGATAATAACATTATAACATAATATTACATTACCTGTCAATTCTTGCCTCGATTTATTTGTAAACTTTTTGTAAAAAGGGGCTCCCGACGACCGTCGGGAGCCTGAAATCCTTATTTTCTGTCTATTTTTTCAAAAATCGGATACTCGCCAAGAGCGTGCGCCCTGTCAACTGCCTCGCGACTTGTCACCGTCCAGATGAACTTAGGCGTCTTGTAAAGCCTCGTCGAGAGCCTCACGGGAAACGAATCCCTGTCCTCTTCATTGTAGGCAATGAAGTTGGGCTTGCAAACAAAGGTAAGTGCCATCGCACTGATGATGCGGTCAAGCGCGGTGATCTTTTTGCCGTCGCGCCTCTTGTCGCGCACCATGTTGCTGTAAAGCAAGCCGCAGAAGCGGTCGGGCATAAGCTCCTTTATTCCCTTTACAAGCCAAGGGTTAAAGGACTCAAGACAAAAGCTGCCCTTGTAGTCATTCAAAATCTCGTATGCCTTGCCGCAAAGCGTTGTATCAAGCGTTCCGCCCTTAAGCTCAACAAGCAAGGGCACTCTGCCGTCAACGAGAGCCAAAACCTCACGGAGAGTCGGGATCTTCTGCTCGGTTCCTGCAAGCCTGAGCACAGACAGCTCGTCTGACGTCAGCTCGCAAATCTTTTTGTCAACGCCCGTCATTCTCAGAAGCGTTCCGTCGTGGAAAACCATGACCTCGCCGTCACTCGATAGTTGAATGTCAAGCTCAATGCCGTATCCCGCCTCGCATGCGAGCTCAAAGGCATGAAGCGAGTTCTCGGGAACACCGTTTCCGTGAAGTCCCCTGTGCGCGTAATCGCAAAGCAGAGCCTTGTCCTCGGGAGTCTTCCCCCCGGGACGTACAAGTATCAGTAAATAAATGAGAAATACTACCGCGGCAAGCGAGACAAGAGTGCCGCAAATGCCAAGCAGTATATACAAAATTTCATTTGGTACCATAATTAATCTTCAGCCGCGCCAATGCTTTCAAGCGCATCGGTGCTTGCCACGGGCTTGGAGTCGCCGTGCTTAACGAAGAACATTGTAACAAAGGAGAATGCAACGAATACTGTTCCGAAAATGAAGAAGGTGTACTCCATACCCCAAGCATCGTAAAGGAAGCCCGAAAGAATGGGGGCAACTATCTGCGCCGACATAGACGCGGTGTAGTAGTAGCCCGTGTACTTTCCGACGTCGCCGCCTCTTGCAAGCTCAACGACCATCGGGAAGGAGTTTACGTTGATGGTAGCCCAACCCATTCCCGCAAGAATGAATATGGGATACATGATAAGCTCAGGCGAGGAGCTTGTGATAAAGGTGCCGCAAAGGA
>JAFWXY010000122.1 GCA_017522905.1 Clostridia bacterium
ACTAGATTGGCACCCTCCTTAGCGTATGCCAGCGCGATGCCGTATCCAATAGAGCCTGCCGAACCGTCCTCAAGAGGCTCTGCTCGTCCGCCGCCTGTGATAATTGCTACCTTGTTTTTCAAAAAGCTCATTTTACGTCTCCTTTGTATTGTTTTTTTGCTCGCCGCATAAATAGGGGCGATGAATATGCAAAAAGCCTATGCCTTTGCTCATATTTTAATTATATCATAACCGATATGTGCTGTCAATCACCGTGTTTTCGTTTTTTTATTAAAAATTAACTTTTTATAGTCTGAAAACAATGAAAAACGCCTTTATTTATAAAACTTTTTGAAAACCTCTTGACAAGACGAATGTATAATTGTATAATTGTATACAATTCTTGATGTTGCAAAAACAGAGATATTTGCAACTGATAATCCGAATATAACGAAAAAGAAACAAAAAGGAGAGAAAACAGTGCTTGAGATATCGAATAAAACCAACCTGCTTGAGCAGAAGCAGTATCGCTATCAGCTACAGGACGTAGAGGAGCCTAATCTTTACAGAGATATATACGATTACGAGTCGGTGCCGAAGGTTGCGTTCAACCACCGCCGTGTACCGATAAATATGCCCGAGGAGATCTGGATAACCGACACCTCGTTCAGAGACGGACAGCAGTCGGTCAATCCCTATACGGTCGAGCAGATCGTAAATCTCTATAAGCTTATGTCGAGGCTTGGCGGTCCTTACGGAATAATCAGGCAGACTGAATTTTTCATTTACAGCCAAAAGGACAGGGAGGCAATCGAAAAATGCCGTGAGCTTGGACTTCGCTTTCCCGAAATAACCACCTGGATAAGAGCCTCGAGAGAGGATTTTAAGCTTGTGCGTGACCTTGGAATACGCGAAACGGGTATTCTCGTCAGCTGTAGTGATTATCACATTTTTAAGAAGATGAAGATGAGCCGCAGTGAGTGCATGAAAAAGTATCTTGAGACGGTATATGATGCATTCGAGGCGGGCGTTATGCCAAGATGTCACCTTGAGGATATCACCAGAGCAGATTTTTACGGATTTGTCGTTCCCTTTGTAAACGAGCTTATGAAAATGTCAAAAGACGCAGGGATTCCCGTTAAGATCCGCGCGTGTGATACAATGGGCTACGGTGTACCCTATACAGAGGCTGCACTCCCGAGAAGCGTTGCCGGTATCATTTACGGATTGCAGCACTACTCCGACGTTGAAAGCGAGATGCTGGAATGGCACGGCCACAACGATTTCTACAAGGCGGTAGCAAACGCGAGCACAGCATGGCTTTACGGCGCGAGCGCAGTCAACTGCTCCTTGCTGGGAATTGGCGAGAGAACGGGAAACATTCCGCTTGAGGCGATGGTATTTGAATACGCGTCGCTTCGCGGCTCGCTTGACGGTATGGATACGACGGCTATTACCGACATAGCCAACTATTTCAGCGAGGAGATGGGATATAAGATACCGCCCATGACACCCTTCGTAGGCAGAGATTTCAACGTTACGCGTGCCGGAATCCATGCCGACGGACTTTTGAAGGACGAGGAAATATACAACATCTTCAATACAAGGAAAATACTGAACCGTTCGGCGGGCGTTCAGGTAAGTAAAACCTCGGGACTTGCAGGGATCGCCTATTGGATCAACGAAAACTACAAGCTCACGGAATCCGAGCGCGTTGACAAGAAGGACGACGTCGTTGTTAAAATGAAGGAATGGATAGATAAGGAATACGAGGGCGGCAGAGTTGCGGCTATGTCGACGTACGAGCTTGAGACCAAGCTTGAGGAGCTGTCGCAGGGCAGATTTAAACGAATTTAATTAATCGGAGATGGGGAAATGACATTAAACAGCGAACACAAGATAGTATCTTTGGCTGATCAGGTATTTGAGAAGCTTGAGCATGATATTCTGGTTGGAAATTACCGCAAGGGAGAGGTCTTTACCGAGCTTAAGCTTGCCGAGATCCTTGGAGTGAGCAGAACTCCTGTCAGGGAAGCACTCCGCAGACTTGAGCAGGAGGGCATTATAAAGATGTCGACCAAGGGCGCGGTCATTGTCGGCATTTCGACGGAGGATATTTCGGACATATATGAAATGAGAATACGAATCGAGGGCTATGCGGCGCGTCTGGCGGCAGAGAGGGCAAGCGACGAGGAAATCAAGGAGCTCTTTGATGTGGTTGACCTTCAGGAGTTCTATATAATAAAGGGTGACAACGACCAAACGATAGCGTGTGACAGCAATTTCCACAGCGTGCTTTACAGAATGTCGAGTAGCATGCCCGTGCATTCCACACTTTCGGAGCTGCACAAAAAGATAGTAAAATTCCGCAAGGCATCGATCGAGCAGAGCGAGAGAGCCAAAAAGTCACTCGGTGAGCATAAGGCGATCTGTGGCGCGATAGCCTCGCACAACGGAGATCTTGCGGAGGAGCTTACGGTGGCACACATAATCAACGCGCGCGATAATATTATGCAGAAGATCGCAGAGGGGCAGACAAAATAAGAGGTAAAGGTCATGGGACTTACAATAGCACAAAAAATAATAAAAGAGCATCTGATCTCCGGTGAGATGAAGCCGGGCAGTGAGATCGCGCTCAAAATAGATCAGACCCTGACTCAGGATGCCACGGGAACGATGGCATACTTAGAGTTTGAGGCGATAGGAATTCCGAGAGTACGTACCGAGCTTTCGGTGGCGTATATAGACCACAACACCCTGCAGTCGGGCTTTGAAAACGCCGACGACCACAGATACATACAGTCGGTCGCAAAGAAATTCGGGCTTCGTTTTTCACGCCCCGGCAACGGTATCTGCCACCAGGTTCATCTGGAGCGATTCGGAGTGCCCGGAAAGACACTTATCGGCTCGGATAGCCACACACCCACGGGCGGAGGTATCGGTATGCTTGCTTTTGGCGCGGGCGGTATGGACGTTGCGGTTGCAATGGGCGGCGGAGCGTATTACATCACGATGCCGAAAATGTATAAGGTCAACCTTACGGGTAAGCTTCGCCCGTGGGTCAGCGCAAAGGACGTAAGCCTTGAGATCCTTCGGATCCTCTCTGTAAAGGGCGGAGTCGGGGCGATAATTGAGTGGGGCGGTGATGGAATCAAAACTCTTTCGGTTCCCGAGCGAGCAACTATCACCAATATGGGAACAGAGCTTGGCGCGACCACGTCGATCTTTCCGTCAGACGAGATAACAAAAGCCTTTTTGGAGGCAGAGGGCAGAGGAGACGCGTATATTCCGCTCTCATCCGACCCCGACGCGGTCTATGACAGAATAATCGATATTGATCTATCAGAGCTTGAGCCGCTCATGGCTTGTCCGCACAGCCCCGATAATATAAAGAGAGCAAGCGAGCTTTCGCACGTGAAGGTGAATCAGGTGTGCATCGGCTCCTGCACAAACTCTTCTTTAAGAGATATGCTGAGGGTTGCGGCGATCCTCAAGGGCAAGAAAATTTCAGACTCGGTAAGCCTTTCGGTCTCTCCGGGATCCAAGCAGGTGCTTTCAATGCTTGCCGATTGCGGCGCGCTTTCCGATATTATTGCATCGGGAGCGAGAGTGCTTGAATGTGCGTGCGGTCCTTGTATAGGAATGGGCTTTTCGCCTGAATCGGGCGGCGTATCGCTGCGTACCTTTAACCGCAATTTTGAGGGAAGAAGCGGCACTCGCGACGCGGGCGTTTACCTTGTTTCTCCCGAGATAGCGGCGGCAAGTGCGATCACGGGATACATCACGGACCCAAGAGAGCTTGGCGAATATCCCGAGATCGAGATGCCCGATTGCTTCAAGATCGACGACAGCGCGGTAATAGAGCCTGCAGAGGAGAGAGAAGCAGAATCTCTTCCCATTCTTCGAGGACCAAATATAAAGCCTTTCCCCGAAACCAGACCGCTTGATAATAATATCAAGGCAAGTCTTACCTTAAAGGTAGGCGACAATATAACGACAGACCATATTATGCCCGCGGGCGCAAAGATACTTCCTTACCGCTCCAACATTCCGTATCTTTCAAAATTCTGCTTTGGCGTTTGTGACGAGAGCTTCCCCGAGAGAGCCTTGGCGGCAGGCGAGAGTATCATTCTCGGCGGCGTGAACTACGGTCAGGGCTCCTCGCGTGAGCATGCGGCACTCGTTCCGCTTTATCTCGGAGTTCGAGCGGTAATTGCCAAGAGCTTTGCGAGAATACACGCGGCAAATCTTATAAATGCGGGAATTATCCCCCTGACGCTTGATGATCCCGATGACTACGACGAATTATCACAGGGCGACGCTCTTGAGCTTTGCGACGTGTTCTCGGCTCTTGAGAGCGGCAGAATGACCGTTAAGAATAACACTACCGGGAAGCAATATACCGCTATGGGCGAGTTCTCGGAAAGACAAAGAGGAATACTTTTAGCAGGCGGACTTCTTCCGTACACCAAAACCAACCGATAAAGAGGAACAATATGTCAAAGATAGAGATGACGACGCCGCTAGTTGAAATGGACGGCGATGAAATGACGAGAATACTTTGGAAGATGATCAAGGACGAGCTTATTCTCCCTTTCGTTGATCTGAAATCCGAGTATTACGATCTCTCGCTTGAAAACAGAGATGCTACCGACGATCTTGTAACGGTTCAGGCGGCAGAGGCAAATAAAAAATACGGCGTGTCGGTAAAATGCGCCACGATTACTCCCAATAAGCAAAGGGTTGAGGAATACAACCTCAAGAAAATGTGGAAGAGCCCCAACGGAACCATCAGAGCTATCCTTGACGGCACGGTGTTCCGAGCCCCGATACTTATAGATTCAATTAAGCCCGCTGTGAGAAATTGGAAGGAGCCTATCACCATCGCGCGTCACGCATACGGTGATGTATACAAGGCGACCGAGCTGAGAGTCACCGAGAAAGGAAAGGCGGAGCTTGTTTTTACAAACGAGCAGGGTGAGGAGACATATCGCGAGACGGTATACAACTTTGAGTGCGCAGGTGTGCTTCAGGGACAGTACAACAAGGATTCCTCCATCCGTTCCTTTGCCCATTCCTGCTTCAAATATGCTCTTGCCACAAAGCAGGATCTTTGGTTTTCCACCAAGGATACTATCTCCAAGCAGTACGACCAGACCTTTAAGCTCATCTTTGAGGAGATATACGAGTCCGACTACAAATCCGACTTTGAGTCTGCCGGGATCGAGTATTTCTATACTCTTATCGACGACGCGGTGGCAAGAGTGATCCGCAGTAAGGGTGGATTCATCTGGGCGTGCAAAAACTACGACGGCGACGTTATGAGCGATATGGTTTCGACCGCATTCGGCTCGCTTGCCATGATGACGAGCGTGCTGGTATCTCCCGATGGGAACTACGAGTACGAGGCGGCGCACGGAACGGTCACGCGCCATTATTACAGATATCTTAAGGGCGAGGAGACATCTACTAACCCTATGGCGACTATATTTGCTTGGTCGGGCGCGCTATACAAGCGTGGCGAGCTTGACGGACTTGATGAGCTTTGTGACTTTGCAAAGCGACTTGAAGCTGCATGTATCAGAACCCTCGATGACGGTATTATGACAAAGGACCTTGTTGGCCTTGTCAGCGATGGAACGAAGGCAGTAGCGGTGAATTCACATGAATTTATTAAGGCCATCCGCCAAAGAATGTAAATAAAAGAAAGACGGCTCGCGTGATCGTCACGCGAGCCGTTATTTTGCTTTTTCGTATCAAAACATTTTCCTCCCGTGGGGCATATAATGTCTTATGACCGATAACGGTCAAAAGGGGGGAGCAAAATGACAACAAGCAAAATGACAACAGCCGAAAGACGGTATCTTGCAGATATATTTTCGCGGTGTATAGACACAGAGTACTTTACGGTAGAAAACGGAGGAAGCTTTTCGTTAGAGCGGGAAGGCAATCGTCTTTACGTTTTTTTTGAAAAGAGCGACGGGGCGGTTGATTGGGAAAATAATTTTGATTTTCCTGCCGAGGAGTTGCGCAGAGAATGTGCGAGAGAGTGCGAGTCGTGGTATGCTCACGGAGGATTTCTTCGAGTGTGGCGGAGTGTTTTACCTTATATAGAGGGGGCTCTCCTTGATCTTGGTATGCGCGAGATTGTTTCGGTAGGATACAGTCACGGTGCGGCGCTTGCCCTGCTTTGTCACGAGCATATCTGGTATAACCGACCTGATATCAGGTCAGGTATCTCGGGATACGGATTTGGTTGCCCGAGGGTTGTTTGGGGCAAGGTGCCTTCCGTGAAGGAGCGTTGGGAAAGCTTTTACCGCATCAAGAATTATGATGATATAGTCACCCATCTCCCGCCGCGTGCATTTGGCTTCAGACACGTAGGCGGGGAGATAAATATAGGCAGGCAAGGCAGATACTCAAGGGTTGATGCGCACAGAGCGGAAAATTACATAAAAGAGCTTGAGACGTAGACCTGATGTCCTTCTATCCGCTTGACAAAAGGGGAGAAATAGGTTATAATTACAATGCCGAAGTATTTTCGGCTACAAAACGTTAGTGCAAGGAGCGCTTTTAAAAATTGCTTGAGATAATTGACAATATATACGTTTTTGCGCTTTCGCGTGCGAGATTTGGCGACATAGTTGCCTCAAGAACAAGGACGCGGTCTGTAAAGAGGGATATTTTCTCACAGCTGTCGCTCGCGGAAGAGGAAAAAGATTTCCTGATGACCGCCTGGGAGAACAATCGTAACAGGCTAATATGCGTTATGGGCGAAAGAGACGAAAATCCCGTGCCTGTGATTTTGGTAAATAGCCTTTGCGGGGCGGAAACTCTTGGTCTGGTTGTAGAGCTGCTTGAGTACGATCCCTCGATGCTCAGAAGATCTATTTTGAATTTTGGAGGATACGCGGCGGTATCGAATGCCATATGTGAAATAATCGAAGGCGACTTTGAATTTGGCACATACGACGACTCGGTCCTTCAATATCTTGACAGCGTAGGCCAGGCGAAGCTTCTTTCGGAGATTGCCCCTTTTTGCGAGAAGGATATATACGAGGCCTTGCAGGCGATATCCCGTTTTGCCGGTGTGAGAATAGAGGTAAGCGAGGCAGGTGATGGCGCGTGTGAGGTCGGTATTGCCAAACGGCACTTCGCAGGGAGTGAGGTTTTGGGAATGCTTACGATTCTGGCTTTGTCCGCCAGGGAACACGCCAAGGATCGCACTCTGTCGGTCAGGATAAACAGATTTGAGGAGGGAATGACTCTGTCTGTGTCCTTTGTGACAGAGAAAACCGATTTCACAAGGCTTGGGCAATATCTGGATGATCTTGCCGATCTTGTTGGCGTAATACACGCCACGGATATGGTGGGTGAGACATTCAGATACCGCATTCTCCCCTACGTTGAGGACGTGTCGCTTCTCGGGGTCAAGGCACCGGACGATTTGATCGTTGATCTGTGCTTTTTGGGTGTAGATCTTACAGAATAAACATAAAAAAATAATGAAACAATATAATCATAAATTGATTGGAGAATAAAAATGGCAAAATACAGACAGGGGAGAATAAACGACGAGTTCCAAAAGGAAGTTGCAATGATACTCAGAGACGTTAAGGACCCCAGAGTGTCCGGCGCGTTTATCAGTGTAACTGCGGCAGAGGTTACACCCGACCTTAAGTTTGCAAAGGTATATTATTCTGCACTTATGGGCGACAAAAAGGAGGTCAAGCGCGGACTTTTGTCAAGCGCGGGCTTTATTCGCGGTCAGATTGCAAGGAGAATGAACCTTCGTATTACTCCCGAGATCACATTCGTTGAGGATGGCTCGATTGAATACGGAGCGAAAATCTCAAAGATACTCGAGGGAATTACCATTACAGACCCCGACGAGATTGATGGAGAGAATGATGATTGAAGAAAAGATTGAATTTCGAGCACTGTCAATAGACGAAGCGGCGGATAGACTTTGGAGGGCGGATAGAGTACTTATACTCTTTCACGTAAATCCCGACGGAGATGCCACGGGCTCTGCTTTTGCGCTTCGCCACACCTTAGAGGCGATAGGCAAGAGAGCGTGGTGCATTTCGCCTACCGAGGTGCCCGAGAGGCTTTTGTTTGCTATGACTGATACTCAGGGCAGCAGCCTGTGCGAGAGCATACCGTCAGATTTTGTTCCCGATCTTATCGTCAGTGTTGATACCGCGTCTCCCTCTCAGCTGGGTGCGCTTTACGAGGTCTATAAGGATAAGATCGATCTTATGGTGGATCACCATGCAAAGGGAATAGTCTATGCGGACAATTATATAGTTCCCGGCGCATCCTCTTGCGGAGAGGTGCTTTGCGATATTGTTGACATTCTTCTTGACAGGGCGGGAGCGGATATGCCGCACCGCGTATGTGAGCTTATATATACCGCGCTCAGTGCAGATACGGGATGCTTCAGATACAACAATACGTCCCCGTCGTCGCACACCTTGGCTGCGAGATTGCTCTCGTGCGGAGTGGATACCGCGGATATAAATCACAAGCTCTTCGGTATAAAGACACTCAAGCAGATGCAGGTCGAGCATGCGGGCTTTGAAAGAATGAATTTCTATGCAGGCGGACGAATTGCTATGATAGCTTTTCCGTACGATCTTAAAAATCAATACGGCGCGACGGATGAAAATCTTGAAACTCTTATTGACGTTGCGCGTTGCGTAAAGGGAGTAGAGGTCGCCGCGGTCATAAAGCAGCCGACCGAGGAAAACAAGTTCAGAATTTCAATGCGCTCCTCTTGCAATTTCGACGTATCCGAGATCTGCGCGCATTACGGTGGTGGCGGACATGAGAGAGCCGCGGGCTGTACGGTATCGGCGGACTCGATCTTGGCCGCAGAAATGGCAATGGTAGTTGCTGTTGAGCACAAGATGCAGGATGATAAAAAATAAATAAAAAACGGATTGCCGCGTGGCAATCCGTTTTGATTTATCTTAAATTATTCTTCCTCGGTCTCTTCCTCGGCCATCTGTGCAACGTAGTCTGCTGCATACGAGCCTGCGGGAACCTTGATGTTGTTCTTATCAATTCCGCTGAATGCGAACTCGCCGATCTCCTTGATGGATGCGGAAAGTGTAAGCGCACCGTCTGCGTCAAGTCCGTCACATCCGTGGAAGGTGAGAGTGCCGATCTTCTTGAGTGTGGAGGGAGTGGTAAGAGACTTTATAGACTTGCAGTTTCCAAATGCCTGGTTACCGATCTCTTCAAGACCCTCGGGAAGAACGATGGTCTCAAGTGCGGTGCACTCAAGGAAAGCAAAGTCGCCAATGCTGAGAAGCTCATGACCCTTGAACTCGATGCTCTTAAGAGAGGTGCATCCGTAGAATGCGAACTTGTCGATGTATGTAACCGATGCGGGGATAACGATCTTCTCAAGAGCGGTACAGCCCGCAAATGCAAGCTCCCCGATAAATGTAACGGTATCGGGAAGGGTAACTTCCTTGATAGTAGGCGTCTGGTAGAATGCCTTCTCGCCGATTCCGGTAACGTCTCTGTTAGCCTCGGAGATCTGGGCGGGAACTACGACCGAGTGGAGCTTAGAGGGTCCTGTGTAGTCGGAAATAACAGCACTCTCTGCGTGTCCGTCGATAAACGTAAGCATACCGCCACCCTGCTCAGCTGTAAGCTTGTGGGTATAGTTAGGTGCGGCATAATCATCTATACTGCTTCCGTCCTCTTCAGCTGCTACGCAAGCAAAAAGGGAAAGAGAGAGTAACAATGTCAAAAGTAAAGCTGTGATCTTTTTCATTATAGGACCTCCTGTTAGCGCGGTTTACAAAAATATACATGGTAATTATAACTCAAAATATTTAAATTGTCAAGGGCTTTGCATAGAGTTTACAATCTTCTTTTGTAAAATATTTATTTTAGGGAACAAAGAGGTAAAAAGATAGGAGCATACGGTTGCGTTTTTGGAAAAAATATGATATAATTCTCATATATGCATATGCATGACAAAGCGAGGGGTCAAATAAAATGTTATCACAGGTTTTCAGCGCAGGAATATTCGGTATAGACGGATACATTGTAACAGTTGAGGCGGATGCTCAGCCCAGATTGCCAAATTTTGAGCTTGTCGGACTTCCCGATGCGGCTGTTAAAGAGGCAAAGGACAGGGTAAGAACTGCTTGTTTCAACAGCGGCTACCGTTTTCCCGAAATGTCGTTTATGCTTAACCTCGCGCCTGCAGACCGCAAAAAAGAGGGCTCGGCGTATGATGTTTCAATCCTGCTTGGAATAATGAAATGTGCAGGCATAGTTAAAAGTGACCTTGATATCTCTAAAAAGTGCTTTGTCGGTGAGCTTTCGCTTTCCGGTGAGCTTCGCGAGGTGCGCGGAGTTCTTTCTATGTGCGTTGCGGCACGCGATGCGGGATTTGAGGAGTTTTACGCTCCTGCCAAGAATGCGCGCGAGGCGGCGGCTGTTGAGGGAATAAGGGTCTATCCCGTAAAGGATATGAGAAGCCTTGTCGCGCATCTTAACGCAACCGAGACCATTTCGCCTATCGAATACGACAGAGACGACTTTTTCTCACTTACGTCAAACTACAGTATTGATTTTTCCGACGTCAAGGGTCAGGCACAGGCAAAGAGAGCTATGGAGATTGCCGCTACGGGCGGCCATAACATTTTGCTCATCGGCCCTCCCGGAACAGGAAAATCCGTGCTGGCAAAGCGACTGCCTACGATATTACCGCCCCTGAGCTTCCCCGAAGCGATTGAAACGACAAAGGTTCACTCGGTATCGGGAACGCTTCCCGACGGCGTATCATTGATCTCCGCTCGCCCCTTCCGCTCACCTCACCATACCATGAGCGCGGTAAGCCTTGTTGGCGGCGGAGTTAACCCTATGCCGGGAGAGGTATCGCTTGCCGATAACGGAGTTTTGTTTCTTGACGAGCTGCCGGAGTTTCCAAAGCAGGTAACAGATGCGCTCCGTCAGCCTCTCGAGGACAGGAAGGTAACTATCACAAGAGCAAGCGGACGTGTGACCTTCCCGTGTAATTTTATGCTCGTCGGTGCAATGAACCCTTGCCGTTGCGGATATTTCGGACATCCCACGCGCAAATGCACCTGCAAGCCTATTGACGTAAAGAGATATATTTCGCGTATAAGCGGACCGTTGCTTGACAGAATCGATATTCAGATAGAGCTCCCCAGTCTTACCTATTCCGAAATCTCGGACGATTCGGGATCGTCGGAGAGAAGCGAGGATATTAGAAAAAGAGTAATTGCGGCGCGAGAATTCGCACAAGAGCGAATGAAGGGTGACGTATATATTAACAACGCCTCTCTCGACCCTGCGGGAATCCGCAAGTATTGCAAGGCAGACGAGATGGCGATGAAGCTTTTGCACATGGCGTATGATTCTATGGGACTGTCTGCGCGCGGATACGACCGTATAATGAGGGTGGCAAGAACGATAGCCGATCTTGACAGAAGCGAAATGATACTTGCGCCGCATGTTGCGGAGGCGATACAGTACAGAAGCCTTGACAAAAAATATTGGGGCATGGGCGAGGAAGAAGAGGACTAAATCTCCCGCTCCCCAAGAGAGCAAAGAGAGGAATAATTTTGACTAACTTACTTATAAGACTGTTTATAAAGGACAGCGAAAACATAAAATCTCCCGACGTCAGGCGATCATACGGAACGCTTGGAAGCGTGGTGGGAATAATATTCAATCTTATCTTAGCGATAGGTAAATACACAGTTGGCTTCTTGTTTGGTGCGATCTCGCTTATGGCGGACGGAATCAATAATCTTTCGGATGCGGGCTCGCAGATAATTTCGTTTATCAGCTTTAAGATGGCGGCTAAGCCTGCTGACCGAGACCATCCCTTCGGGCACGCGAGAATTGAATACGTCGCGTCGATGATAGTTTCGTTTTTCATTCTTCTTGTCAGCTGGAATCTGCTTTCCGACTCTCTGGAGAAGATACTCGACCCCGAGATCACTACCGAGTTTTCTTGGTTGATGATCATCGTCCTTGGCGTCTCGGTTATTATCAAGCTTTGGCTTTGCTATTTCAATCGCAGACTTGCAGATAAGATAAATTCATCTGTAATGAAGGCGACTGCGGCGGATTCCTTGAGTGATGCAATTGCTACCTCGGCGGTGCTTGTTGCAATGCTTGTTTTCAAGTTCACAGGCTTTGATGCTGACGGATATATGGGAATTGCGGTTGCCGTTGTAATTTTCATAGCGGGTATCAAGATACTCAATGAGACCAAGAATGCAATTCTCGGTGAATCGGCAGACCCCGAGGTTGTAGAAAGCGTAAAGAGAATCGTCTCGGAGTTTCCCGATGCGCTTGGCATACACGATATGGTGGTGCACAGCTATGGGCCCGGGCAGACGATAGTCACATTACACATCGAGGTGGACGGAGACAAGAGCGTGTTTGATTCGCACGATATGATCGATATGATAGAGCGACGGCTTAATACCGAGCTTGGCATACAGTCGAATATACATATGGACCCCATCGTCACAAACGATGCGGAGGTCAGCCATATGCGAGAGGTGACGAGGGGGCTTGTTAAGGAGATCGACGAGAGACTTGACATTCACGATTTCAGGTTTGTACGCGGCGTAACGCACACTAATTTGATATTTGATATAAGCGCGCCCTTTGAGCTTAAAATGAGCGATAACGATCTCAAAAAGGAGATCGACCGCAGAATAAGTCAGCACAATTCCGAATATTTCACGGTTACGACCATTGACAGAACATAAAAAAAGCACTTACGGTACTTGTTGCCGTAAGTGCTTTTATGTTGGAGAGTCTTTACCAGATCTCTCTTAAAATTTCTATAATATCCGCCTTGGTAGGAACGCGGGGATTGGTAGGCGTGCATCTGTCAAGCAGAGCCGCGTCTGCCATAGCGTCAAGCTTGGATTCATATTCCTCATATGAGACCTTCGGTATTGCATCGCGTACTCGAATGGGCATTCCCATTTCGATCTGCATCGAGCGGATGAAAAACGTAAGTGACTTTACGCAGGCGATGTCGTCGTATCCGATCAGACCGATTCGGCGGGACATGTTAGCATATTTTGACACGCAGGGCGCGGGATCGCTTAACACAAAGGTGGTTGGCGTAAGCTCTGAGTTATACAGTATTACGTTCGGGAGAACTATCGCGTTAGCACGTCCGTGAGGAATGTGGAACTGCGCGCCAAGCTGATGTGCTATACTGTGGCAAATTCCAAGAGATACCGCGTTGAATGCAACACCGGCGAGGCAGGATGCAACGTGCATCTTTTCTCTTGCTTTGTTTTCGTGAGTTTTGGGATAGTTATAGGAGCGAACGAGATAGTGCTTGCAAAGCGAGGTTGCTTTTTCTGCGTACATATCTGAGAAATAATCTGCTTCTGTGCTGACATATGCCTCAAGCGCGTGTGCCATAACGTCCATTCCTGTGTCAGCCGCAATAGATGCGGGGACGCTCTTGACCATTTCAACGTCAAGGATAGCCTCGTTGGGAAGAAGGAATTCGTCTATAAGCGCGTGCTTTACGTTCTTTTGGCTGTCGGTTATGACTGCAAACGAGGTCACCTCGCTACCCGTACCGCTGGTCGTAGGAACGGCGATGAAATAGGGGGCGTAATCGGGATACATACGGTGGGCAAAGAGACGAACCGATTTCGCAAGGTCGATAGCCGAGCCGCCTCCCACTGCGATAAGGCAGGGAGCCATCTCCTTTACAAGCGCGGTAACACCTGAGACCACCTTTTCGATAGAGGGGTCAGGTACGACGTCGGAATAGACGGTGTATTCAATTTTTGATGCCTCAAGGTGCTTTGTCGCCGCCTTGATAAGACCGCTTGAAACAGTATAGGGGTCAGCAATAATGAAGACCTTCTTGTATTCAAGGGTGGCAAGACGCGAAAGCGCGTTGCCTTCAAAATTAATGGTAGTTTTAAGGGTGCAGCTACGCATTTGCATACCTCCTGTGAAAATATACATATACGAGTATATTGTATCACATAAATTAAAAAAAGTAAATACGTTTTGTAAAAAACAGATCAAAATCGGCAAAATATTCCACACCTATTAACGCCCGCGCTCCCATTTTATGCATTACGCTATTATCCCTCTCATATATTGGCTTTAGGACAAACATAAAGGGAGTGATTGTAATAAATACAACGGTACAAAAGGGGATTGTGAATCAAAGTGAGCGGTTGGTCGGGCTATCTCGCGCGGAGGTTGAAAAATCAAGGAGGGAGCACGGCAGAAATCTGCTCTCACCGACAAAGAAAAAGAGCTTTATGCGAAAATTTTTTGAGAACCTTGGTGACCCTGTAGTCAAAATACTCATCGGAGCTTTAATTATCAATGTTATTTTCATGTTTAAACGGGCAAACTGGGTGGAGACGGCAGGGATCGCGGTATCAATCCTGCTTGCCACGTTTATTTCAACCTTGTCGGAGCACGGGTCAGAGGGAGCGTTTGACCGATTGTGCCGTGAGGTTGGTCAGACTAACTGTCGGGTTATACGCGAAGGCGAGCTTGTCGAAATAGATATAGGAGACGTTGTTGTGGGAGATCTTTTGAGTGTTGTAGCAGGGGAGCAGATATCGGCGGACGGTATACTGGTTTCGGGGGAGCTGCGTACAGACCAATCTGCCATGACGGGAGAGAGCAAGGAAATAAAAAAGCGCGCGCGTACGCGCACGGACAGGGAGGATCTTACACCGTCGTCACCCTATTACTGTCTGAGAGGATGCACGGTGATCTCGGGGGGCGGAGTTATTAAGGTCTCAAAAGTGGGAGACTCAACCATGCTTGGCGGTATCTCCAGGGAAATACAGACCGATACGCGATCAAGTCCGCTGAAAATAAGGCTTGAAAAGCTTGCAGGGCAGATAAGTGTGCTTGGATATATTCTTGCCGCACTTGTTGCGCTTGTCTATCTTTTCAACATTTTCGTAATAGACAGTGCGTTTGACGTGGGGATAATCAAATATAAGCTGACCTCCTTTTCCTATTTGTTTTCGCATCTATTTCACGCCTTGACGCTTGCCCTGACAGTCGTGGTTGTAGCCGTCCCTGAGGGGCTTCCGATGATGATCGCGGTGGTGTTGTCATCAAATATCAAAAGAATGGTGCGCGATCAGGTCCTGGTACGGAAGCCTGTAGGGATAGAGGCGGCGGGAAGCATGAATATTCTGTTTACCGATAAAACCGGAACTCTTACCGAGGGCAGACTGTCAGTTGGAGAAATATATCTCGGAGACGGGGGCGGGATTTCATCTATCCGGCAATTCAAGACGTGTGAGAGGGCATATGAAAGCTATGTTTTGGGAGCTTACGCCAACTCATCGAGCGTTCCGGGCAAAAATAAGCAAGGGATAAGGGATGCGCTGGGCGGCAATTCTACCGACAAGGCTATATTGCTTTCCGTCATGGGAGCCGAAAGGAAAAAGCCGTCATACGAGATTGTTGACCGACTTGAGTTTGACAGCGCAAGAAAATACTCCGCCGCACTGATAAGTAATGGCGGCAAAAAGAAAATACTGATAAAAGGTGCGCCCGAAAGGATATTACCGAGGGTTAGCGGATATATAAGTGAGAGTGGAGAGATAAGACCTATCAAAAAAAGTGTATGCGATGAGGTGTGTTCCTCTCTTACAAGACAAGGTAAGAGGGTAATCGCTATTGCGGAGGGAGACGGATCATATATATCATCCTGCCGCGATCTGAGTGCTTACGACGGGCTTACGCTCATCTGCCTTGCCACACTTGAGGACAAGATAAGATACGAGGCACGCGGCGCAGTGGAGCGACTTTGCGGCGCGGGGATCGGTGTGGTTATGATAACGGGAGATAACCGTGACACCGCGGAAAGTATAGCGAGAAGATGCGGAATAATCAGAGAGGGAAGAGATATTGTGTTGACGGGCAATGATATCTCGCTTATGTCGGATAGCGCGCTTAAGGAGGTAATTCCGCACTTGGCGGCGGTTGCACGCGCGCTGCCTAATGATAAGAGCCGCCTCGTGCGTTTGTCGCAGGAGCTTGATTTGGTCGTTGGTATGACGGGAGACGGAATAAACGACGCACCCGCGCTCAAGCGTGCCGACGTCGGCTTTTCAATGGGGAGCGGAACGCAGGTTGCAAAGGACGCGGGGGATATAATCATCATTGACAACAACCTTTCTTCAATTGCCGGGGCAGTCCTTTACGGCAGAACGGTATTTAAGAGCATCAGAAAGTTTATTTCCTTACAGCTGACAATGAATTTGTCTGCGGTGGGAGTCTCGATAATCTGCCCCTTTTTGGGCTTAGATTCGCCCGTTACGGTCGTGCAGATGCTTTGGATCAATATTATTATGGACACGTTGGGCGGCTTGGCATTTGCGGGTGAGGCTCCGCTTGAGTCCTATATGAAGGAAAAGCCGAAGCGGCGCGATGAGCCTATTTTGTGCGGATATATGGTAAATGAGATAGTGCTGTGCGGTGCGTTTACCGTTGCGCTTTGTATCGCCTTTCTGAAGGTGCCGGAGATAAGCAGTATATTCCGCTCGGCAAGTGATAATATCTATCTTTTGACGGGATTCTTTGCGCTCTTTATCTTTGCATCGGTCTTCAATTGCTTCAACGCCAGAACCGACAGACTGAAGCTCCTTTCGGGAATTACGAGAAACCCTGCTTTTATTTTTATCATGGTGGCGGTGCTACTCGTGCAGATAGCATTCGTTTATCTCGGCGGAGCGGTGCTGAGAACGGCGCCCTTGACACTCACGGAGCTTAGTATCACAGCGGCACTGGCGCTTTGTGTGTTCCCATTTGAGCTTATCCGCAAGCTGCTATGGCGTCTCTTTTTTGGAAAGAGGGGCTATTGACCCTTGACAAAGCCCCCGCGCTTTGGTAAAATATAATTGTATAAATATAATTAAATTTAATTAGGGGGCCGCTATGACGAATAAGGAAAAATTTGTTGCGATCTATAAAGAAAAAATAAAGAGAGACGGCGCTGATAAGCTGCTTGATTTTCTGCTTTCAAGCTCAAGTGATTTTTTCACCGCGCCTGCGTCAACACGCTTCCACGGCAACTACGAGGGCGGACTCTTAGAGCATAGTCTTAACGTTTACGAGTGCTTGTGCGACATAATGAAGCGCCCGAGAATCAAAGAGGTGTACGGAATTGAATATAGCGAGGAGAGCATTGCTATTGCCGCGCTCCTGCACGACCTTTGCAAGATAAACTTCTATAACGTATCCTTCAGAAACGTAAAGAACGATATGGGCAAGTGGGAATCCGTGCCCTTTTACACAATAGACGATTCGCTCCCCTACGGACACGGCGAAAAGTCCGTATATATTATTTCAGGATATATGCGCCTAACACGTGACGAGGCGTTTGCAATAAGATACCATATGGGATTCTCTGCGGATAAGGAGAACCACGGCAACGTAGGCAAGGCTATGGAAATGTTTCCGCTTGCATTCTTCTTAAACTGCGCGGACTCCGAGGCGGCTTATTACGTAGAGGGCTCTGAAAAATAATCAAGGTAGGTAAAAAATGAAATACGATAAGGAAATGCTTGTAAAGAGAGCTTGCGATGCAAGACTTAAGGCTTATTCGCCTTATTCAAGCTTTTGCGTCGGTGCGGCTCTGCTTTGCTCTGACGGTGAGATATATGAGGGTGCAAATATTGAAAACGCATCCTACGGTGCAACAAATTGCGCCGAGAGAACCGCTATTTTTAAGGCGGTAAACGAGGGAAGAAGAGATTTTGAGGCAATCTCTATTGTAGGCGCCAAGCGCGGCGAGGAGATAGGCGAGATATGCGCGCCTTGCGGCATTTGCAGACAGGTAATTGCCGAGTTCTGCAATCCCGATTTTGAAATTTTGCTTTACGACGGCAAGGATATAAAGACCTATACTTTAAGAGAGCTTTTGCCCGAGTCCTTTAAAAAGGAAACACTTTAAAAATGGAAAAGAAGATACAAGCCACTGCCGCGACACCCAAGTACGCGAGCAAAAATTGCGACAGCTGTGAATTCTACGACTACGACGAGGAATGGGGAGAATACGTCTGCTCAATGTCGCTTGACGAGGACGAGATGATAGACTTTCTCGGTGGAAACACAAGGGGATGCCCCTATTACCGCTATTACGACGAGTACAAGAGCGTTCATAAGCAAATATAAAGGATAAACACATGGAAAATGAAAAGAAAAGCGCCAGAGCTCTGGCGATCAGGATCATTAAAATAATACTCTTTTCGGTGATGGTATGCTTTGTCATGTCTGCCATTCTTTCGGTGTATCTTGACGCCGTGCCCGAAAAGATAGCCGAGCTTACCGAGAAGGGCAAGATGGAAAACACCATCTGGCTTGTTAAATACGCGTCTTATTTGTCGCCGATCATTATTATTTCGGTAATACTTACCGTCTGCTATAAATTCGGATACGTCAAGGTTGAGTCGCAGAGAGACAAGGCGGTAATACTCGCCGTGCTTCTCATATTTATCTATGCTGTGATGCTTCCCGATGCTATTACAAAAAGCGAGGGCTGGCTGGATCCTCCG
Source organism: Clostridia bacterium (assembly GCA_017522905.1). Lineage (GTDB taxonomy): Bacteria > Bacillota > Clostridia > Oscillospirales > CAG-272 > SVTX01. The sequence continues at coordinate 18,567 of JAFWXY010000122.1, forward strand.
CTTGAGGGTGAGGAGGAGACCGTGTCCGTGCTTGAGCAGAGTATTGGCTGGTTTGCCGCGCAGATAATACCCTTTGCAATAGCAATTGGATATCATTTGGTGAAGGCGTCAAGCGAGAAGAAGGAGCTTTGCGACAATGAAGAATAAAATATTTATTATCAAAGCCGCTGCTCTTTTATTGGCACTTCTTTTGTGTCTTAGTATCTCACTTGCGTCTTGCTCTGAAAATGAGGAGCAGGAAAGCGTGGAGGCTGAGACCGATGAGCCCTTCGAGCCCGTCTTGGATAAGGGAGAGGGCAGTGAGCTTGGCAAAAGATATGAGGAATACAAGGAAAACGCCACTCTTGCATTCAAGAGCAATTCGCCGCAGGACAAGGAGTCATTCTCATATGACAAGACGGACGGCAAGGTTAAGATAGTCAAATATACGGGCAGCGACTCCATCGTTGTCATTCCCGAAACGATTGACGGTGCAGCCGTTGTTGAGATAGCCGAGGGCGCATTCTCGGGCGGCGCGATTCGCGCGGTCTACGTGCCCGACAGTGTTACAAAGATAGCGCAGGGCGCGTTTGATGATTGCGAGGGCCTCTCGACTCTTCGCTTGCCCTTTGTCGGTGACGGTGGCGAAAATTCATTTGTGGGATATATATTCGGTGCGGATGAGCCCGACGAGAACGCGATTGCTCTCCCTCCAAGTCTTGATATGATAATAATCGGCGATAACTGCGATAGCATATCCGACGAGGCGTTCAGGGGCGCAAAAACACTTTCTGCAATCGTTCTTTCGGAGAATATAAAGAGGATCGGCAAGCTGGCGTTTTATCAGTGCCTCGATCTCGTGTACCTCTCTATTGACGGAGTGCTTGAGATAGACGAGTATGCTCTGGCGTACTGTAAATCTCTTTACAGTATAGATATATCAAGCGCTGAGAGCGTTGCAAAGGGCGCGCTTTTCTCCTGTAGCGCAATCAATTCCATTACGTTAAATTTAGGCGAAGACGATTATCTCGGCAGGATCTTTGATGCCGAGGGCGCAGAGTTTAACGATGAGCTTGTTCCTGCGTCGCTTCGTACGGTAACTGTTGCTGAGGGATGCAAGGAGATACCAAGCAGAGCGTTTTATATGTGCAAATACATAACGAAGGTTAATCTCCCCGAATCCCTTGAGGTGGTTGGAATCAGAGCCTTCTACGCTTGCCGCTCGCTTAGTGGGGTAACGATTCCCGATAACGTCAAGATGATCCGTGACGATGCATTCTTTGGTTGTGACAACCTCTCAGAGCTTAAGCTTGGAAATTCACTTGAAATCATAGGCATGCAGGCATTCTACGGTTGTGCGGCACTTAAGAGTGTTGAATGTCCCGGGGCTATGATCGAGATAGGTCCTTCTGCCTTTTATGGTTGTAAGTCGCTTGTGTCGGTTGACCTTGGCGGTACAATAGGAGTAGGCAAGGACGCGTTTGGCGATTGCCCCCGACTCTCTCCGATTGATTACAGCGGAGTCGCTTTAGAATGATGAAGTCTCTTAACAAAAAAGCTAAAACAATTATAATAGCTGCATTCGCCGCCGTACTCTTTGTGTCAGCGGCGGTTGCATTTATCCTAAATTACCACAATATATACGCCTTTGCGCTTAAAAACGGCTGGTTTTGCACACCTGTAGCGGTAGAGAATGCTGACGATACAGACCTTCAGGAATATAGCCTTAATGAGCTCTTGTCGGATAGCAGAGTAAGCTTTGACCAAAGCCTGATGCTTGTAAATACTACCTATCTTCTCCCCGAGGATTTTATTCCCGACGTTGTAGAATATAAGGACACAACGGTCTTTATGAGCCGACCGATGATAGACGCCTACGCGCAATTATCGGGTGCAGTCAAGGAGCTGACAGGGAACAAGTTATACGTTTCAAGCGACCTTAGAACCCGTGAGGAGCAGGAGGCGCTGTATAGAGAAGATCCTGCGACCGCGACTATCCCAGGTGCAAGCGAGCATCAAAGCGGACTTGCCCTCGACGTATACGTCGCGTATTACGCCGGAGATGCGTTTTTGAAGTCTCCGTCCGGCAGATTTGTGAATACCCACGCGCATGAATACGGATTTATAATCCGCTATCCGTCGTACGGCGAGGAAATAACGGGCATCAGATACGAGCCCTGGCATATCCGTTACGTAGGCGCGCCGCACGCAGGAGTGATATATAACAATCAACTGACCCTTGAGGAATATATACTTTCCTTTGAGATTGGCGAGTGGTACGAGATAGATGGATATCTCGTGTCAAGACAGACTATGGGCGGAAATATTACGATGCCCGAGGATTTTACATCCTGCACCATTTCCCCCGACAACACGGGATGCTATATAATAACTGTAAAAAAATAAAATAAAAGCTCCACTTGGAAACCCAAGTGGAGCTTTGTTATTACTTAATTTGTAATTTTTTCAACCTTAAAATCGTTCGAACCGAACATATACATATACCCGTCAATATAGACGCCGCGCATATTTGCGGGATCGCCAAAAAGCGGTACGTTTACAAGCTCTACAAGCTCGTATCCGTCAAAGTGCAGGAGTATATATCTGCGTGCTTCATCAGAATGCTTATCTGTGTTGTAGTAACTATTATCAATAACACCAACACCAACAAACTGATTTTTACGGTCTACGTAATAAGATTTATATTCAGTTGAATATTCTGCATTTTCAAGCTCATATGCACATACCGAACGAACGCCGTCCTTAGCTTCTTCGTACACTTCGATTTTGAAGCTGCTCCAGTTATCACCTCTGCCAATTCCAAGCAGATAACCGTTTCCGATGTTAATAAGAGAGGTTGAGAATCCCTCTATAGTACCGGTATCCTTGTAGGTGATGTTGTTCAGGTCGGAAAGATCAAAGAAGAATACGGGGTCAGAAAGTTCAATAGAGGTACAAACATATGCCGTTTCCTTATCGAATCTTACCGACTGAATTTCCTCACGTGGAGGCGCAAAATCAATTACCGAAGCAACAATTTCAAATGTGGAAAGGTCGATGCAGTATAGGCTTGCATTAGATTGTCCTGTGGCAGTTTGAAGTATATTGGAAGAAATAATTCCGTTATCATAATACTGTTCTTGAATAGTTGTGGCATTTGTGGTAGTGAAGACACGAAGAATGCCCTCGTACTCATCCATGCTCCACTGATCCTTGACGTATCCTCTTACAGTCACGTTTCCTTTTCTTTCAAAGGTGTCGCCACCATAGGTTAAACAAGAAATTTCGGTCATAGAGTTTCTTGTAATCGTTCCGTCTTCGTTTTCTTTCTTATCTGCGAATACGTGAGTTAAGAATACATGATCCTCGGAAACGTATACGTCCTCGGAATAGGAGAGATATGCCGCGGTTCCTTGTATATCAAGCGTGTTTTCGTCGAGCTTCATCACGACGGTATAACGAGTATTGCTCAGATTATCGGGAGATACAATGCCACCGGCGGGAATACTGTATGAGCCATTACCCTCGTCAATTTGAGGAAGGAATGTGGTCTCATCGTTGAAATCAAGCTCTCGTTTGTTGATAACGAACTCGGTTAACAGCAGAATGCTTCCGTCTACCATACGGGATGACATATACTCACCCGTAATATTGAATTCATCTTCTTTTACGATGTTGGCAGGGTCGCTAACGTCCAGCGAGATCAGATTTACATAACGACGTGATACATTCTCGTTTTTGGAATAATACTGGGTAACCACCGTTACAGTCTTGCAATCGCTTGAAAGGTAGAATTCCCACTGATCCATATAAGGTCCTTTACCTTCTTCATAGATGGTGTAGTTACCGATCTCTGCGGTGTTTTCCTTGTCAATAGAATAGATTCGAAGCACATCCTCATCGAGATAATAAATGTGCGTGTTGCTACGCTTGATGCGGTCAGCCTCTATAATTCCTTTGACCTGGTTGTCAGTGATTTCTTGATAGGAATCCTCTCCGCCAAGAAATCCTTCATTAGGGTTGCTTTCCGGTATGGGCGCTTCGCCTGCCGCCTCGTCCTTGACCCATCCGCCAAGATTCAGCGAAATGTTCTTCAGTCCTGCCCATAGCTTTTCTGAATTGTTTTTGTATTTGGGCTGCTCAAAGGTGAGTGCGTTTAATTTTTGAATCAGACCATAATATTCACTGTTAGAATATTGTGACACGTCCGGCGCAGTATTATTAAAAGGTACAAACAACCACAGATTGCCGATAATGAGTGCCAAGCATGCACAGGCTGCCACAAAAGAAATCAAAGCTCTATGATTTTTCGATTTGATTACATTGTCGGGATGTGCCTCGGTAATATATTTATCATCGGCAAGGCTTAAGCCACGATACCAATTCTTTTTCTTCATACAAATATCCCCTCCTTTGTAAGATACTCTTTGAATTTGCTTCTGGTTCTATGTAGTATGACGCTGACATGAGTTTCTGAAAGACGCATGCCGTCAGCAATATCCTTGACACTCATCGAATACCAATATCTACGCATAAATATAACGCGAGTGCGGACATCAAGGCTTTCAAGGAATCCATTGATCGCCTGCTTCATTACATATTCATCCTCGATTGAAGCATCTCCATTGGGAATACACTCCCAATATTCGTCAATCGCACTGTCTACTTCTGCGCCGCGCTTTTGTGCGCTGTCATAGCGGTATCGGTCAATGGCGATATTTCGCGTAATACGAGCAAGAAAACTCTGCAATTTGGTTGGTCTTTCGGGAGGTATAGCATTCCACGCCCCGTTCCACGTATCATTCACACATTCGTCCGAATCTTCGCGCGAGTGAAGGATGTTGTATGCTATGGAGTAGCAATATTTGCCGTACTTTGCTTCGGTTTCCCGAATTGCATTCTCATTGCGGTCCCAATATAGCGTAACAATTCTTTGGTCATCCATATAGCTACCTCCTTACATGTCGGATAAAGGCCTTTCACCCATATAGTCGAAAAATAAATCTAAAATCTTACATTAGTAGAAAAAAATATTTATAAAACACATATTTTACCTTTATGAATTTATTTTATCATATTTTAGTATCGTTTTCAACCCATTTGTAATTATCCCCGATTACATAAGCTCTTAATGTGAGAGACTATGATTGCCTTTTTTTAAACAACAAAACCCCTCCGTCTTAGGCTCCTTCTCATAAGGATGTTTACCGCAGGGGCGATCATTGATCGCCCGCAAACAACCGCAAAACCAAAACGGGCGACCAATGGTCGCCCCTACAAACAAATTTCGGCAGAGACATTGTTTTCTCTGCCGATTTGTGTTATAATGGAACTAACAAAAAGCCTTCCTCCGGGAGGTAGCGAAGCGGCGCGAGGGTGGTGTCAGAGCCCGAGCGTGACCGAGCCGAGGCGAGACGGTGGCACGCGTAGCGTGACGGAAGGAGCCCGCGTGGCTTTAGATTTGTACTGACTTCATTGTAACGCGCTCTCCCTCAGTCAGCTTCGCTGACAGCTCCCTCCCGGAGGGAGCCTTTGGACGTGCGAAACTTTAGGGGTATGGGCTTTGCCCGAAGCCTTTGTAATACAAAGGCGAAACTTGCGATAAACAGAACGATAAATAAGAATTTGATGAATGGAGGAACCTGTATGAAACGCACACTATCAATACTAATCGTATTATTATTTTGTCTTTCTGTCTTTGTTGGCTGTGACAATGCATTGTCACAAAACGCTGGTTCTCAAACAACGAATACGGAGTGTGAGCATAATTGGGAAAGAATAGGCAATTTAAATGAATCTACCGCACGAGATAGATGTACTATATGCGGTGAAACAAGGCTATACACAGACCCCGATAGTATCAATAAACCTAAAGATGAAATTGCAGGAATGAAAGGGATAAGAGTTTGGGACTGGCATCATCCCGATGACTCAGAAAGAAATCCTGAATGGGCAATTACATTTGCGTCGATTCCAAACATTGAGTTTAAGAGAGAAAACTCGTCCGTATATGCCAATGACGAACTGCTGATAGGTGGATCAGGATATGCTTGTATGAGTTTTTATACTGCAGAGTTAACAGTAACTAACAAAACACTTCTTTGCTTCGGTATGAGCTTAGGATCGGGAATATGCGATGAAAGAATTGTTATCATGGATTTTGACACTAAGCAAGAACTCTTTGCGATTCATGATAGAATGAACTATGACTATCAATTATTTGTTCGTAATGGGATTTTGTGTGTACGCGAGATGAAATATGGAACGAATGAAATTACTCGCACAGGAATCTTTTATGATGAAGGAACAAAAATCCAAATTTTATGGGATGAGCATATAGTTTTGGATGAAGATAGAGATCAAGTGCAAACCGGTCAGCCTATTTCCTAACATTGTTTGGTAATAATTTGTTAGACAAATTCCAATTTATCAAACAGTACAACAAGCCCCGGCAGACTTAAAAATCTGTCGGGGCTAATCTTTGTCTTTTGCGGAGCAATTATATCTTATCGGACCGTCGAGGACGCCGGCCCTACAAGGAGAATGGGAACATCCTTATGATAACCAGCCTTTTACGGAGAGGTTTTTTATCATTGTTATTTCAAATTTCTCATAGAGTTCAATATTGCAATTACCGCAACGCCGACGTCGGCGAAGATGGCAATTCCGAGTCCAACGATGCCAAGCGCACCGAGGATAAGTGCCAATGCCTTAACAGAGAGGGCAAAGGCGATGTTTTGAATCACAATGCTTCGGGTTCTCTTTGAAAGGGCAACCGCATCGCCTATTTTTTCAAGGTTGTCATTCATCAGTACAATGTCTGCCGCCTCAATTGCTGCATCGGAGCCAAGCGCACCCATGGCAATTCCAACGTCTGCTCGCGCAAGCACGGGAGCATCGTTAATTCCGTCGCCCACGTAGGCGCAAAGCTTTTCGGAGCTTTTCATTATCTCCTCAAGGGCCGATACCTTGTCAGAGGGCAAAAGCTCGGCGCGATATGAGTTAAGCGAGAGTGCCTCGCAAATTCTCCTTGCCTCGTTTTCCTTGTCACCGCTGAGCATAACGGTTTTGATAATTCCTTGCTCGAAGAGAGCGGAAATTGCCGTCTTGGCGTTATCCTTGGGTTTATCGGAAAGCGCAAGGGAGCCCAAATATCTATTGCCAAGCGCAACGTATACTCCAACGCCAGGCGAAACAGTCTCAACGTCAATATTGCTCTCACGCATAAGCCTGTCGTTGCCTACAAGCAGGATCTCTCCTTGATATTGTGCCTTTACGCCGAGTCCCGAGATCTCCTCAATTTCCGATACTTCGGGGGAGGGTGCATAGCTATTTTCCTCGCCGAAACGACGGATAGCCGCAGCTATGGGGTGGGTAGAATACTTCTCGGATGCCAAAGTAAGTGAGAGAAGCTCGTTCTCGTCAACGCCCTCTCCGCACTTTATTTCAGTTACCGAGAACACACCCTTGGTAAGGGTTCCTGTTTTGTCAAAGACGATAGTGTCGCAGTGAGAAAGTGCATCAAGGTAGTTGGAGCCCTTTATCAGTATGCCTTTCTTTGATGCCGCGCCGATGCCGCCGAAATACGAAAGCGGAACCGAGATTACAAGCGCGCAGGGGCAGGAAATAACAAGAAACGTCATCGCGCGCATTACCCATTCGCGCCAGATTCCGCTGTCGTTTATGCAGATTATCACAGGGGGCAGTACTGCAAGGAATGCCGCCAAAATAACGACCGTGGGGGTGTAAACACGCGCAAATTTAGTAATAAAGTCCTCGCTTTTTGACTTGTTCTCGGCAGAGGATTCCACAAGCGCGAGAATTTTTGACACTGTTGATTCTTCAAAGGGCTTTGTGACTCGAATTTTGAGTACGCCGCCCTCGTTTATGCAACCGCTGAGAGCCTCGTCACCAATCTCAACCGCTCGGGGAAGGGATTCACCTGTGAGAGCCACGGTGTTAAGAGAGCTTCTGCCCTCGACTATCACTCCGTCAAGCGGAATCTTTCCGCCCGATTTTACGGTGATAATATCACCGACTTTAATTTCCTCGCAGTCAATTTCGTCAAGATTTCCATCCTCATCCTCGACAAAAGCAGTGTCTGCGCGGATGGAGAGCAGGGATTTTATCGAGTCGCGGCTCTTTCCAACCGCGATGTGCTCAAATAGCTCGCCAACCTGATAAAAGAGCATTACGAATACCGCCTCGGCATATTCGCCCGTGACAAGCGCCGCAATAGTGGCAAGCGACATAAGAAAATTCTCGTCAAACACCTGTCCGTGGGCAATGTTTTTGCCCGCGCTGAGTAATACGGGATAGCCTACGGGTATGTAGGGAATAAGATAAGCTATCAAGGGAAAAAGGTCAAATCCCCAAAGGGTAAGCGAGATAGGGAAGCCCCAAAGCTTATCTATAGCGACGATTATACCGAGAGATATAGCCGAGATAATGATGCGTATCAGTTGTTTTTTGTCTTTTCTTCTCATATTAAAGAACTATGCGGCAGTCGGGCTCTATCTTTTTGATAGCCTTCTGCGCTTCCTTGAGGATGCGGTCAAAATCCTTTTCGTCAGCCTCAATAGTGAGCTTCTGGGTCATAAATGCGATTTTAGCCTCGAGCACACCTTCAATTTTGGAGATAGCAATCTCCATTTTAGCCGCACAATGTGCGCAATCAAGATCCTCAAGCTTACAAGTCTTTCTCATAATACACCTCGTTTTATTATTCGTTGATATGGTCAACGCCCATGTTGATTATAGTTTTTACGTGGTCGTCGTCAAGGGAGTAGAGGACCGATTTGCCCTCCTTGCGATACTTGACAAGACGCGAATTTTTGAGCACGCGGAGCTGATGCGATATAGCCGACATGCTCATAGAGAGCTTTTCGGAGATGTCGCATACGCACATTTCGCCCTCAAAGAGGAGATAAAGAATCTTTATGCGGGTACTGTCTCCAATTACGGAGAAGAACTCTGCAAGCTCAAAGAAATGCTCGTCATCAGGCAATTCTATGCGGTCGATTATCTCGTGATGCGCCTCGTGCGACACACAAAGCGGAATTCTTGTTTTTTCTTGTGACATAATCTCGTCTCCTTTCAATAAAACACTTGAACATTTGTTCAACTGTTGTTATTATAACATGTTTTTGTGGCATTGTCAATAGCGTAAGCAAAAAAAGCAGGGGCGCGATTACGCGTCCCTGTAATTCTTCGTGCTATATCAGAGGAGATGCACGGGCATCTTTTCACCTACCTGTACTTTTTCAAACCCCTTATTCTCCTCGTGACCGATAACCGCCTTTACGGTTTCGGGGGAGACGTTTGCAAGTACGGTTGTTTCAACCGCGGTAGGAGGTGTAAGCTTTTCTGAAGCGGTGGTCTTTTTAGCTGCAGGCTTCTTTGCTGTAGAAGTAGTTTTCTTCGCGGGAGCCTTCTTGGGAGCCGCCGCTGTGGTTGCCACAAGCTCGGGAGCTATTTTTTCTTCCTTTTTAGCGCTTGTCTTGGGGGCGGTGGTCTTTGCCTCTGTTGTAGCCGGCTTTGCTACTCTTTTTGTAATGCTGTCCTTACCTATCGGCATATTTCAAAATCTCCTTTGCCATTTCCATATATTCACCCGCCGCACGGCTGGATTTCTTATAAACCATAACAGGCTTTGAGTTGTCCTGAGACCACTCGATGTTAGAGTCAACTCTGATTATCGACTCAAAAAGTCTTACGTTTTCAAGAGAGGAAAGTGTTTCAATCGTCTGTTTGAAGTAATTCTTGCGCTCGCTTGCCTTGGTAATTGCGATACCCATAAGCTCAAGAGAGGGAGAGATCTTCTTAACCTGCTCATAGAACTCGAACATGTTTGCAAGTCCGAAAAGTCCCCAAGGCGATGCCTCAACGGGAATTACAAGGAAGTCTGACGCGCACATAATGTTCATTGCCCAGCATCCGAGTGTCGGGGGAGCGTCAATGAGTATGTAGTCGTATTTGCCCGATTCCTTGATCTTTTTAAGACCCTCACGAAGAATGAATTCTCTCTGCCACTTGGTAAAGAGCTGGAACTCGATTCCGCTCATAAGGGTGGAGGAGGGAATGAGATCGAGGTTTTCGTACTCGGTTGCTCTTGCAAAGTCGGAAAGATCGCGCTGCTCAACTATTCCTACGTAAATATTCTTCTGGCTCTTTGCCATTTCAAGTGACTGCTCGTCGTCAAAGAACTGCAAGGTCAGATTCATCTGCATATCGGCGTCGATAAGCAGAACTCTTTTTCCGAGTGTTGAAAGCGAATATCCTACGTTAGCGCAGGTAGTTGATTTTCCGCTTCCGCCCTTGTTGTTGGCAAAGCAGATTGTCTTGGTTGCAGACATGGCGTCCCCTCCGTCAATTTGATTTTAGTCGTTAAGATATGCGATAATTCTGTCAAATCCTTCGCCTGTATACGAGCTGATGTAAAACATTTTCTCGGGTTTAACGCCGCAATTGGCAAGCCATCGCTCTACAAGCGGAACGTTGGCGTCGGGCTTGTCTATGCCCGAAATGATGCCTATAACGTCGCGGTTGACGTGGTGCGTGCAGTTGGGCGGGAATACGCAAAAGGGCTCGTTTGCGCTTATTACAAGACCGATAACGTCAGCCTCGTAGGAGTAAACGCCAAGCGCCGCCGCCAAGGTGTGCACCTCGGTGTACTCTCCGGGAGTATCGATTATCGTGTCCATGTAATTTATATATTGGGTCTTGCAGTAGTGTATCTGCTCGCCCTTCAAGGCTTGAGTCAGCGTGGTCTTGCCCGCGGCAACTCTGCCCATCAAAATAAGCTTCTTCATTATGTTCTTGTCATCTCGCAAACGGTGAACTTGAGATTGTTTCTGAAGTATTCCGTGATTGCGGAGAATGATGCCTCGACCTCTGCGACCTTACCTGTGATTATGAGAGTGCCGGAGAATCTGTCAACAAATCCGAGGTCTGCGCCCGAGGATTTGAGGGCGATATCTGCGGTAATAACCGCGGTCTCCGCAGGGCTAACGGTGAGAACACCGATAGCAGCCTTTTCATAATCAAGCTTGGGATCAAGACCAAGCTTCTGATAAAGCGTGGGGTCGGGATTTGCGATAATGTGAGCAAGTGTGATCTGTCGACCGGGTACAAGCTCCTGTACTATTCGCATTTTATCCTGATATTCAAATGAATTAATCATATGCTATCTCCTTTTAGCCTCCTATCTGCACGCGCAGACTGGGAGCAGCTCTTTTTGCGACCTTTAAAAGGTCTGCCATAAGCTCGTTAGATGGGGGTTCAATTCCTTCCATTAGGTACTGACGTCCGAGACCTACGTATTTGTCCTGTCCGAGTCGGTGGTAGGGGAGCAAGTGAAGCTCGCGCACACCGTCAAGGCTTGACGCAAATCTTGCAATCGCCGCGATCTCATCGGTAGTTGCATTAAAGGTGGGAACTGTGGGAACGCGGATAATCAGGTTTTTCGCGTTCTCTGCAATAAATTTTGCGTTTTCGAGTATCTGCTCGTTACCCCTGCCCGTGAATTCTTCGTGTTTCTTAGAATCCATATGCTTGATGTCCATCAAAAAATAATCAACGTGTGGGAGGAGTCTTGCAACTACGTCGCGGCTCGCGCACGCGGTAGTCTCGATTGCGGTATTAAAGCCGTAATCATGGCAGGCGCGCAAAAGCGCCTCTGCAAAGTCGGGCTGAGCCATACACTCGCCGCCCGAAAGGGTAATTCCGCCGCCGCTTCTCTCGTAATATCTGCGGTCCCCGGAAAGCTCGTCCATAAGCTCGCCAACGGTTACGTCACGGCCCATGATTTCTTTCTTGCCCGCTCGAGTCATTTCCTCTATGTTATAGCTCTGTGACTCGGGGTTGCAGCACCAACGGCAACGAAGATAGCAGCCCTTGAGAAAGACAATGGTTCTGATTCCGGGACCGTCGTGCAGAGAATATCTCTGTATATCAAATATTCTTCCGCCAACAGAATAAATATCCTTATTCATGCCTTTCTCCTTTCTCAAGATTTGCTGTGATTTATAAAAGTGAATTCTTATGAAGGTTTTAGGAAGGGGCTCGGGGAGAACCCTTTTGGGAAAGGATTTCCCCGGCGCATACCCTCGCGTCCCCTCGCATCCCCCTTAAATTCCCGACTGCTCGGTACGGTTGATAATATCGTCCTGGAGTGAGCGGGAGAGGGTTGTAAAGAGTGCGCTGTATCCTGCTACGCGGACAACAAGCGTCTTATACTTTTCGGGATTCTTCTGCGCATCAAGGAGGGTCTCTCTTGATACGACGTTATACTGAACGTGCATACCCTTTTGATCAAAGTAACCACGCAGATAAGCCACGAACTTTTCAAGTCCGCCCATTCCTGCAAGTGCGGAGGGGTGGAACTTCTGGTTGAAGAGTGTACCGTTAGATGCGATACCGTGGTCAAGGCGAGCAACCGAGTTTGCGGTAGCTGTCGGGCCCTTGACGTCTCTGCCCGATGCGAGGCCTACGCCGTCCGCGATAGGTGTGAAGGCAAGTCTGCCGTCGGGAGTAGCACCTGTCTGGTATCCAAGCGGAACGTTTGCGGAAACAGGGTAAAGACCTGCCTGGAAAACGCCGCCACGGTTGTTTGTGAAGTTAGCGAAGGGCTTTGTATAGGTGTTTCCAACCTGACGCGCAAATGCGTCAACCTCGGGAATATCGTTTCCGTACTTGGGAAGAGCAGCGATCATATCAAGGATCTCCTGATATCTCGCCTTCTTTTCTGCACTAATAGAATCTGCGTTTGTGATGTTCTTATATACAGCGCGGATAATTTCCTCATTCACCTGAACTCCGTTTGCGTCAAGCTGACGTGCAACCTCGGTTGTAAGCTCAAGAGCCTTCTTGGGGATAAGTCCCTTGCCGAAGTTATCCTGAAGCGCCTCCTTCATCTCACGCATAGTGACCTTCTTCTCGTCGAACACGAGGGTCTTCATAGCGAGGAGCGCATCGGTCATATTAGCGATACCGAATCCCTGAGGACCTGTGAAGTTGTAGTGCGCGCCACCCTCCTGAAGAGATACGCCGCGCTCAATGCAGTCGTTGCAAAGCGAGGACTGGAAGGGGAGAGGACAACGAACGCTGTGGGCGTAGTCAACAGCATTGTCCGCGTGTACCATCATTTCTATAAAGTGGAGCTGCTGAGCCTTGTAAGCCTCAAAGAACTCCTCAAACGTCTTCATTTTCTCAACGTCACCGGTCTGGAGGCCAATAAGCTCGCCCTTGTCATATCCGTTTGAGAATACAAGCTCGAGGGGACGGCACATATTGAAGAATGCCGCGTCGTGCCAACCGTCGGTACGCGCGCCCTTCTGGGGCTCAACGCAACCTATGATGCAGTAGTCACGCGCATCCTCAAGTGTAAGACCTCTTGACATGATAGAGGGAATAATTACCTCGTCGTTGTAGAATGCGGGCACACCGAGGCCCTCGCGGGTAACGGCAGCCGCCTTGATAAGCAAGTCGTGGGGTGTCTTGTTCCATACACGGATGGAAAGAGAGGGCTGGGGGAGACGAACGTGAACCGTTGCTTCCATACACATATAAGAAAGCTCGTTCGTTACGTCAACACCCTCCTCGTTCTGACCGCCTACAATGAGGTTCTGGAAGAGGCCGTAGCCTGCAAAGCCCTCGGCAGATGCCGCGTCACGAACCTTGTTGAGGTCGTTGAGCTTTACCCAGATACAGTCGAGATATTCCTGCGCGGAGGTGATCGTCTCGCGTCCGGAATCGATATCCTTCTTGAACAAAGGGTACATATACTGGTCGAAGCGTCCGGGAGAGATAGAGTGTCCGCTCGACTCGCACTGGAGAAGCTGCTGAATGAACCAGAAGCTCTGGCAAGCCTCGTAGAAGCCTCTTGCAGGCTTTGCGGGAACCTGAGCGCACGCCTCACTGATGCGGAGAAGCTCTGCGCGACGAATAGAGTCAGTGCAAGCATCCGCCTCTCTCTTTGCGAGAGCAGAGTATCTCTTGGCGTAGGTGATAACACCTTCACAGCTCTCAAGAACAGCCTCAAGGAAGGCCTTGCGCTTAAGGTAATCTCCGTTGCCTATGTAGAGCTTTGCGAGAGCCTCGCGGGTCTCTGCCATAACGCCCTCAAGACCGCAGTTTATAACCTTTGCGTAATCTACGTTGATGTGACCGATACCGTTATAGAAGTAGTTTCCTACTGTAAATATTCCGTGATTTAAGAATACGTCAAGCACCTTTTCGTCCATGCTCTGTGCGGCAAGGTCGCTTACGGTCTTGCCCTTCCAGTAAGGATATACCTTCTTCAGTCTCTCAACAGTAGAAGGAGAGATATAGAAGGGGTCAGCCTCACGTGTAGCAACCGTGTCGTATTCCTTTTCAAGCCACTCATAGGAATATTCGGGGAAGGTCTGGCATCCGCGGGGCGCTATCGAGTTGCTTCCTACGATAAGCTCGTCGGGACGAATGACTATCGGAATATTCTCAAGAATGTGGCGGAACGCCGCGGAGCGGCGCTTTATTATCGGCAAGCCCTCGGTCGCCTTGTAGCTTTCGGTTACAAGCTCGGCTCTGTCAGCCTCGATCTCGGGCATATTAGCATATAAATGATCGATAAGTCTCTGAATTCTCGGACTTTTCTCGATTACAAATTTGATTTGACTCATGTTTATCTCCTTTGGAGAGAATGTAAGGTAATTTTATTAGATCTGATTCCAGAGAAGCTCGTGGGGAGCGGCGATTACGGAGGAGTTGCAGAATACTCCCTGATCCTTTGCGTGCTGTGCGCCGGCCTCAACTGCGGCAGTAACGTCGCCGACCTCACCCGTGATAAGGCAAATACCCTTACCGCCCATGCCGCGGGATGCGCGAAGCTCAAAGATCTCTACGCGAGCGGTCTTTACAGCAATATCCGCAGCCTTGATAATGGAAGCGGCGGAGAATGTCTCGATTACGCCAAGGCTTCCTTTCTTTTCAGAAAGAACCGTGCCGAAGAGAGCGGTGATTACCTGCTCGTCAATACGACCCATTACGGAAACGTCAACGAGCTTGTCTTCAAAGCGGCTCTTAACGTGATCAACTGCGCTCGTTACGTTGGATATAGTACCTGTAAGAATGATCTCAAACTTACCGGGACAAGCTGCGCGAGCAGAAACAAGAGTTACGCCTGCGCTTTTGAGGGCGGCATCTGTAGCCTCGATGCCCTTGGATATACTTTTAAGTTCAATTACACCAACTGCCTGATACATTTTTGTGCAATACCTTTCTGTGCTAAATTTATATGTGTGGTTCGGATTATCGTAATGTTATGCCTCGATAACGATCTTTGTGGGATCGCAGGATACAACGGTACCCGAGATCGAAGCGTACTGAGGAACTGAGAGACCTGCTCCTGCATTTGCGATCATATCGCCGACCTTTACTGTGTCGCCAACGCTTACGCAGGGCACGGAGGGTGCTCCGATATGCTGGGACATAGCAATCTCAACGCGGGAAGCGGTAAGGGTCTTAGGCAGATAAGTCGGGATCTTATCAAACTTAAGCACGCCAAGCATGTCGCTCCACTTACTTGACTTAATAAGTCTGTAGGGACGGTCGGGATTTACGGGGAAATCCTTGTCGGCAACAAATCTGATCTTGTTCTTGCCAAGGATCTTCTTGAGGTTAAGAATAACGTCCTTGGGAGAGATGTTCTGGCAGCAAACCTCGGCACATACACCGCAAGAGCAGCAAAGCGATGCGGTAGCGATGAGCTCGGGGTGATCCTCAACTACGGTGTTGAGTGCCGCACGGATCATCTTGTGGGGCTCAAGCGGATAGCCGAGCTGATGACGGGGGCACATTTCAGTACAACGTGTGCATCCACAGCAAGCCGAAGCCGCTCTGCGGAGCATGTCGTCCATGCTAATCTGCTTGCCTTCAATTGCGCGGGTGTTGTTGGGGAGAATAAGAAGAGATTTTGTGGTCTTTCTTACTACTGCGCGGTCGGGATTTATGATGCTTCCCATAGAGGGTCCGCCGTCGATAACCGAGTGGTTCTCATCAACCTTGATACCAAGCTTCTTGAAAATCTCGGAAACTCTCATACCGATAGGAGCCTTGAATGCGATCTTCTCGGGAACGTCGCCGCCAATTGTGATCCACTTTTCAATTACGGGCTTGCCGGACTCGATTGCCTCACACGCATTGTAAACAGTCTCAGAGTTCATAACGATAACTCCTGCTGTAATCGGAAGGTTACCGGGTCTTACAAGTCTGCCAGTAGCCTCGTATATAAGTCCGATTTCATCACCGATGGGGTAGATACTCGGTAGATATTTAATTGTTACGTTTTTGCCTACTGCTTCGCCGTCAGAATAGCCAAGAGCCTCTGCGCGGTATCCCTTGATTGCAACGTATGTATGCTTGATATTTGTTGCTTCCATAATGAGCTCTGCTCCATGTGCAACCTTTGCCATCTCTTCGCGGCAGATGGTCAAATCGGTATAAATCAGGGGCTCGCACTCAGCGGCGTTGATGCAAAGAATATCTGCACCGTCTGCGAGCTTTGCATAAGTGGGGAAACCTGCACCTCCTGCACCTACGACACCGGCGTTCTGTAATAATGTTTTGATCTCTGTGATTGACATTTGCGTACCTTTCACCGCAGATTGCGGTATTGTTGATTTATATTTACCTTAATATTACCTACTACCTACTACTGAATCTTATCTACAACTCCGACAACAACTGCGTCAATGGGGCAGCTCTCGTCGCAAAGCGCCATTCTCGCACCGCTTCCAGTCGTAATAAGCACCTCTTCGCCGATACCCGCGCTTACCGTGCGGTCAACAGCAACGATGTACTTGTCAGTAAGCTGTGTGTTCTCGATAAGCTGTATCTCAAGGAACTTGAAGCCAACGAGCTTGTCGAGCTTATTCGTAGATACGATATTTCCTATTACTTTTCCTCTTAACATTTTATATTACCTCTTAATAAATTACTTAACGGGAACTACGGTAGAGCCATTTTTGAAGCCAACTGCGTTAGCATCATCGGTGTCAACGTGCATTTCAAGGCGGAAGTCCTTGTGAACGCGGACCTGAACGTCAAACCAGCGTGTGCGCTTGGTTCCGCTCATCGCGTCAACGTCGATATAGTCGCCATCCTTAACACCAAAGTGAGCTGCGTCATCGGGAGACATGTGGATGTGGCGGTTTGCTATGATACAGCCCTCTGAGAGCTGAACGATGCCCTTAGGACCGATAATTGTTATAGGAGCAGATCCTGCGATCTTACCCGACTCTCGTACGGGGGGCTTGACCTTGAGAATATAGGAATCTGTAACCGATATCTCAACCTGGCTTGCGCGACGAACGGGGCCGAGAACACGGACACCCTCGATAGAGCGCATAGAAGGACCCACGATTGTAAGTGTCTCCTTGCAAGCGTACTGACCGGGCTGGGAGAGATCCTTGAAGTGGGTAAGGGAGTAACCCTTGCCAAAAAGTATCTCAAGATGCTCCTGGGAGAGGTGAATGTGGCGGTTAGAGATACCAACGGGGATCTCGTAGCCTGTTTTCTGGGGAGCGGATGTCTTTGCACCGCCGTCCTCCATCTCGGAAACTATCCTTTTAACGATAGCTTCAATTTCGATGTTAGATATGTTCATGATAGAACTCCTTTCAGAAATTCTCGCAAATTTTCATATAAAAACGTTCAAAAACACCCTTGAGCGCAGATATACGAAAATTTAAAAGAGTTAGGGGGGCGGGGTGTCCCACCCGCAAAAACGGGTAGGACACGTCCCGGGACTTCCTCCAAATCGACTTATATTAGCCGAGTGTGGGGAGAAGCTTGTTAACGTCGGTGTGAGGACGGGGAATAACGTGAGTTGCAACAACCTCACCGAGGTTTGCTGCAGCTGCGCCGCCTGCCTCAACAGCAGCCTTAACTGCGCCAACGTCGCCGCGAACCATAACGCTTACGAGTCCGCTACCGATCTTCTCGGAGCCGATCAGCTGTACGTTTGCTGCCTTAACCATAGCATCTGCTGCCTCGATAGCAGCTACAAGTCCTCTGGTCTCTACCATTCCAAGAGCTTCATTCATAGTAAAATTCTCCTTTTTGGATAAAAATTTTTAAGATTTAGATTATTCGGGGTCACCCCGATAATTTTAGTGTTATAACAGGTGCGAAATTAAACGCCCTTATCTGTTTTAATAAATCTCACGATGTCTGCGTGCGGACGAGCGATAACCTCTGCGCATGCAACGTTACCAACGGCCTTTGCCGCCTCAACTCCTGCCTCAAGAGCAGCAGTTACTGCGGAAACATTGCCCTCGACAACTACTGTTACGAGTCTTCCGCCAAGACGCTTTTCAACGTGGATAAGCTTGACGTTCGCCGCCTTGACCATTGCGTCAAGACCAACGATAGCCGTTACCATAGCTTGAACCTCAAGCAAAGCGATAGCGTTTTCCATAGTTTTTCTCCTTAATAAGTAATTTTGGGAGTGAAAAGCGAAGCTTTACCTCTTCACCTTTCACTCTTCACTTTTACTTAACCGAGTGTGGGGAGAAGCTTGTTAACGTCGGTGTGGGGGCGGGGAATAACGTGAGTTGCAACAACCTCGCCAAGACGAGCTGCAGCAGCGCCGCCTGCCTCAACAGCAGCCTTAACTGCGCCAACGTCGCCACGAACCATAACGCTTACGAGTCCGCTACCGATTTTCTCGGAGCCGATAAGCTGTACGTTCGCTGCCTTTACCATTGCGTCTGCTGCCTCGATAGCAGCTACAAGTCCTCTGGTCTCTACCATTCCAAGTGCTTCATTCATGAGTTTTTTCTCCTTTTATTTTCAAATAATTTTTTATAAATTTTGTGTATCCGACTTATTTGTCGAGATTTCTGAGCTTATCCTTGCCTGTTGCGGTAAGATCTGCAAACCACTGAACCTGATCGTCAAGTCCCGCGATAACCTTTGACGTGATGTAAAGTCCGCGGCGCTCTGCCTCGGCAACACCTGCATCGTGTGCAGACTGAACTGCACCTGCGTTACCCATAAACTTGACCACCATAACGAGCGGTACGGGACAAGCATCTGCATTTGCAGGCTTGTTCTTGTCAATGGCTACAACTTTTACGTCAGCCGTCTTGGCAACGACGTCTGCAACAACTATCGAGGTCGTGTAGCCGTAGACCTCTATCATACCGAGAGCTGCCATATTTGCGCCCTCTTATCACTCGTTGATATAGCAGATCTTGATTCCTGCCTGAGCAACGTTTGTTTCCATAGCCTCGTTCATCTTGTCGAGGGGGAAGGAGTGAGTAATGAGATCCTCGATCGGGATGTTCATCTCGCGGCACTGCTTAAGGAATGCCACTGTCTTAGGATAATCCTCTGCGGAGTAGTCCCAGGAGCCTACGATGTCGATCTCCTTGTTACACATAGCGAGGTGGGGGTTAACCTGATACTCGCCGTTGTTTACGAAGAAGCCCATTTCGCACATACCGCCGCCGCGGCGGATGTAGCTGTAAATATCTGCAGCTGCAACAGGGGCACCTGTGCACTGGTAAGCAAAGTCAACGCCAACGCCGTTAGCGATTGCCTTGACCTTTGCAACTCTCTTATCAAGAGTGTCCTCATCGGGACGGCGGAAGCAGATAGTTGTCTTAGCGCCCATCTTTTGTGCGACCTTAAGTCTGTCCTCATTACCGTCAACTGCGATGATGTGGTTGATACCGGCAGCGCGGAGAACAGTGATCATAACAAGACCAACAGGTCCGCAGCCCTGAACGAGGACCTTGGAGCCGAAGTTGAGAAGACCCGTCTTCTGACCTCTCTCAAGTGCGTGTACGCAAACGCAAGCAAGCTCAAGGATCATTCTCTGCTTGAGGTCAAGCTCGTTGACCTGGAAATATGTAGCGCCGAGTCCGCCCTTGATAACCATGTAATCTGCAAACCAACCGTTTACGCGGTTGCCTTCATTCTGACCTCTCCTGTCACCGATAAGTCCGAAAACGCCCTGATTGTCGCAGAGGTTTGTTCTTCCGGGAACCATGCGGCATGCGTAGCATTCGCCGCAGCTGATAACAGAGGTAACGATCTTGTCGCCAACTCCGAGAGGCTTTCCTGCGGTGTCGACCTTGATGTTCTTTCCGACTGCAACGACCTCACCGGTGCCCTCGTGACCGAGGATAACGGGTATAAGGCCGAACGGGTCGGACTTCCATTCATGAACGTCTGTACCGCAGATTCCCGCACCCTCAACGCGGATGAGAATGTCGTCGTCACCGAGCGGAGGAATGGGAAGCTCTTGTACTTCAATCTTCTTTGTACCGGTAAGCATTGCGACGCGAGCCTTTGTGGGGATGGAGCCTGCCGCCTTAGGAGCGGATGCGCCTGCACCCATGGAGCTTATCACGGAGCGAACTATGCTTTCGATCTGGGAAGCTGTAATATCCATTTTGTTTCTGTCCTTTCTGAAAATTTGCTGTTCTTCCTATTATTAAATAATACGGAAGCTGTCGACCATTACGCAACGGCGCTTTCTTGTAAAGGAGCGAGCCGATGTGATACCCTCACCGGTAGGACCTGCGATCGTAAAGGTCGTGTGTCCCTCGCCGCCGAATCCGATTCCTGCGTAAGAGGGAGCGTTCTTTACAAATATAGTGGTCTCAACCGCGCGTGCAAACGCCGTGAGGTTGTCGATGTTTTTGGAATGCATATGTGCTGTATGGCGGTTGCCGTGCTCAGCCTTGACCGCAAGCTTGATAGCTTCGTCTATGTCCTTGACGCGAACGATACCCAGAATAGGCATCATAAGCTCCTCCTGGACAAATTCGTGCTCGAAGGGAACCTCCGCGATAGCGCATCTTATGTCGTCACCGACCTTGATGCCGATCTTTTCAAGGATGACC